>NZ_JBIBGE010000001.1:0-346936 GCF_042956345.1 Pseudomonas sp. NPDC008258
AGTCCATCAATAACGTATACCGCGAAGCCCGCAGCATGGGCTTGCTCCGCCATTTCCATGTGATAGGTACTGGTCGCTTCGATGGCCAGCGCTGAGCCTTTGGGCAGCGTTTTGAGCCAGGCTTTGATTGCTTTAGAGGTGTTAGGGATGGCGAAGGGCTTGGTGTTCGGAGCAGCTTGAATCACCAATTCATCTTTGGCGGTGTCCACGCCAGCTTCGATTGGGGTTGCGGTCATTGCCATGAATAGCTGCTCCTTGTAGCGTAGTGTGACTTGAAGGGCACACCCTGGCGCAGGCTTGCATCTATCGTCGCTTGCAAACGAGGCATTCCTTATCGGCGCTTGGGTGTTGAAAGGAGGAGGGGTGATTTCTCCCACGGTCTGTACTGCGCGAACAGTCAGAAGCGAGTTATGACCCTCCTCCTCCCTTCAAGTCCTACCATACAAGCGGGTTTACCCGCGAAGAGGCCAGCACAGACGACAACTTATCTGGATGCTGACCCATGACTCTGTACACCACTCCCGACCAACGCTGGCAAGCCGTCGAGTCCCGCGACACCACCGCCACCGGCCACTTCGTCTACGCCGTCCGCACCACCGGCGTCTATTGCCACCCCGGCTGCAAATCCCGGATGGCCAAGCGCAGCAACGTCGAATTCTACGACACCCCTGTTGCCGCCGAAGCGGCCGGTTACCGCGCCTGCAAACGCTGTATCGCCAAGGCCAGCACCACCTGCCACAGCCAACTGGTCACCCGTGCTTGCCGCCTTATCGAAACCAGCGATCCTGCGCCCAGCCTCGACCAGCTCAGCGCGCAGCTGGCCGTCAGCCCCTTCCACCTGCACCGCTTGTTCAAGGCTGAAACCGGTGTTACCCCCAAGGCCTACGCCACCGCCTTTCGCGCCCGGCGCCTGCGTGAGCATCTGGAAGATGGCCAGCGCTCCGTCACCGACGCCATCTACGACGCTGGCTACAACTCCAACAGCCGCTTCTACGAAAGTGCCGACCAGCGATTGGGCATGCGGCCCCGGCAGTACCGCTCCGGTGGCACAGGGGCAACCATCCACTTTGCTGTTGGCCAGTGTTCGCTGGGCGCGATTCTGGTGGCCCAGAGCGAGAAGGGTATTTGCGCCATTTTGCTGGGCGACGACCCCGAAGCCCTGCTGCAAGAACTGCAAGACCAGTTTCCCAAAGCCCGCCTGATTGGCGGCGACAGCGGCTACGAGCAACGGGTTGCCGAAGTGGTGGGTTTCGTCGAGGCTCCGGCGCTGGGCCTGGCCTTGCCGCTGGATGTGCAGGGCACTGCGTTCCAGGAGCGGGTGTGGCAGGCCCTGCGCGAGGTGCCGGCAGGCACCCGGGTCAGTTACACCGACATCGCCGAGCGCATCGGCGCGCCCAAGGCAGTGCGTGCGGTGGCCATGGCCTGCGCGGCCAATCACATCGCCGTGGCCATCCCTTGTCATCGGGTAGTGCGCCGCGACGGCGACATCAGTGGCTATCGCTGGGGTGTCGAGCGCAAGCAGCAGTTGCTGAAGCGAGAAACGGCACTCTCCTGATTGCCTGAAGCCGCGTAGAATCCCCCGCCAAATCGAGTCGTAAAGAGGAAACTTCGATGAGGCGTGTCAGCCTTGCCCGCTATTGCGCAGGCCTTATGGTCCTGATGTTGGCGCTTGCCAGCCCGGCCTGGTCGGCCCCGACCACGGCATTGTCCAACCTGGCAGCTGCCGAAGCGCCAGCGCTGGATGAAAACGCCAGCATTGAACAACTGAGTGACCGGCTGGACCTGATCCGCCAGGGCGTCACCAGCGAAGCCAACGACGACCTCCTGTCGCAACTGCGCCTGGCCGCGATGCAGGTGCAACGCCAGGCGGATGCACTGAGTGCACAGCGCACCGCTGACGTAGGCAAGCTCGACGACAAGCTGAAGGTCATCGGCCCGGTCCAGCCGGACGAGGCGGCCACCCTGACCCAGCAGCGCAAAGCGCTGGAGGCCGAGAAAAAGGCCCTGGTAGCCCAGCAGGATCAGGCTACCAAGCTGACCCAGTCGGCCCGGGACCTGTCCACGCAAATCGTCAACCTGCGCCGCAGCCAGTTCAACTCGCAGATCACCAGCCGCGCGGCTTCGCCACTGAGCCCGGCGTTCTGGCAAAGCATCATCCGCCCCACCCAGGATGACGTGGCGCGCCTGCGTGACCTGCGCGGCGAGGCTGCCGATGCCATCGGCAGTGCCTTCAGCGCCGAGAACCGCTGGCTGTTCCTCGCCAGCCTGGTGGCGGCGATTCTGGTCTGGACCTTGGTGCGGCGCGTACTCGAGCGGTTGCTGGCCAGTGCCATGGTCGGCTGGTTGCCCGAGGGCCGACTGCGCCGCAGCGCCTTGGCCCTGGGCGTCAGCCTGGCAACCCTGGGCACCATTGCTGGCTCTGTGTCGCTGCTGCGCTGGGGGCTGGAGAGCAGCGCCGAGTTGGGCGCCGATATTGCCAGCCTCACCAACCACATTCTCACCCTGGTGGTGTTCAGCGCCTTCATCACCGGCCTTGGCCGCGCCATGCTGATGCTGCAGCGCCCGTCCTGGCGGCTGCCGGCGATCCATGACGAAGTCGCCAGTGCGCTGGGCTGGTTCCCCAAGGTGCTGGCATTGGCGCTGATGGTCATGATGACCATGGAGCGCATGAACAGTGTGATCGGCGCCAGCCTGGCGCTGACCGTGGCCGTCAACGGGCTGACCGCGCTGGTGGTGGCGTGCATTTTTGCCGGCGCGCTGCTGCGGTACCGTCACACCCTGCGCAAGCATGAACTGGAGCGCCCCACGGGCCTGGCCGGGCTGATCCCGTTCGTGATGGTCATCTGGTTGACGTTGATTGTGCTGGCGCTGCTCGCGGGCTACCTGACCCTTGCCTACTTCCTTACCGCGAAGCTGCTGTGGGTCAGCCTGGTGGTCACCTGTGCCTACTTGCTGACCACGTTCTTCGGCGACTTGTGCGAAACCCTGCTGTCGCCACGCCAGCCCGGCGGCCTGGCGCTGGCCGCCACCCTGGGCCTGGCACCGCGCCATCAGGCGCAGGCCAGTACCATACTGGCCGGCATCGGCCGCACCATCGTGCTGTTCCTGGCGTTGTTGCTGGTGTTGATGCCGTCGGGCACCAGCCCCAGCGAACTGCTGCTGAGCCTGGGTGACTGGGACGGCACTGGCGGCAAGCTGCTTGGCAACTTGAACATCGTGCCGCAGGACATCCTGCTGGCCCTGGCGATCTTCTTCGGTGGCTTGTTCGCCATTCGTGTGGTGAAGCGCTGGCTGAGCGATCGGCTGCTGCCGGAAACCGACATGGACGCCGGCATGCGCGCCTCGCTGGTGACCCTGGTGGGTTACCTGGGCTTCCTGTTCCTGGCCATGCTGGTGATGTCGACCTTGCGCATCAACCTCACCAGCCTGACCTGGGTGGTCAGTGCGCTTTCGGTAGGTATCGGTTTTGGCTTGCAGCAGATCGTGCAGAACTTCATCTCCGGCCTGATCCTGCTGACCGAGCGCCCGGTGAAGGTGGGCGACTGGGTCAGCCTGGCGGGCGTGGAGGGTGATATCCGCCGCATCAACGTGCGCGCCACCGAGATCCAGATGTCTGACCGTTCGACGGTGATCGTGCCCAACTCGCAGTTCATTTCGCAGAACGTGCGCAACGTGACCATGGGCAATGCGCTGGGCGTGGTCGGCATCACCCTGACACTGCCGCTGGAGACCGATGCCAACCGTGTACGTGAGCTGTTGCTGGCGGCGTACCACGAGCATGAGGCGATTCTGGATGCGCCGGCTACGTCGGTATCGTTCAAGGACCTGACCAGCAGCGGGATGGTGATTGGGGTCAGTGGTTATGTAGCGGGGCCGCGGCAGGTTTCGGGTACCCGTAGCGACTTGCTGTTCACCATTCTTGGGCGGTTGCGCGACGAGGGCATCCCGCTGTCGTCGCCGCAAAGCATGGTGCTGGTCCAGGGGGGCTCTCGCCCCGCTGACGAGTCGGTGTGAAGAGCGGGGGCGCAAAGCGCCCCCGAATTCAATGCTGCTTGGCCTGCCTGATCCGCAGCAGGATCACCAGCAACACCAACAGTACAGGCGGCGCCATGGCCAACAGCCCATCCCGCGCCGTCAACCCCAACCCCAACACATTCAGCCCGCCATACAGCAGCTTGAACAAGTTCAGCAGGTAGTAGGTGATGGCGATGATCGACAGCCCTTCCACCGCCCGCTGGATCTTCACCTGGGCGTCGGCCCGGGCATTGAGGCTGCGCAGGATCTCGGCGTTCTGTTCTTCCATCTCTACCTGTACCCGTGCCTGCAACAGGTCGCCCAGGTTCGCCACGTTCTTCGCCAATTGCTCAAGCCGCTGCTCGGTTGCTGCGCAATAGCGCACAGTGGGTTTGAACCGGCGCTCGATGAACACCCCCAGGCGCTGGCAGTCGCCCACGTGGCTTTCCCGCAGCTCGCCCAGGCGTTCGAACACCAACTGTGCATAGGCCTGGGTGGCGCCGAAGCGGTGGCGGTTTTTCACCGTGCGGCTGACTACCTGGCGTGACAGGTGGGCGATGGCCTCCAGCAGCCCTTTGGAATCATGCCCATCGCCCCCGGCACTGCGCTCGGAAAGGCTGACCAAAGTCTTGTCGAAGGTATCGAGTTCCTGGCTCAGGGCCTTGGCCGTGGTCAGGGTCAACGAGGCCATCATGCGGTACGTCTCGATCTCCAGCAGGCGACGGATCATGCGGCCCTGGCGGTAGGCATTGAGGCGGCGGTTGATGAACAGGAAGCGGTTGGTGCCATCGTCAGTCAGGCGGAAGTCGCTCCACACCACCGCATCGCCACCGCCAACGCACGAGCCGCACGGGTCCTTGAAGCCGTAATGGGCCAGGTTCAAGTCCTGTTCGTCACGTACCAGCACCTGCACGGCGTTGATTACCTGCGCCGCCTGCGGGGCAATCGCATCGGCCAGCACAGGGGGCAGGCTTTGCCATTCTGTCCCGGTGTTGCTGCACGGCACCACCAGGGTCAGGGTAAAGAACTCGGTGTGCCGTTCCCACTTGAACGGGTGGCCATCAAGGCGGGTGATGCCCTGGGCTGCTGCACAGTCCAGAGCATCCGGGCAGCAGCGTTGCAGCAGTGCAGCGCACGCGGCATCACCGCCGAGCAGGGCCAGGTGGAAGACATGCGCCGGGCCGTCGAAGTACAGCGACGGGCGGGCGTGCAGTTCGTTGTGCAAGGCGGTGCGTTGAGGGTGCATGGGTGGTCCGGCCTGGTGTTGTGATTGTGGGGGTACCAGGAAGTGGGACTTTGCGGGGGGAGGGGAAAGTCACGCGGGGCGCAGTTTTGTTCTGCTTGTGCCGGCCTTTTCGCGGTTCGGGCCTGTGCTATCCCTGTGGGAGCGGGCGTGCCCGCGAAGAGGCCAGAGAAGCCAGCATCAATCTTCGAGCTTTTCTTTGCCAGGACTCTCAGCGAAAAGCCGATCTGCGATCAGCTTGCCTCTATCCATGCCCTCAGGTGTCAACCAGACAGACTTCGCCTTGCCCTGCGGTTTGGTGATGAACCCTTGCTCATGCAGCTTGTTCATCACCTCGAAATCGAAGCCTTTCCAGGCATTACCGCCGTTGAAGCTGAAGGTCGCCAGCAAGGCAAGCACCGCGTCTTCGATCAACTGGTCGTCATAATTCATGATTTCGTCCTCGTTAGCGGCTGTAGCTGGTTGACACTGATGTCGGCACAGCAACTGCCTTGAGAGGAGAGTCTCACTATTCAGCGGTTCGGGCGAGACGATTTATCAATGTGTCGCTACCTCCAGCCGAAGCAGTGGGTTTCAGGTTGGGACAGGTCCCACATCCGAGGGGCCAAGGCGAGGGCTTCGCCCTCGATCGCCGGCAAGCCAGCTCCCACAGGGACTGCGCAAGATTTTGGATTTTGAGCAAAACCATTGCTCCCACAGGTACTGCACATAGCTTGAGGCCGATGCGGTCGAGGTGGGAGCTGGCTTGCCGGCGAATGGGCCGCAACGCGGCCCCTTGCAATATCAGCCCAAACACCGGGTCACATGCTTGACCGACTGGTAGGCCGACAACCCCCAAGGCCCCAGCTCACGGCCGATCCCGCTGCCTTTGGTGCCGCCCCACGAGGTTTCGACAAACACCGCCTGTACCGAGTTGATCCACACATGGCCAACCTCCAGCGCATCGGCCACGCGCTCGGCACGTTCCAGGTCAGCGGAGCAGACGGTAGCTACCAGCCCGAAGCGGCTGTCGTTGGCCTCGGCAACCGCCTGTTCCTCACTGGCAAACCGCCGTGCGCACAGCACCGGGCCAAAGATTTCCTCGGTCCACAGGCGGCTGTGTTTCGGCACATCGGTATACAGCGTCGGGCTGACGAACCAGCCGTCACGGTCAAGCGCCTTGCCACCGGCCAGGCACTGCAAACCTTCCTCGCGTGCGGTGGCAAAGTAACTGGCCACCTTCAGCCATTGCGCCTGGCTGGTCAGTGGGCCCATGTCGGCTTCTTCGGTCAGCGGGTTGCCCACCCGCAGGTTTTCCAGGGCTGCCTGCAAGCGCGGCAGCAGCGCATCGGCGATACCGTCCTGCACCAGCAGCCGCGAAGTGGCCGAGCACATCTGCCCGGCGTTCCAGGTGATGCCGGCGACGATCCATTCCACCGCCTGGTCCACATCGCAATCATCGAATACCACGATTGCCGACTTGCCACCCAGCTCCAGCGTCACCGGCCGGCACTGCGCCGACGCGCTGCGCATCACCTGGCTGCCTACGCTGTTGCTGCCGGTGAACGACAGCTTGTCCAGGCCATTGTGGCTGCTCAGCGCGGCACCGGTCTCGGCCTTGCCGTTGACGATGTTCAGCACGCCAGCCGGCAGGCCCAGGGCATCGGCGATCTGGCCGTAGGCCTGCTCGATCAATGGGGTGATTTCCGAAGGCTTGAGCACCACGGTGCAGCCGGCGGCCAGGGCTGGCGCGAGCTTCCAGGCGCTGGTCACCAGCGGGAAGTTCCACGGCACGATCAGGCCGACCACACCCACTGGCTCCAGGCGGGTGCGGGCGGTGAAGCCTGGCACGGCCAGCGGCACATCGCGGTTCTTCGATGGCAGCTGTTCTGCCAGCTCGGCGTAGTAGCTGAAGGTGGCGATGGCATCGTCCAGATCGATCTCGGCTTCGTGACGTGGCTTGCCGTTGTTGCGCATTTGCAACGTGATCAGCGCTTCACGGCGCTGCCCGAGCTGTTCGGCAAAGCCGCGCAGGTAAGCGGCGCGCTCGCTGGCGCTGGTGCTTTTCCAGGCGGACAGGGCGCCGCGGGCGGCGGCCACGGCCTGGTCGACCTGGGCAACGCTGGCCGCCATGAACTCGGCGAACGGTTGCCCGAGCGCAGGGTCATTGACGCTGATGCAGTCGCTGCCTTGGCCTTCGACCCAGCGGCCGGCAATGTAGTGGGAAGTGGTCATGGTCGGTTTCCAGTCAGGCCATTTCGGCAGTGGTTACCGGCGTGTGCGCAGTGCTTTTGCAGCGCACCCAACGCGGCCCTTGAGGGCCATACACGCCAGCAGGTTCAGGGAACAGGTTGAGCAGCAGCAGGTACAGCACGCCAGCCAGGCCAAGGGTGACCGGCAGGCTCAGGTCGATGCCACCGGCCAGGTCGCCCAGCGGGCCGACGAACTGCCCTGGCAGGTTGACGAAGCACAGGCCAACCGCCGCGCTGGGGATCCACGCCCCCATGCCGCGCCAGTTCCAGCCATGCAGGAACCAGTAGTGGCCGCCACGCTGGCCGCGGGTGAATACCTGCAGGTCATCGGCGTGGTAGAAGCCGCGGCGGGTGATCAGGCCGAGGATCATGATCACCATCCAGGGGCTGGTGCAGGTGATGATGAGCACTGCAAAGGTCGACACGCTCTGTACCAGGTTGAAGGTGAAGCGGCCGACGAAGATGAAGCCGATCGCCAGCACACCGATCAGCAACGTGGCGCCGGCGCGGCTGAGCAGGCGTGGGAACACGCTGGACATGTCCAGGCCGGTGCCATACAGCGCGGTGGTGCCGGTGGACATGCCGCCGATCACCGCAATCAGGCAAACCGGCAGGAAGAACCAGCTTGGTGCCACTGCCAGCAAGCCGCCCACATAGTTGTTGGCGGCGATGTAGTCCGGTGCCTGGGTCGCTACCAGGGTGGCGGTGCACAGGCCGAACAGGAACGGAATCAGCGTTGCACCCTGGGCAGCAATCACCGCCAGCATGATGCGCGCCTTGGGTGTTTCACGCGGGATGTAGCGCGACCAGTCGCCCAGGAAGGCGCCAAAGGACACCGGGTTGCTCATGGCCAGGATCGCCGCGCCGACGAACGCCGCCCAGAAGCCCGCCTGGCCCAGGTTGACGCTACCGGCATAGCCGGCGTCGAATGGCCCGGCAAAGGCGACGATGCCCAGCAGGAACAGCAGGCTCGAAGCCCACACGGCAATCTTGTTGACCCACAGCATGAAGCGGAAGCCAAAGATGCACACCACCAGCACCAGCACGGCGAACAGGCCGTAGGCCAGGCCCAGGGTGAGGTCGGTTTCCGGCAGGCCAGCCAGGCGCTTGGCACCGCCGACCAGGGCATCCCCCGAGCTCCATACCGACAGCGAGAAGAACGCCACCGCCGTGAGCAGCGACAGGAACGAGCCGACGATACGCCCGTGCACGCCAAAGTGTGCGCCCGACGACACCGCGTTGTTGGTGCCGTTCAGCGCCCCGAACAGGCCCATCGGCGCAAGAATCAGCGCGCCCACGCCGACGCCGAGCAAAATCGCCCACACGCCTGCCTGGAACGACAGCCCGAACAGCACCGGGAAACTGCCCAGCACGGCCGTGGCGAAGGTATTGGCACCGCCGAAAATCAGGCGGAACAGGTCCAGTGGGGAGGCGTCGCGTTGATCGGCGGGGATCTGTTCTACGCCGTTGGTCTCGATACCGGTCGAGTGGCTCATGGTGATGCTCCAGCGCGGTTGTTGTAGCCGGCGCAGTGCGCGGGCCTTCTTGTGGGTGCGATGGCAGGGCGGCAGGGCCGCGTAAAAAGGTGATCAGGCCGGCGAGACGACCGACAGGTGCTCATGGCAGGCCAGCCACTGGTCGCCATCGCGGCGGAAGACGATGGTCTCGCGCTCGCTCAATTGCAGTTCTTCACCGGCGATACGAATGTGTGTGGCCACATCGTGCATGAAGATCGCCACATCACCTTGCAGGCTCACCTGAGCGTTGCCCGACTCACAGGCGAGCACGGCAAAACCCTCGGCCTGCCACTGGGCCCAGAGGTCTTCGTAGGCGCGGCGCGACAGCAGTGGTTGCGGCAAGGTGTGGAAGAGGAAGGTGGCGTCTTCGCTGAAGCAGGCGAAATAGCGGGCGGTATCGTTGCTGGCAAACGCGGCAACGAGGTCGGCGGCGGCTTGCCGCACCTGGAGTGTCTGGTCCACGGGAGTGGCCTCACGGTTTTTGTGATTATGGTGAAGCGATTCTGGAGGTGGTTGGCAAGGCAACAAATCGCTGGAGGCAAATAATCAGTTCAGGAATTTGTGAAGTGATCTTCGTGCTTCCTTTACCCTCGCGCGATCTGTGGATTAAGGTGGCGGCTGATTCCCGGGGACCGCAGGCAATGAGTATCTACCAACCACCATTTACGGTGACACCCCACATTCTGGCTCTGGTTGCCGAAATCAGTGAGCAAGTGGGGTTTTTGGCTGCCCATCGAGATGCTGCGCTGACCCCACAGTTGCGCCGAGGTAACCGCATTCGCACCATCCAGGCATCGCTTGCGATAGAGAACAACACGCTCAGCGTAGAGCAGGTAACTGCCTTGCTGGATGGCAAGCGGGTTTTGGGTCTGCCGCGGGAGATTCAGGAGGTGCGCAACGCATTCGCAACCTATGATGCGATGCCTGGCTGGTGTGCCGATTCCCAGAGCGATCTGCTTTCAGCCCACGGAATGCTGATGCGTGGACTGATTGATGACTCAGGGTGCTACCGGCGGGGTGGCGTGGGCATCTATAGGGGCTCGCGCCTGCTGCATATGGCGCCACCTGCCAGCCGGGTAGCAACCTTGATGCAGGATTTATTGCATTGGCTCTCCAACAATAATTGGCACCCTCTGATCAGCAGTTGTGTATTCCACTACGAATTTGAGTTCATCCACCCGTTTGCTGACGGTAATGGACGGATGGGTCGGTTGTGGCAGACGTTGCTGCTCAGTCAGTGGCGGCCGGTATTGGCGTATCTGCCGGTCGAAACAGTTATCCGTGAGCAGCAGGACGCCTACTACGCTGCTCTGGCCGCGGCCGACCAGGCGGCAGAAGCTACCCCGTTTGTCGATTACATGCTCACAGCTTTGCTGCGGGCGCTTACCGATGCGGCAGAAAATGACCAAGTAACCGACCAAGTAACCGACCAAGTAACCGACCAAGTAGCGCGCCTGTTGAGCGTGATGCCGGCTGGTGCCGCGTTCAAGACCAGCGAACTGATGCATCAATTAGGCCTCTCTCATCACGCCACCTTCCGCAAGAGTTACTTGAGCCCCGCGCTTGCTGCCGGATTGATCGAGATGACGGACCCACAGTCACCTCGAAGCCCCAAACAGCAATATCGGCGGGTTGTCAGGTAAGCGCGCTGCGAACCCGCACGGGTTGTGTTGGCAGTGCCGGTGAAGTCAGCTGTCATCTGACTGCAACGAATATTCAGCAACATTTCTGCCATCTCCCCGTGCCTCATTGCGAGTTCGAATGGGCCATCCCGCGCTGCACCTGCCACAGGACCACGACCTGTTCGGCCTGCTCTACGCCTTCGCCTTTCGCCCCGGCCAGCCCGGGCGTGAAATCGACTCGGCGCAGTTGCTGCGCATGCTCGGCCAGCCGCTGGAGCCGGGCGAGTTCCTTTGGGTGCACCTGAACCTGGCCCACGCGGCCTGCGAGCGCTGGCTGCGCACCCACCTGCAATTGCCCGATGCCTTCTTCGAAACCCTGCGCGAAGGCTCACGCTCGACCCGTATCGAGCACGCCGACTCGGCACTGCTGGCAGTGGTCAACGATGTAGTGTTCAACTTCGGCCTGGTGTCGTCGGACATTTCCACGCTGTGGGCCTGTGCCAGCAGCCAGTTGCTGGTCAGCGCGCGATTACAGCCGTTGCACTCGGTGGACAAGCTGCGCTCGTCGGTCAAGCATGGCGAGCGCTTTCATTCTTCCATTGAACTGTTGGTCCACCTGCTGCGCGACCAGGGCGATGTGCTGACCCAGATCGTGCGTGAAACCACCACCAGCGTCGACCGTATCGAAGACCAGTTGTTGTCTCAGCGCCTGAGCGACAACCGTGCCGAGCTGGGCAGCATGCGACGGGTGCTGGTGCGCTTGCAGCGGCTGCTGGCACTGGAACCGGGCGCCTTGCTGCGCCTGCTCAACCGGCCGCCCGAGTGGTTGCAGGAACAGGACATACGCCAACTGCGCGCGGCCACCGAGGAGTTCACCCTGGTCATCAGCGACCTCACCGCCCTGGGCGAGCGGATCAAGCTGTTGCAGGAAGAGATTGCCGCCAAGCTCAACGAGCAGACCAACCGCACCCTGTTCACCCTGACCGTGGTCACCGTGCTGGCGCTGCCGATCAACATCATCGCCGGTTTCTTCGGCATGAACGTCGGCGGCGTGCCCTTGGCAGAAAACCCCCATGGTTTCTGGGTACTGGTGGCCTTGGTGGCGACCTTCACTGTGCTGGTCGGGCGCTGGGCGTTTCGCAAACGGCAAGAGTACTGACTTCATTTTTGTGTTGGCTGTACCGGCCTCATCGCCGGCAAGCCAGCTCCCACAGGTTCACCACAGGCCCGAGGACTTGAGCTGTACCTGTGGGAGCTGGCTTGCCGGCGATGAGGCCAGTGCAACCAACTAGAGGCAAACCGACTGGCGGTCCCGCTCGCCCCACATCCTTGCCTACGCTGATACTCCCAACCCGCTGAAGCAAGGAGATCCGCCATGGCCTTCCAATACAAGCGTCTGGACAAGAACAACGCCGCCGTACTGCTGGTCGACCACCAGACTGGCCTGCTCTCGCTGGTAAGGGACATCGACCCCGACCGTTTCAAGAACAATGTCCTGGCCCTGTCTGACCTGGCCAGGTACTTCAAGCTGCCGACCATCCTCACCACCAGCTTCGAGACCGGCCCCAACGGCCCGCTGGTGCCAGAGTTGAAAGAGCAGTTCCCGGACGCCCCCTACATTGCCCGCCCCGGCAACATCAACGCCTGGGACAACGAAGACTTCGTCAAGGCGGTAAAAGCCACCGGCAAGAAGCAGCTGTTGATTGCCGGGGTAGTGACTGAAGTGTGCGTGGCGTTCCCGGCACTGTCGGCACTGGAGGAGGGCTTCGAGGTGTTCGTCGTGACCGACGCCTCCGGCACCTTCAACGAACTGACCCGCGACTCCGCATGGCGGCGCATGGAGGCTGCCGGTGCGCAACTGATGACCTGGTTCGGCGTGGCGTGTGAGCTGCACCGTGACTGGCGCAATGACATCGAAGGGCTGGGGACCCTGTTCTCCAACCATATCCCGGACTACCGCAACCTGATGACCAGCTACAACAAGCTGGCCAAATAGCGATTTCATCGAGGCTGCGGTGCAGCCCCAGCCCAATTGGCAAGCGAACCGGCAAACTGTCATGAATCAACCATACTGACTCTTCATTCGCCTTCAGGAGAGTGTCATGTCGAAGCCGTCCAGGAAGAAACCCACCCAGGAGCAGCCCGAAAAGCTGGGCGGCAAGGCTTACGAGAAAGCGCTCAAGCACCTGCATGTCGAGCTGGTGAAGCTGCAGGAGTGGGTGGTGGCCAAGGGCCTGAAGGTCTGTATTGTTTTCGAAGGCCGCGATGGCGCCGGCAAGGGTGGCACCATCAAGGCCATTACCGAGCGCGTCAGCCCACGCGTGTTCCGTGTGGTGGCGCTGCCCGCACCGACCGAGCGGGAAAAGACCCAGATGTACCTGCAGCGTTACCTGGGCCACCTGCCAGCGGCGGGCGAAGTGGTGATCTTCGATCGCAGCTGGTACAACCGGGCAGGGGTCGAGCGGGTCATGGGCTTTTGCTCTGGCGAGCAAGCGGACAAGTTCCTGACCGGTGTGCCGGTGTTCGAAAAGGTCATGGTCGAATCGGGCATCATCCTGCTCAAATACTGGCTCGAAGTCAGCGCCGAAGAGCAGACACGTCGCCTGCAGGACCGTATCAACGACGGCCGCAAACTGTGGAAGCTGTCGCCGATGGACCTCAAGTCGTACACCCGCTGGGATGACTACACCCAGGCGCGTGACGACATGTTCCAGGCCTCGGATACCGCCTGGGCGCCCTGGTTCATGGCGCACTCCAACGACAAGCGTCGTGCCCGGCTGAACATCATCAGCCATCTGCTCAGCCGCATTCCCTACAAGGACGTTACCCGTGACCAGCTGGTGAAGCTGCCCAAGCGCGGCAAGATCGGCAAGTACAAGGCCGTGGCCTACCCGTTCAAGGTGGTCGAAGAACGCTTCTGATCCCCTCCCTATTCGAAAACTGGCAGTATCTGTGGGAGCGGGCGTGCCCGCGAAGAGGCCGGCACAGGGGGCCGCTTGCGAATACCGGCTGTAGCGCTTCTCATGCGCTATCTATAAAATGCGACAAATTCTCATTAACATCTGGTCCTGCCCGTGTCAGCACCCAACACCAGCAAGCTGGGCTTCTTCTTCAGCGACCACCACCGCTGGCTACTGCGGCACGTGCAACGGCAGCTGAGCAACCGCCCGGATGCCGAGGACACGGCAGCCGAAACGTTCTGCCAACTGCTTGCCGCCCGGGTCGACCCGGCGACCATCGAGCAGCCGCGTGCCTACCTCTCTACCATTGCCCGGCGGCTGATCTCCGACCGCCACCGCCGCCGACGCCTTGAGCAGGCTTACCTTGACCGGTTGATGCTGCTGCCGGAGGCATTGGCACCCTCGCCGGAAGAAACCCACCTGCTGCTGGAGGCGTTGCACGCCATCGACCGTAGCCTGGCCGGGCTACCGCTGGTGGTGAAGAAGGCCTTTCTCATGAGCCAGCTCGATGGCCTGACCTACGCGGAAATAGGCCGGCGCCTGGAGGTGTGCGAACGTACGGTTGGCCGCTACATGACCCAGGCCCTGCGCCAGTGCTACCTGAGCGGGGCGCAACCATGAGCCGGCATGGACTCGGCCCGGCCGCCGAACAGGCCATTGCCTGGATGGTGCGCTTGCGTTCCGGGCGTGACGATGCCCGGCAACAGGCACAGTTCCAGCAGTGGCTGGGGCATGACCCGGCCAATGCCATGGCCTGGGAGCAGTTGCAGCGTGGCCTTGGTGGCCACTTTGAGGTGGTGCGCCGCGCCCCCGGAGCCTTGCGCGACACCTTGCTACAGCCGGAAGTGGGCAGGCGTGACGTGCTACGGGCACTGGGCGGTTTTTCCCTGCTGGCTGGCAGCCTGTGGTTTGCCGCCCGTACCGACACCGGCCAGGCATTGACAGCCGATTTGCATACCGGCACTGGCGAGCGTCGTAGCTTTACCTTGGCTGACGGCAGCCGGCTGACCCTGAACGCAGGCAGTGCAGTCGACCTCGCCTTCTCCGACAGCCGCCGCCTGTTGCGCCTGCACAGGGGAGGGTTGGTGGTGCAGGTGGCGGCAGACCGGGCACGGCCGTTTATCGTGCGTAGCGACCAAGGTGATGTACGTGCCCTGGGCACGCGTTTTCTGGTCGAGCAACTGGCCGGCACAACCCGCGTGGTGGTGCTGGAGCATGCCGTGCGCGTATCTCTGCCCAATGGTTCCGGGCTGGAGCTGGGGGAGGGCCAGGCGGCGTTGCTGCATGCGCAGCACATCGAGCCATTGGCGGCTGGCCAAGCCTACCGTGCCGACTGGGTGCAGGGCCATCTCAGCGTGCTGGACGAACCTTTGGCGTCGGTTATCGAGGCCCTGCGCCCCTATCGCCCGGGGCTTATCCGTGTCAGCCCGCAGGTGCGCAACCTGCGGGTGCAGGGGGTATTCCCGCTGGATGACAGCGAGCGCACCTTGGCTGCCCTTGAAGAGACGATGCCGATCCGCGTGGAACGCTACGGCGCGTGGATGACCCTGATCGAAGCACGTTGATGGGGGACATACAGCACATTGTGGGAGCGGGCGCGCCCGCGAACACGGGCGAAGCCCGTGCCATCCACCGCGGCGCCTGTTTCGCGGGCACGCCCGCTCCCACAGGCTCTGCATGTGTTGAGTATTGTTTTCGAATGAAATTCTTTATCATGTGTGTCCGGTTTTTTTCGATCGTCCCACCTCTCTCCTGACAACAGTAAAAATTCAGGAGTATCCACGTGTTCAAACCCTGGCCCCTCGCCCTTGCCATCACCTTGGCCGCCGCCCCCACGGCCTTTGTTCGGGCAGAAGGTTTCGCACAGCAACAGCTGCAGCGTTTCAACCTCCCCGCCGCCAGCCTGGCGCAAACCCTCAACGCCATCGCCCGTCAGGGCGGGCAGGTGATGTCGCTGGACCCTGCCTTGGTCGTCGGCAAACAGGCACCCGCCATCCAGGGTGAGATGAGCACGCTGCAAGCCGTGCAACAGGCGCTGGCGGGCAGCGGGCTGCAGCTGATCGTCACCGGCAGCGGCACCTTCAGCGTGGTGCCGGCGGTCGACGCCAAGGGTGCGCTGGAGCTGGGGGCCACCAATATCAACAGTGTCGGGCTTGGTGAAACCACCGAGGGCTCTGGTTCCTACACCACCGGTGCCGTGACCATAGGCAAGACGCCTCAGTCGCTACGACGTACCCCCCAGTCGGTGACCGTGGTCACACGTAAGCTGATGGACGACAAGAACCTGGTGTCGCTGGACCAGGTGATGGCCCAGACCCCCGGCATCACCCGCGCCAACCGCGGCTATGGCAACCACCACTTCAGCTCCCGGGGGTTCGACATCACCGACGACAGCTACATGGTCGACGGGGTGGCGGGGCAGGCCTATGCCTACACCGGCTGGATGATCCCCGACATGGCGGTGTTCGACCGCGTCGAGGTACTGCGTGGTGCTTCAGGCCTGCTGGTGGGGGCGGGCAACCCGGGGGGCGCGGTGAACCTGGTGCGCAAGCGGCCGACCAGCGAGCCGCGTTTCTCCGTGACCACTCGCGCAGGCTCCTGGGACAATTACCGCCTGGACCTGGATGCCAGCGGCAGGTTGAACCCTGAAGGCTCCTTGCGCGGCCGCGTGGTAGCGTCCTACGAGGACCGTGGTTACTTCACCGATGTCAGCAAGTCCAAGCGGCCGTTGCTGTACGGTATTGTCGAAGGCGACCTCAGCGATGCCACCACCGTTGCCCTGGGTTTGCGCCGGCAGACTTCGCGCATCGACGGCTACAGCGTGCTGGGCCTGCCGACCAACCCCGACGGCAGCAACCCGCACCTCAAGCGTTCCACCTTCCTGGGCCAGGACTGGGCCACACTGCAAACCCGGACTGATGAAGTGTTCGCGGACCTGAATCACCGTTTCAACGACAACTGGACTGGCAAGCTGGCGTTGTCGCACGCTGAAAGTAGCTACAACCGCAGTGCCATCGAGTGGAGCGCGGAAGATACGCTGGAGTACGGCAGCCCCACCGGGCCCATGATCAACGACACCAGCTTTCACAAGTTCGATGTCACCGCCAACGCCGTGGACGGCCACCTGGATGGTGAATTCGAAGCCTTTGGCCTGAGCCATCAGCTGTCGCTGGGGGCCAACTGGTCCAGGCGCAAGATGAATGACAAGGACGCCACGGTCAGGCTGGACACACCCATCCCGCTCAACGTGTTCGACCCGGACCACAGTATCGTCCCCGAGCCTTCCCGACAGGGCTGGGACTACAAGGACGACACCTTCGATACCCGTTACGGTACCTACCTCAATGCCCGCCTGCACATGACAGAGGACCTGAGCCTGGTACTGGGTGGGCGCTTGAGCTGGTACAAGACCGAGTCCTGGAGTGACGACCTGAAAAGCACCAATGAACAGGCGCACGAGTTCACGCCCTTTGTCGGTGCCATCTATGACCTGAACAGCAACTGGTCGCTGTACGCCAGCTATGCCGACATCTTCATGCCCCAGGCCGGCTATCGCAGTGCCGGTGGCAAGATGCTCGACCCCGCCATCGGCTCCAATTACGAAACAGGCATCAAGGGCGAGTTGTTCGACAAGCGCCTGAACCTGTCCTTTGCGCTGTTCTACATCGAGCAGAAGGACGTTGCCGCCCGCGACTACGAGAACGATGGCAACTGCCCGACCGACGTGGCCGGCCGTTGCTACGTGAACAGCGACGGCATCAGCCGCAGCAAGGGCTTTGAGGCGGAGGCCAGCGGCGAGCTGTTGCCGGGCCTGCAAGTGGCGGCGGGCTACACCTTCAACACCACCCAGTCGGAGACTGGCGGGCCGATCTCGGCGCAAACGCCCAAGCACCTGTTGCGGGTCAACACCAACTACACCCTGCCAGGGCAGTGGAACCGCTTCAGTGTCGGTGGTGGTGTGTCGGCGCAGTCTCACTATTACGACGCCTACAACGGCGTGAGCAACAGTGGCCGGGCGGTGTTCGATGCCCGGGCGGCGTACAAGCTCGACCAGCACTGGACGGTGGGCGTGGATGTAGAGAACCTGCTGGACCGCAAGTACTTCGACTCGACCGGCTACTGGACTCGCGGCACCACGTACGGCACGCCGCGTAGCTACATGCTGAGCTTGCGTGGGGACTTCTGATTGATTCACCTGTTGCCTGTACCGGCCTCATCGCCGGCAAGCCAGCTCCCACAGGTACTGCACAAGCCTTGAGGCCAGCGCAGCACCTGTGGGAGATTGCCCAGCCCATTGGGCTGCGCTGTCGCGCAGAAAACTGATGCCGGGCGCACCGCGTACCCTGTGGGAGCGGGCGTGCCCGCGAAGAATCCAACGCGGTGCATGGCACCGGCTGCGCCGGTGTTCGCGGGCTTGCCCGCTCCCACAGGGTCCCTGCTAAATCAGTAAGTTATGTGCAGTTCTTTGGGAGCTTGCCGGCGATGAGGCCGGCACAGGCAGCAAAAAACAAAACCCCTTGAAGCGCAAGCCTCAAGGGGTTTGTGGTTACAGCAGGCTACCGCTTAGACGTTGAAGCGGAAGTGCATCACATCGCCGTCTTTGACGATGTAATCCTTGCCTTCCAGGCGCCATTTACCGGCTTCCTTGGCGCCGCCTTCACCCTTGAACTGGATGAAGTCGTCATAGGCCACCACTTCGGCGCGGATGAAGCCTTTTTCGAAGTCGGTGTGGATCACGCCCGCGGCTTGTGGTGCGGTGGCACCCACGCGTACGGTCCACGCACGTACTTCCTGCACGCCGGCAGTGAAGTAGGTTTGCAGGTTCAGCAGCTCGTAACCGGCGCGGATCACGCGGTTCAGGCCAGGCTCTTCCAGGCCCAGGGCCTCGAGGAACATGTCCTTCTCTTCGCCATCGTCCAGCTCGGCGATTTCAGCTTCGATCTTGTTGCACACCGGCACCACGACCGCGCCTTCTTCTTCGGCGATGGCCTTGACCACGTCCAGGTGCGGGTTGTTGTCGAAACCGTCTTCGGCAACGTTGGCGATGTACATCACCGGCTTGCTGGTCAGCAGGTGGAAGCCACGGATGACGGCTTTTTCGTCGTCAGCCATGTTCTTCATCAGGCTGCGCGCAGGCTTGCCTTCGGTGAAGTGCGGGATCAGCTTTTCCAGGATGGCCTTTTGCGCCAGGGCTTCCTTGTCGCCACCCTTGGCGTTGCGGGCAACCTTCTGCAGTTGCTTTTCGCAGCTGTCGAGGTCGGCGAAGATCAGTTCGAGGTCGATGATCTCGATGTCACGCTTGGGGTCGACGCTGTTGGAAACGTGGATCACGTTCTCGTCTTCGAAGCAGCGCACCACGTGGGCAATGGCGTCGGTCTCGCGGATGTTGGCGAGGAATTTGTTGCCCAGGCCTTCGCCTTTCGATGCGCCCGCCACCAGGCCGGCGATGTCGACGAATTCCATGGTGGTCGGCAGGATACGGTTTGGCTTGACGATTTCAGCCAGCGCAGCCAAACGAGCATCGGGCATCGGCACGATGCCGCTGTTTGGCTCGATGGTGCAGAAAGGGAAGTTCTCCGCCGCGATGCCAGACTTGGTCAGGGCGTTGAACAGGGTGGACTTGCCGACGTTGGGCAGGCCGACGATGCCGCAATTGAAACCCATGGGTATTCCCCTCTCTAGGAAATCAGGCCTTCTGGCTGTGCAGCTCGCGCATCGCCTTGGCGAAGTCGCCGGCAAGCACGTCCGGCAGCACGCCGAGGGCAAAATCGATGCTGGCGTCGAGCTTCTCCTGCTCGGCGCGCGGCGCGCGGCCCAGGACGAAGTTGGAGACCAGTTTGGCGTCGCCCGGGTGGCCAATGCCAAGCCGCAGGCGGTGGAAGTCGTTCTGGTTGCCGAGCTGCGCGATGATGTCGCGCAGGCCGTTGTGCCCACCATGGCCGCCGCCGCGCTTGAGCTTGGCAACACCCGGAGGCAGGTCGAGTTCGTCGTGCGCCACCAGGATTGCTTCCGGCTTGATGCGGAAGAAATTGGCCAGAGCCGCCACGGACTGGCCGCTACGGTTCATGTAGGTGGTGGGGATCAACAAACGAACGTCGTTGCCCTGATGGCTGAACTTAGCCGTCAGGCCGAAATATTTTTTGTCAGCGGTCAGCGAAACACGCTGGGCGCTGGCAATGCGTTCAACGAAAAGAGCCCCTGCGTTATGCCGGGTCTGTTCGTATTCGGGGCCGGGGTTACCCAGGCCGACGATCAACTGGATGGCGGTCACGTCAGGGGCTCTTCCTTGGAGTTGGTGGGTTACAGGGCGCGCGGCACTGTAACCCGATCAACGCCGGCGTGCGAGTGGATTACTCGGCAGCGCCTTCTGCTTCTGGAGCAACGCGTGGAGCGTGAACGTTGGCAACAGCTTTGTCATCACCGTGGGCCAGAGCTACGAACTCTACGCCTTTCGGAGCTTTCAGGTCCGACAGGTGGATGATGGTGCCGATTTCAGCGTTGGCCAGGTCGACTTCGATGAACTCAGGCAGGTCTTTGGCTTCGCAGGAAACTTCGATCTGCGATTCAACGTGCGAGATCTCGCCGCCTTTCTTGACCGGGGCTTCTTCGTTGATGAAGTGCACTGGAACAACGGCAGTCAGCTTCTGGCCAGCAACGACGCGAACGAAGTCGGCGTGCATGATGAAGCCTTTGGCCGGGTGGCGCTGCATGGCCTTGACGATGACGTTTTGCTTGGCGCCGTCGACGTTCAGTTCGATAACGTGGCTGAAGGCAGCTTCGTTTTCGAACAGTTTGGCGATTTCCTTGGCCACGATGGTCAGGGATTGGGCTTCTTTATCGCCACCGTAAACTACGGCAGGGATGCTGGCGGAGTGACGCAGGCGGCGGCTCGCACCTTTCCCCAGGTCAGTACGCGCTTGGGCGTTCAGGATGAAATCAGTCATTTTACTTCTCCAAAATAGCCTCCCGAATGGCGTTTGCGACCAGCGCCAGACGGGGATGGCAAAAAAGCCCCGCCCCAACACAGGTTGGGGCGGGGCGCTTCATATCAACACGTGTTCCGCTTAGCGGAACATCGCGCTGATCGATTCTTCGTTGCTGATGCGGCGTACCGCTTCAGCGACAACCGGTGCGATATCCAGCTGGCGGATACGGTCACAGGCTTGAGCAGCGGCGGACAGCGGAACGGTGTTGGTCACCACCAGCTCGTCCAGTACCGACTTCTCGATGTTCTCGATCGCGCGGCCCGACAGGACAGGGTGCGTGCAGTAGGCGTAAACCTTGGCAGCGCCGTGTTCTTTCAGGGCCTTGGCCGCGTGGCACAGGGTGCCGGCGGTGTCGACCATGTCGTCTACCAGGATGCAGGTGCGCCCTTCGACGTCGCCGATGATGTGCATAACCTCGGAGTGGTTAGCCTTTTCGCGGCGTTTATCGATGATACCCAGGTCGACGCCCAGGGACTTGGCGACTGCACGTGCACGCACGACGCCACCGATGTCCGGGGAGACAATCATCAGGTTCTCGAAACGCTGGTCTTCGATGTCGTCGACCAGTACGGGCGAGC
The DNA here is from genome assembly GCF_042956345.1 of Pseudomonas sp. NPDC008258. NCBI lineage: Bacteria > Pseudomonadati > Pseudomonadota > Gammaproteobacteria > Pseudomonadales > Pseudomonadaceae > Pseudomonas > Pseudomonas sp. NPDC008258. The sequence continues at coordinate 21,152 of NZ_JBIBGE010000001.1, forward strand.
CGTAGATGTTGTCGACGGGGATATCGAAGAAGCCTTGGATCTGGTCAGCGTGCAGGTCGACGGTGAGAACACGGTCGATACCTACGACAGTGAGCATGTCAGCGACAACTTTGGCGCTGATGGCTACACGTGCCGAACGCGGACGGCGGTCCTGGCGGGCATATCCGAAGTAAGGAATCACGGCGGTGATTCGGGATGCTGAGGAGCGGCGGAAGGCGTCGGCCATCACTACCAGTTCCATCAGGTTATCGTTGGTCGGGGCACAAGTCGGCTGAATAATGAAGACGTCTTTACCGCGGACATTTTCATTGATCTCAGTGCTGATCTCGCCGTCGGAGAATTTACCGACAGAGACGTCACCGAGAGGGATATGCAGCTGACGTACGACACGCCGAGCCAGATCGGGGTTAGCGTTCCCCGTAAAGACCATCATCTTGGACACGCGCAGTACCTGAAGGCTGAGGGTATACCTGGATGAGTATAAGGAAAATGGCAGGGGCGGCTGGATTCGAACCAACGCATGGCAGGATCAAAACCTGCTGCCTTACCGCTTGGCGACGCCCCTGTATCTGTTGCTGCGAACGCTTATGCGCTCGACTTCTTGACCAGACTTTGCAGCTTGCGATGCAACATCGAAATATTGCTTCCTTTCGCCACAAACCCTGTTTGGGTCGCTGAAAGAAGGGCCAGAACTTTATCAGCTTCGGCTTTGCTTGGGAAGGCCCCAAACACACAACTTCCAGTGCCGGTTAGTCGAGCCTCAGTGAATTTTCCCAGTGAATTCAACGCATTGCGAACTTCCGGGTAATTCTGCTCTACCACCGGTTGGCAGTCATTTCGACTGTTTCCCTTGGGAACGGGGCGCATCTTAAGGGGGAGTGAATCACGTGTCAACTGTGGATGTGAAAAAATTTCTACTGTGCTGACAGACACTTGCGGCACCAGCACGACATACCAAGGCTCTTCCGGGTCGACCGGGGTCAGCAGCTCGCCCACACCCTGGGCAAACGCCGCATGCCCGCGCACGAACACCGGTACGTCGGCACCCAGGCCAAGGCCCAGTGTGGCCAGGCGGTCTTCGTCCCAGTCCAGCTGCCACAGGTGGGCGAGGGCCAGCAGTGTAGTGGCGGCATCCGAGCTGCCGCCGCCGATACCGCCGCCCATGGGCAGCACCTTGGTCAGCCAGATGTCGGCGCCCAGCGGGCTGCCGGACTGCTCCTGCAGCTTGCGCGCGGCACGCACGATCAGGTTGCTGTCGTGCGGTACGGCTTCTATCTCGGTGTGCAGGCGGATAACACCATCGTCACGTACGGCGAAACTCAGTTCGTCGCCATGGTCGAGAAACTGGAACACGGTTTCCAGCTCATGGTAACCGTCTGCGCGGCGGCCGATGATGTGCAGCCACAGGTTGAGCTTGGCCGGGGCGGGCAGGGTGAGCGTATGCATGAAATCAGTGCCCCAGCTGGCGTGGTTGCCAGTCCTTGACCACCAGGGTCACGTCCAGGTCCTTGCCGTGCAGCTTCAGGCGTTCGGGCAACCAGTAGCCGTTCTGTTCGGTATAACTCAGGTACTGTACCTGCCAGCCATCCTGATCAAGGCTGGCCAGGCGGCTGTCGCCGTCCAGGGTCAGCTTGCTCTTGCTGTCGGGGGCGGGCAGGCCGCGGACCCACCACACCAGGTGCGACACGGGCAGCTGCCAGCCGAGTTGTTCTTTCAGCAGCGCTTCCGGGCTGCTGGCCTCGAAACGACCCTGGTTGGCCACTTCCAGCACCACGCCGCCGGGGCGCCCGGTCAGGCGAGCGGCGCCACGGCCCAGCGGGCCGGCCAGGCGAATGTCGTAGTAATCCTGGCGTTGCAGCCAGAACAGCGTGCCGCTGCCGGAGTCGCGGGGCGCGCGGATACCGACTTTGCCGTTGATCTGCCAGCCGTCAAGGCTGCTCAGCTGCTCTTTATGGGCGCGCCACTGTTGCGGGTCGCCGTGGCCTTGCAGGGCCTCGCGGCTACCGAAGCCGGCGCAGCCGGCCAGAAGGGCGATCAGGGTGAAGCTAATGCAATGGCGCAGGAACATGGCGTTAAAGGGTCTCGGATCCGGTCAGGCGCAGAACGGTCTTGCGCAGGATGGGGCTGTCGGCCTGGGCTGCAAAGCCTTTGGCCCATACCTGGCGGGCTTCGCGGCGCTTGCCGTTGGCCCACAGCACTTCGCCCAGATGGGCAGCCACTTCGTGGTCGGGGAAGTTGGCAAAGGCTTGGCGAAGGTAGGTTTCAGCCTCGTCGAGGTTGCCCAGGCGATAGTTGACCCAACCCAGGCTGTCGAGCACTGCCGGGTCGTCCGGAGTCAGCTGGTGGGCCTTGTCGATCAGTGCCTTGGCTTCGTCGTAGCGGGTGGTGCGGTCGGCCAGGGTGTAGCCCAAGGCGTTCAAGGCCATGGCGTTCTCAGGCTCGCGGGCGATGATGGCGCGCAGGTCTTTTTCCATTTGCGCCAGGTCGTCGCGTTTTTCGGACAGCATGGCGCGGGTGTACAGCAGATTGAGGTCGTCCGGGTAGCGCTGGATGGCTTGCTGCAGCACCTGGCTGGCCTGGGCGTCCTTGTTGTTGTTGCTGTAGCTTTCCGATTCGATCAGGTACAGCTGGATGGCAATGTCCGGCTGGGCTTCGCGGGCCTCGGCGAGCAGGCGTGAGGCGTCGGTACCACGGCCGTTGGCAATCAGGATGTCGGCCTGGCGCAGTTGTGCCGGCAGGTAGTCTGGGCCGGGGCCGACCAGGGCATACTCGCGCAGGGCGCCTGCGGGGTCGTGGCGTTCTTCGCGGATGCGGCCCAGGTTCAGGTGTGCGGCGTCGACGTTGCTGTCACGCTCGATCAGCTCTTGCAGGTAGCCTTCGGCTTCATCCCAGTCCTTGTTCTCCAGGCACACCAGGGCCAGGGAGTAGCGCAGTTCGTCGTCGTCGGGGTATTGCTGGACCAAGCTCAGGAACTCGCCCTTGGCGTCGGCGATGCGATCCTGTTCGACCAGGGTGCGGGCGTAGGTCAGGCGCAGGCGCTTGTCGTCCGGGTTGTCGCGGATCGCCCCGCGTAACAGGGGCAGTGCTTCCGGGCCGCGGTCCAGGGCCTGCAGCAGGCGGGCGCGCAGCAGGATCGGGGCAATTTCGCCGTTTTGCGCCGGGTGTGACTCGAGCAGCTCCAGCGCCTCTTCGGCCTTGCCGTCCTGGTTCAGCAGCAGGGCCTTGCCGAACACAAGCTGGCCGTTGTCGGGGTATTTCACCAGCAGGCGCTCGAAGCTTTGCAGCAGGCCGTCGCGGGTGCTCTGGTCGGTTTCGGCGGCGGACAGGGCGAGGAAGTCGAAATGGGTGTCGCCTTGGCCCTGCAGCACCTTTTCCATGTAGGCCATGGAGTCGTCATAACGGCCGGCGCGGGCCAGCTGGATGGCGGCGGCGCGCTGGGCGTCGAGGTTCTGCGGGTCGTTGCGGGCCCAGACCAGCGCATTGTCCAGCGACGGTTCGTCGGCACCGAGGTATTCGGCAATGCGGTAGGCGCGCTCGGAAACCCCGGGGTCCTGGGTTTTCGCCGCCTGGTCGGTGTAGTTGGCCAGGGCGATGTCGAAGCGGTTGCGCTGGCCGGCCAGCTCTGCGACCAGCAGGCTATAGAGAGTGTCCTGCTTGAACGAGCCATACACCACGGGCTTCTGGGCCTCGCTTTTTCCGGCCTCGGGGACAAGAGGCTCGGCCTTTTGCGGGGCCAGGCTCTGGCAGCCCTGGAGCAGGGCGAAGGCAAGCAGCAATGCGTATGGTTTGTTCATAGAAGGCTTTAGAAGGACTCACCGGCGGTCGGAGCATGATGACACAAGCGCGGGGGCAAACCCACCTGCGAAGGTATGAAGCTGCGCTTCGCTTATGCAGACCGCGCGGCGCCCGCGTGGTTCGCAGCAGAGCCTGCCAGTTAAAAACTGTTACCTGTGTGCGTGAACTGATTTGTAACTCATGTGGGTGAGTCATGCCCACATCCAATAAGCAGTACTCGTCTGTTTTGAATCAGCGAACAGTCCATTTGCGATGGCGACGCTGACTCACCTTTTCGCCCTTACGGCGAGTCACTTTTTGTCAAACGCGACAAAAAGTAACCAAAAAACGCTGCGCTCCCATCATCCGGCCCCTGCGCTGCGCTCCGGGGTTCCCTCGCTACGGGCTTGCTCCCGGGAGTACGCGCTGCAGGCCCCATCCATGGGGCCTCAGCGCTTGACGGGCATCCATGCCCGTCACCTCCCTCCGCAATCCCTTCGCTCGGCCTCCTGAAGTCGCGAAGATCAAGATCAAGATCAAGATCAAGATCAAGATCAAGATCAAGAGCCAGATCAAAAGCGGGGGGGCGGTGGAACTGGCACTGATGCTGGCCTGGATGCGGCGATAGCCGTAGCGCTATCAGCGCAATAGCGAACGGTGGTTGTCCAAAAACCTGCGAAAGAGGACAATTATCGGCTTCCCGTCACAACCAGCGACCTTGCATGGCCTTTCTTGCACTTGGTATCAACCATAAGACTGCCTCGGTAGACGTACGCGAGCGCGTGGCGTTTACCCCAGAGCAGCTGGTAGACGCCCTGCAGCAGCTCTGCCGACTGACGTCCAGCCGCGAAGCGGCGATCCTGTCGACCTGCAACCGTAGCGAGCTCTATATAGAGCAGGACCACCTGTCCGCCGACGCCGTGCTGCAATGGCTGGCCGACTATCACCGCCTTAGCCTGGACGAATTGCGCGCCAGCGCCTACGTGCACGAAGAGCACGATGCCGTGAAGCACATGATGCGCGTGGCGTCGGGCCTGGACTCGCTGGTGCTCGGCGAGCCGCAGATCCTCGGCCAGATGAAGTCCGCCTACGCCGTGGCGCGTGAGGCCGGCACCGTCGGGCCGCTGCTCGGGCGCCTGTTCCAGGCCACTTTCAGCGCTGCCAAGCAGGTGCGCACCGACACCGCCATTGGTGAAAACCCGGTGTCGGTGGCGTTCGCCGCGGTCAGCCTGGCCAAGCAGATCTTCGCCGACCTTGGCCGCAGCCAGGCGCTGCTGATCGGTGCCGGCGAAACCATCACCCTGGTCGCCCGCCACCTGCACGAACAGGGCGTGCGTCGTATCGTCGTGGCCAACCGTACCTTGGAGCGGGCCAGTATCCTGGCCGAGCAGTTTGGCGCGCATGCAGTGCTGCTGGCCGACATTCCCCAGGAACTGGCCAACAGCGACATCGTCATCAGCTCTACCGCCAGCCAGTTGCCGATCCTGGGCAAGGGCGCGGTCGAGAGTGCGCTCAAGCAACGTCGGCACAAACCGATCTTCATGGTCGATATCGCCGTGCCACGCGACATCGAACCGGAAGTCGGCGAGCTGGACGATGTCTACCTGTACACTGTCGACGATCTGCACGACGTGGTGGCGGAAAACCTCAAAAGCCGCCAGGGCGCCGCCCAGGCCGCGGAAGAGCTGGTGTCGGTGGGCGCCGAAGACTTCATGCTGCGCCTGCGCGAGCTGGCGGCGGTGGACGTGCTCAAGGCCTATCGCCAGCAAAGCGAACGCCTGCGCGACGAAGAACTGCAAAAGGCCCAGCGCCTGCTAGCCAACGGCGGTAACCCCGAAGACGTACTGGCCGCCTTGGCCCGGGGCCTGACCAACAAACTCCTGCATGCGCCTAGCGTGCAGCTGAAAAAGCTCTCGGCCGAGGGCCGCCTCGATGCGCTGGCCATGGCCCAGGAACTCTTTGCCCTCAACGAGGGCTCGACGGACAAATCCCCGCAATGAAAGCGTCGCTGCTGAACAAACTGGATATCCTCCAGGATCGCTTCGAAGAACTCACCGCCCTGCTTGGTGATGCCGAGGTCATTTCCGACCAGACACGCTTTCGCGCGTACTCCCGTGAATACGCCGAGGTCGAGCCCGTTTACGCTGCTTATAAAGAGTGGTGCAAAGTGCAGGACGACCTTGAAGGCGCCCAGGCGCTGCTCAAGGACAGTGACCCGGACCTGCGCGAAATGGCCGTGGAAGAAGTGCGTGAGGCCAAGGAACAGCTGCTGACGCTGGAGGCGCAGCTGCAACGCATGCTGCTGCCCAAAGACCCCAACGACGGTCGCAACGTGTTCCTCGAGATCCGCGCCGGTACAGGTGGCGACGAGGCGGCTATCTTCTCTGGCGACCTGTTCCGCATGTACTCGCGCTACGCCGAAAAACGCGGCTGGCGCCTGGAAATCCTGTCGGAGAACGAGGGCGAGCACGGCGGCTACAAGGAAATCATCGCCCGCGTCGAGGGTGAGAACGTGTACGGCAAGCTCAAGTTCGAGTCCGGCGCACACCGCGTGCAGCGCGTGCCCGAGACTGAGTCCCAAGGCCGCGTGCACACCTCCGCATGTACGGTGGCGGTGCTGCCCGAGCCGGACGAGCAGGCAGCCATCGAAATCAACCCGGCCGACCTGCGCGTGGATACCTACCGCGCATCCGGTGCCGGTGGCCAGCACGTGAACAAGACCGACTCGGCCATCCGCATTACCCACTTGCCCACCGGCATCGTGGTCGAGTGCCAGGAAGAGCGTTCGCAGCATAAGAACCGTGCCCGTGCCATGTCCTGGCTGTCGGCCAAGCTCAATGACATGCAGACCAGCGCTGCGCAGAATGCCATCGCCAGCGAGCGAAAGCTGCTGGTGGGCTCCGGTGACCGCTCCGAGCGCATTCGCACGTACAATTATCCACAGGGCCGGGTGACCGACCACCGTATCAACCTGACCCTGTACTCGCTGGACGACATCCTCAGCGGTGGCGTGGAGGCGGTGATCGAACCGCTGCTGGCCGAATACCAGGCCGATCAACTGGCCGCCCTGGGGGACTGATGACCATCATTGCCAGCTTGCTGCGTAACGCGCAGTTGCCCGAATCGCCCACCGAGCGCCTGGATGCCGAGCTGCTGCTGGCTGCTGCCATTGGCAAGTCGCGCAGTTACCTGCACACCTGGCCCGAGCGTATTGTCAGCAGCGAAGATGCCGAGACCTACGCCGGGTACCTGCAACGCCGTCGTGGCGGAGAGCCGGTTGCCTATATCCTGGGGCAGCAGGGGTTCTGGACGATCGACCTGGAAGTGGCGCCGCATACCCTGATCCCGCGGCCGGACACCGAACTGTTGGTCGAGACTGCTCTCGAACTTCAAGCCGCCTCGCCAGCCAAGGTCCTTGACCTGGGTACCGGTACCGGCGCGATTGCCCTGGCCCTGGCCAGCGATCGCCCGGCCTGGCAGGTGACTGCGGTTGACCGGGTGGAAGAAGCCGCAGCCCTGGCCGAGCGCAATCGCCAGCGCCTGGGCCTGACTAACGCCCAGGTACGGGTAAGCCACTGGTTCGACAGCCTGGCCGGCGAGCGTTTCGACCTGATCGTCAGCAACCCGCCCTACATCGCCGCCGCAGACCCGCACCTGGTAGCGGGTGACGTGCGCTTCGAGCCCAGCAGCGCGCTGGTGGCCGGCGCCGATGGCCTGGACGACCTGCGCGTGATCGCGGCCCAGGCCCCAGCGCACTTGTTGCCAGGTGGGTGGTTGTTGCTGGAACATGGCTACGATCAGGCTGCAGCGGTACGTGCCTTGCTGGCTGAGCATGGTTTTATCGAGGTCGCCAGCCGCACGGACCTGGGCGGCCATGAACGTATTACCCTGGGGCGCCTGCCATGCTGAGTGATGAGGAACTGCTGCGTTACAGCCGGCAGGTATTGCTGGCCCAGATCGACATCGACGGCCAACTGCGGCTCAAGCAAAGCAAGGCACTGATTGTCGGCCTCGGCGGCTTGGGCTCCCCGGTAGCACTGTACCTGGCTGCCGCCGGGGTAGGTGAGCTGCACCTCGCCGACTTCGACACCGTCGACCTGACCAACCTGCAACGCCAGGTAATCCACGACAGTGCAAGCGTTGGCATGAGCAAGGTCGACTCGGCCTTGCAGCGCCTGGAGGCGATCAACCCGAAAATCAGCCTGGTTGCCCACCGCCGGGCACTGGACGAAGACTCGCTGGCTGCCGCTGTGGCCGCGGTCGACCTAGTGCTGGATTGCTCTGACAATTTCTCCACGCGCGAGGCGGTAAACGCCGCGTGCGTCGCGGCTGGCAAGCCGCTGGTAAGTGGCGCGGCGATCCGCCTGGAAGGGCAGTTGTCAGTGTTCGACCCTCGGCGCGACTACAGCCCCTGCTACCACTGTTTGTATGGGCATGGCAGTGAAGATGAACTGACCTGCAGCGAAGCCGGGGTTATCGGGCCGCTGGTGGGCCTGGTGGGTAGCTTGCAGGCGCTGGAGGCGATGAAGCTGCTGGCCGGGTTTGGCGAGCCGCTGGTGGGCCGGCTGTTGTTGATCGATGCCCTTGGTACCCGCATCCGCGAACTGCGCGTCAAGCGCGACCCGGCCTGCGCAGTCTGCGGCAAGCGCGATGGCTGAGCGCTCGGCGCCGGTCGGCGTGATGGACTCGGGGGTCGGCGGTTTGTCGGTGCTCGCCGAGATCCAGCGTTTGCTGCCCAACGAGACGCTGCTGTATGTGGCCGATTGCGGCCATGTGCCCTACGGTGAGAAGTCGCCGGACTACATCCGTGAACGCTGCCGGCGCATAGCCGCGTTCTTCCAGGAGCAAGGCGCCAAGGCCATGGTGCTGGCGTGCAACACTGCCACGGTGGCGGCGGTGGCCGACTTGCGCGAGTTGTACCCGACCTGGCCGCTGGTGGGCATGGAGCCCGCCGTGAAGCCCGCAGCGGCGGCTACCCGCTCGGGCGTGGTCGGTGTGCTGGCCACTACCGGTACCCTGCAGAGCGCCAAGTTCGCAGCTTTGCTCGACCGTTTTGCCAACGACGTGCAGGTCATCACCCAGCCTTGCCCGGGGCTGGTCGAACTGATCGAGACCGGCGACGTCGCCAGCGTGGCGCTGCGCCAGATGCTGCTTGGCTATGTGCAGCCGCTACTGGCCGCCGGCTGCGACACACTGATCCTCGGTTGCACCCATTACCCCTTCCTGCGCCCGTTGCTGGCCGAGCTGGTGCCAGCGGATGTGGCAATCATCGACACGGGCGCGGCCGTGGCGCGCCAACTGCAGCGGCTGCTGGGTGCCAATGATCTGCTGGCCGAAGGCCCGGCCGGCGAGGCCCGCTTCTGGACCAGCGCTGACCCAGAATCCCTGAGAAAAATCCTACCTGTGCTGTGGCATAAGTCCGGCGATGTGCAAAGCTTTGCGTTGTGAAAAAAACGTGAAATAAGCTGAACTATCGTTCCACATCTGCTTTCTACCGCTTTGCCTGACATGAGGCGGACACTAATAACAGCATCAGGAAGAAGGATGTTTCTCATGAAGAAACTGCTCGGCTTGGCGGCGGCTGCCGCCTTTACCTTGGGGCAAGCGCTGTCGGCACAGGCTGCCGACGTTTCGTTTTCGGTGGGGCAGACCGGTGACTCGACCATGGTCTATCGGCTGGGGCTGCAATCGAACTGGGACGCGAGCTGGTGGCAGACCAGCGTCGGCCGGCTGACCGGCTACTGGGATGGGGCCTACACCTATTGGGATGGCGACAAGACGGCCAGCAACCATAGCCTGTCCTTTGCGCCGGTATTCGTCTATGAATTTGCCGGGCAGTCGGTGAAGCCCTACATCGAAGCAGGGATCGGCGTTGCGGCGTTTTCCAGCACCGAACTGGAAAGCAACGAACTAGGCTCGGCGTTTCAGTTCGAAGACCGCATCGGCTTTGGTTTGCGCTTTGCTGGCGGGCATGAGATCGGCGTGAGGGCGATTCACTATTCCAACGCCGGTATCAAAGAGCCCAACGATGGGGTGGAGAGCTATAGCCTGCATTACCGCATGGCGCTTTGATTCTTCCTGTGCCGGCCTCTTCGCGGGCAAGCCCGCTCCCACAGGTACAGCACAGGTCTTGAGTCCTGTGGTGATCCTGTGGGAGCGGGCTTGCCCGCGAAGAGGCCGGTGCAGGTTTCAGTGCCTAGGGCCTCAAAGGCCACAGGCTGCTGAGGTCCAGAGTCTCAAGTACCAGTTCCGGCTCCCTTTGTGGCCACCGCAGCAGCAGCTCTTCAGCCGCACTCTGCGGCGTCCACTCCTCCGGTATCGCCTGGGCAGGCGTAACGGGTGTCTTCAAGGATTGTGGCCCCACCACTGTAAGCTGAACCCCATGAGCAGCCAGCGCCTTGCGCTGCTCGCGCATCCATTGTGGCGTGTTGTTCCAGCCTGCCGTCACCTGCGTCGGCGCGTACAGCTGCAACGCTGAGTAGCGGTTGAAAACCGCCATCACCTGTGGCGAATCGCCCTTCGCCAGCAACGGCAATGCATGGCTCACGCAATGCTCTGCGGCCACTTGGTTGCTGGTGACGATGGCCTCGATCAGCTCGCTGTCGGGTACATCATCGGCCAGGTAGTCACTGGTGCCCGCATTGATGACCAGGCCATTCAGCGAGCACCATGCATGGCATATCTGCTGGCAGGCGGCCACCGCCTGTTGTTCGTCATGCAGCTGCCAAGGCAAGCGCAACAGCTGGCTGCCATAGCGCGCGCTCAAGGCATCGAGCACTTCATCATCCTTGCCACTTGCCGCCACGCGATGCCCCTGTTCCAGCATCCGCTCCACCAAAGCCAAGCCAAGTCCATTGCTTGCGCCCGTAACCCAAAACCTGCGTGAGTTAGTCAAGACGTTTTTCCCCTAATGCTGCTGGCGTGGCAGGCCCTTGAAAGCCTCCAATGCACGCAAGCGACTACTACTAAGTTCTACTATTGGACTGTGATACAAATTATTAGCAAAAAGGTCCGTCGACTTCATCGGTTGATGGATGGTTTTTTCATCGAGCCCCTCCAGTTCAGGTAACCATTGGCGAATGAAGCGCCCTTGCGGGTCGAAGCGTTGCGACTGCGAAATCGGGTTGAAGATACGGAAATAGGGCACTGCATCGGTGCCGGTGGACGCGCTCCACTGCCAGCCGCCATTGTTGGCGGCAAGGTCACCGTCTATCAGGTGGCGCATGAAATGCCGCTCACCCTTGCGCCAATCGATCAGCAGGTTCTTGCTGAGGAACATGGCCACCACCATGCGCAGGCGGTTATGCATCCACCCGGTGTGCAGCAACTGGCGCATGGCAGCGTCAATGATCGGGAACCCGGTGCGGCCCTGTTCCCAGGCTTGCAGGTCTGCCGGCGCATCACGCCAGGGCAACGCTTCAGTCTGGGCGCGGAAGGCTCGGTGGCGTGAAACCTGCGGGTAGCCGGTCAGGATGTGTTTGTAGAATTCGCGCCAGAGCAACTCGTTGACCCAGGTCTGCACGCCGACGCTGCCACTGTCGAACTCGCCCCGGTTGCTGGCCAATGCGCCGTGCAGGCACTGACGCGGCGAGATCACGCCCGCAGCCAGGTAGGTGGAGAGCTGGCTGGTACCCGGCTTGGCCGGCAGGTCGCGCAGTTGCTGGTAGTCATCGATGGTTTCGTCTAGAAAGCGCGATAACCGTGCTTGCGCCTCAGCCTCACCGGCCGGCCAGTGGTCGCTCAGGGCACGCTCAGGCTTTTCGAACCCGTCCACATGCTGGGGGATGGGGTCGCTGCTGATTGGCAGCGGTGCCTGGGGTTTCACTCGGTGGGCCATGGCTGGCAGGCTGCGGTGCAGGTGCTCCAGGCAGGTTTTCTTGAACTGGCTGAAGACCTGGAAGTAGTCGCCACTGCGCGTGAGGATGGTGCCGGGGCGGAAGAACAGCTGGTCGAGATGGCTGTGTGCCTGGATGCCCGATTTCTCCAACAGGGCGCGGGTGGCATCGTCGCGGCGTTGTTCGTTGACGCCGTACTCTTCGTTCCAGTGAGCGCTTGCCACCTGGTGCTGGCGGCATACCTCAAGCACGGCCTGTGGGGCCTGGTCCCAGGTATCGATGGTGCGGATCAGCAGGGGAATGTTCAGGTCTTGCAGCGACTTTCGCAAATCACGCAGGTTGCGCAGCCAGAAGTCGACTTTGCAGGCTGCGTCGTCGTGGGCCTGCCATTGGCCGGGGCTGAGTAGCCACAGAGCGATGGTCGGGCCGCGCTCGCTGGCGGCGCTCAGTGCAGTGTTGTCATTGATGCGCAGGTCGCTGCGCAGCCAGGTCAGGTGCATGGTGCAGTGGTCTCTACAGGCTGGCGGTCATGGGCTTGAAGCAAACGCAATGCCGCCTGAGGGGTGTCGAACAGGGCGAGGTTGGGCAGTTCCAGGGCACGCAACTGGGCTTCATGCAGCGCCAGCGTCGGGCCACCGGCCAGGGTTTTCACGGGCAGGTTGAGCAGGGTGCGCTGCAGTGCCTTGCCATCAATGCGTGGACCCAGGTGCAGCAGCACGGCGCGGGGGTTGAGCGTGGTTACAGCGCGTTGCAGGTGCTGGCCGGTGACCGGGTGTTCCAGCACCTCGACCGGGAAGCCATTGCTGGTCAACAGCCAGGCGCATAGCCATAGGCCCGGGCTGAAGGCACGCTCGCTGTCTACCACCAGTAGCACAGCGGGGCCCTGCAGCAGCTGGTTATCGTGGTAGACCCGTGCGCCAAGCTTGCTGCGCAGCCAACTGTGGAAAAACACCTGCTCCAGCTGCGCATTGAAGTAGTTGCGCCAGCGCAGGTCGAGCAGGTCGAGCAGTGGCATGAGCAATTGCTCGCACAGCGTGACGGCCGGGTACAGGGCCATGGCCTGGTTGAGCTGTTGGTCGAGTGCACGTTGCGACAGGTTGGCGATGGCTTCTGTCAACAATGACTGCCTGGCCTGCCAGTCGCCACTTGGAGGCGTTGTGCTGGTGGGTTGATCGATCAGCTCGCGTACTTGGCCGACCGATGCCCCCCGTTGCAGCCAGCCAAGGATGGTCTCGACCCGCTCGACCTGTTCCAAGGGGTACAGGCGATGCCCTTTTTCAGTGCGCTGCGGCTTGAGCAAGCCATATCGGCGCTCCCAGGCGCGCAAGGTGACCGGGTTGACGCCAGTGCGGCGGGCCAGTTCGCCGATGGGCAGCAAGCTCTCAGACCGCATTGCGCAGGCCCAGGCTTTCGGGGTGCGGCTGCAGGTAGGCTTGCTGCTGCAGGTAGGGGTCAGGGTGTTTGCGCAAATGGTGCTTGATCAGGGTCAGCGGAACGACCAGCGGCACCACGCCTTGCTGGTACTGGCTGATGACTGTCTGCAACTCGGCCTTGTCCTGTTGCGTCAGGCTGTCCTTGAAATAGCCGCTCAGGTGCTGCAGCACATTGCAATGGGTGCCGCGGCTGGCGCACCGGCGCAGGGCCTGCATCAGCTCGCTGAAGTAGCGCGGTCCGACACTCTGCGGGTCGTCATCCCGGCTCATGCTGCCCAGCAGTCGGCCCAGGGTGCGATAGGCCTGAGGGTTGTTGGCCATCACCAGGTATTTGTAACGCGAATGGAAGCGCACCAGGGCGCCACGGCTAAGGCCTTCGGCCAGCAGGCGCTGCCAGTCGGCGTAGGCGTACACACGGCTGATGAAGTTTTCCCGCAATACCGGGTCATGCAGGCGGCCTTCCTCTTCCACTGGCAGGTCCGGGCGTTGTGCGCAGAAGGCCTGAGCGTATACGCCGCGCCCACCCTGGAAAGCCGGGTGGCCGTTGTCCTGGTACACCTTCACCCGCTCAAGGCCGCAAGACGGTGACTTCTGCATGAAGATGTAGCCGCAGATGTCGTCGAGTTCGCGGGCCATCTGCTCGCCATAGCTGTGCAAAGGGCCGGTAAGGTCCATGCCAGGGTTGCGAGTGCCAACCACTTCCGGCCGTTCGGGGTTACCGACCAGGCGGATCGGGTCGCGCGGTACGCCCAGGCCGATGGCCACCTCCGGGCAGACGGGCAGCCAGTCGAAATGAGCATCCAGTTGCGTACGGCACAGGTCCGAGGCCTTGTGGCCGCCGTTGTAACGCACGCTGTGCCCGGTCAGGCAGGCGCTGATAGCGATACGCGGCTTGCTGTGGATTGAGGGGTCGTGCATGGCTGCCTCCGGTAAACCTGTACGCTACTCAAATCTTGTACAAGTTTATTCCAGCACAGCCCAGAAGTTATGCAAACTAGAATTTGTGTATAGCGCTACATCACTCCAAGTGTTCGAGCAGCCGTCGCGCTGCTTCCTGGCCGCTAAGCCAGGCACCCTCGACGCGCCCCGACAGGCACCAGTCGCCGCAGGCGTACAAGCCTTGGTCGGCATCGGCCAGCGCGCCCCATTCGTGATTGCTGCTGGGGCGTGCGTAGAGCCAGCGGTGGGCCAGGGCGAAGGAGGGGGCGGGTACTACGCAGCCGACCAGTTCGGCAAATTCGCCCCGCAGATGTTCGATCACTTCTTCCTTGGACAGGTCTATGTGCTGCCGGCTCCAGTCAGACGTGGCGTGCAGTACCCAGGTATCGAGATGCTCGTCACGGCCGGGTTTGCTGCGGTTGCGCGCCAGCCAGTCGAGCGGGTTGTCCTGCACGAAGCAGCCTTGCATCGGGGTGTCCAAAGGTGCCTGGAAGGCCAGGGCGACAGCCCAGACAGGTTCCATTTGCACGCCCGCAGCCACGGCGGCCAGTTTTGGGGTAGAGGCCAGCAGTGGCGTGGCCTGTGGTGCCGGCACGGCGATCACCACGCGGCTGTAGGGCCCATGGCTGCAGCCTTCGGTGTCCTGCAGGTGCCAGAACTGCTTGCCGCGAAATACTTCGGCGATGCGGCAGCCGAAGTTCACCGTTACATCCTTGAGCAGGCCGCGGGTGATGGCGCTCATGCGGGGCACGCCTACCCAACGCGTCTGCTCGTCGGGGGAGGGAGTGAGCTCGCCATCACGGTAGTTGTACAGCTGCGGTTTCCACTGCTCGGCCCAGCCAGCAGCAACCCATTGTTGAACCTGCTCGACGAAGCGCCGGTCACGGGCGGTGAAGTACTGCGCGCCAAGGTCGAGTGCACCGGCCTCGCTGCGCTTGCTGGCCATGCGCCCGCCACTGCCGTGGCCTTTATCGAACAAATGCACGGATTGCCCGGCCTTCTGCAAGGCTTGGGCAGCTGACAAGCCGGCGATACCGGCCCCGATGATGGCGATAGGTACTGTCATGATGGCCTCTTCAAACCTTGCTGTAAGCAGACTACGCTGTCAGGCAAACCTGTACAATCAAGAAAATCTGTATAAGGTTATTCCGCTTTGGCGGGCAGGTTGGCCTATGTTTATCCGAGAGCGTCGGGTCAAAAAAGTGCCTTGATGTTAAAAATAGACCACCTCAGCATTCTGCGAGGACACAGCCATGCATATATTGCTGACCGGCGGCACCGGATTGATTGGCAAACACCTCTGCCAGTACTGGCTTGGCCAGGGCCATCGCCTGACGGTGTGGAGCCGACGACCTGAGCAAGTGCCCAGAATCTGTGGCAGCGGCGTGCGTGGGATCGCCCGTCTGGAACAGCTGGAGGCGGACGATCACCTGGATGCGGTGGTCAACCTGGCCGGTGCGCCGATTGCCGACCGGCCCTGGACGGCGGCCCGGCGCAACCTGCTCTGGGCCAGCCGCGTTACCCTGACCGAGCAGTTGTTGAGCTGGCTGGGCACCCGGGAGCAACGCCCTGAAGTGCTGATTTCCGGCTCGGCGGTGGGCTGGTACGGTGATGGTGGCGAGCGCGAGCTGACCGAGGCGTCACCGCCGGTGCGCGAAGACTTCGCCAGCCAGTTGTGCATCGCCTGGGAGGAAACCGCCCTGCGCTCCCAGGCACAGGGCTTGCGCGTGGTGCTGGTGCGCACCGGGTTGGTACTGGCCAGCGATGGCGGCTTTTTGTCGCGCCTGCGCGTACCCTTCAAGCTGGGGCTGGGCGGGCCTTTGGGCGATGGTCGGCAGTGGATGCCGTGGGTCCATATAGACGACCAGGTCGCCCTGATTGATTTTCTCTTGCAGCACAAGGATGCCAGCGGTCCTTATAATGCCTGCGCCCCGGAGCCTGTGCGTAACCGCGAGTTTGCCAGGCGGCTGGGGCGTGCCCTGCATCGGCCGGCGCTGCTGCCGTTGCCGGCATTGCTGCTCAAGGCCGGCCTGGGTGAGATGTCGACCTTGCTGCTGGGCGGCCAGCGGGCACGCCCGGTACGGTTGCTGGCAGCTGGCTTCACCTTCCGCTTCAACGATCTGCAATCGGCCCTGGACAATCTGTCCAGCCGCCTCTGACATAGGACGCTGCATGACCGATCACGCTCTGCTGCTGGTCAACCTGGGTTCCCCGGCCTCCACCTCGGTGGCCGATGTGCGCCGCTACCTCAACCAGTTCCTCATGGACCCGTACGTGATCGACCTGCCTTGGCCGGTGCGGCGCCTGCTGGTGTCGTTGATCCTGATCAAGCGCCCGGAGCAGTCGGCACATGCCTATGGCTCGATCTGGTGGGAGGAGGGCTCGCCGCTGGTGGTGCTGACCCGTCGGCTGCAGGCAGCAATGGTCGAGCACTGGCCCCATGGCCCGGTAGAGATTGCCATGCGTTATGGCCAGCCAGCCTTGCCCGACGTGCTGGAACGCCTGGCGAGCCAAGGCGTGCGCAAGGTGACCTTGGCGCCGCTTTATCCACAGTTCGCCGACAGCACGGTGACCACCGTGATCGAGCTGGCCAGGCAGACGGTCAGCGAGCGCCAGTTGCCGTTGCAGATGCGCGTGCTGCAGCCGTTCTACGATCACCCGGCCTACATCGAGGCGCTGGCCGCCAGCGCCCGGCCGTACCTGGAGCAGGATTACGACCACCTGCTGCTGAGCTTCCACGGTTTGCCGGAGCGGCACCTGAAGAAGCTGGACCCGACCGGCAAGCACGACTTCCAGGCAACTGACTGCTGCAAGGATGCCAGCGCAGAGATGCGTGCGGTGTGCTACCGCGGGCAGTGCCTGGCCACGGCCAAGGCTTTTGCGCAGAACATGGGCATCCCGGATGGCAAGTGGTCGGTGTCGTTCCAGTCGCGGCTGGGGCGGGCCAAGTGGATTGAGCCTTATACCGAGGCACGGCTGGACGAGCTGGCCAAGGCAGGGGTGAAGAAGCTGCTGGTGATGTGCCCGGCGTTTGTGGCCGATTGCATCGAGACGCTGGAGGAAATCGGCATGCGTGGCAGCGAGCAGTTTATCGAGGCTGGCGGCAAGGAACTGGTACTGGTGCCGTGCCTGAATGATCACCCTGAGTGGGTGAGGGTGTTGGCCGGGATGTGTGAAAAGGCCTGATTTTCCGGTCTGCTGTACCGGCCCTATCGCCGGCAAGCCAGCTCCCACAGGAGAATCACAGTATCTGAAATCTGTGGTCTACCTGTGGGAGCTGGCTTGCCGGCGATAGGGCCAGATCAGGCTAAAGCTGGATCAAGGCAACTGGTCATCCAGCTTCTTGTGCTTCCAGCCATCATTGCCCGGCAGAATCAGGTTCAGGGCAATCGCTACGATCGCGCACAGGGCAATGCCCTTCAGGCCCCAGTCATCCGGGCCGTCACCGCTGCCAATCAGCACACCGCCGATACCAAACACCAGGGTTACCGACACGATCACCAGGTTGCGCGCTTCGGCCAGATCGATCTTGTGGCGGATCATGGTGTTCATGCCCACCGCCGCGATCGAGCCGAACAGCAGGCACAGGATGCCGCCCATCACCGGCACCGGGATACTTTGCAGCAACGCGCCGAACTTGCCGATGAATGCCAGGGTAATGGCAAACACCGCCGCCCAGGTCATGATCTTCGGGTTGTAGTTCTTGGTCAGCATCACCGCACCGGTCACTTCGGCGTAGGTGGTGTTGGGCGGGCCGCCGAACAGGCCGGCTGCCGTGGTTGCAAGGCCGTCACCCAGCAAGGTGCGGTGCAGGCCAGGCTTTTTCAGGTAGTCACGGCCGGTCACGCTACCGACCGCGATCACCCCGCCGATGTGCTCGATCGCCGGCGCCAGGGCGACGGGGACGATGAACAGGATGGCCTGCCAGTTGAACGCCGGCGCGGTGAAGTTGGGGATTTCCAGCCACGGCGCAGCGGCGATCCTGGCAGTATCCACGACGCCAAAAGCAAACGACAGCGCAAAGCCCACCAGCACACCGGAGATGATCGGTACCAGGCGGAAAATGCCTTTGCCGAACACAGCAACGATCAATGTGGTCAGCAAGGCCGGCATGGAGATCAGCATGGCGGTCTTGTAGGGCATCAGCGCCGCGCCGTCCCCACCTTTGCCCATCGCCATGTTGGCAGCGATTGGTGCCATGGCCAGGCCGATGGAGATGATCACCGGGCCGATCACCACCGGCGGCAGCATGCGGTCGATGAAGCCGGTGCCCTTGATCTTCACCATCAGGCCCATGAACGTATACACGAAGCCTGCGGCCATCACGCCGCCCATGGTCTCGGCCAGGCCGAACTGGCCCTTGGCGAGGATGATCGGGGTGATGAAGGCAAAGCTGGAGGCCAGGAACACCGGTACCTGGCGGCCGGTAACCAGCTGGAACAGCAACGTGCCGATGCCGGCAGTGAACAGCGCGACGTTCGGGTCGAGGCCGGTGATCAATGGCATCAGCACCAGCGCGCCGAATGCCACGAAGAGCATCTGCGCGCCCGAAACGACCTGGCGCCAGAGCGGGTCGTTGAAGCCGTCCTGCATGGTCAGGCGTCCTTTTGCTTGGTGCCGAAGATCTTGTCACCGGCATCGCCCAGGCCCGGCACGATGTAGCCGTGCTCGTTCAGGCGCTGGTCGATCGACGCGGTGTAGATCTTCACGTCCGGGTGGGCTTTTTCCACTACTTCAATGCCTTCTGGCGCGGCGACCAGGACCATGGCGCGAATTTCTTTGCAGCCGGCCTTTTTCAGCAGGTCGATGGTGGCGACCATCGAACCACCGGTGGCCAGCATCGGGTCGATGATCAGGGCCAGGCGCTGGTTGATGTCCGGTGCCAGCTTTTCCAGGTAGGTGTGGGCTTCGAGGGTTTCTTCGTTGCGGGCAACGCCGACGGCGCTGACCTTGGCACCCGGGATCAGGCTGAGCACGCCGTCGAGCATGCCGATACCGGCGCGCAGGATAGGCACCACGGTAATCTTCTTGCCGGCGATTTTTTCAACTTGTACCTTGCCACACCAGCCGTCGATCTCGTAGGTTTCGAGTGGCAGGTCCTGGGTGGCTTCATACGTCAGAAGCGCGCCGACTTCCTGGGCGAGTTCGCGAAAATTCTTGGTGCTGATATCAGCACGGCGCATCAGGCCGAGCTTGTGGCGGATCAGCGGATGGCGGATCTCACGAGTGGGCATAGGGGGCTCCGAAAGGCGGGCAAAAAAACCGCGCTAGATTAATCTATTCAGCCTGTGCTGTCGTCTGGTCATTCTGGACGTTAGTCCATAAATGCTTGATCTGGGACGAGCGGATGCGTACCTTTGCCCGCTTTTCCAAAATGCCCCCCCGGAGAGCGCCATGTCCGCCGATCTCGAGCACATCCGTCAAGTCATGCTTGAAGCTGACTGCCTGTACAACGAAGCTGAAGTCGAAGCGGCCATCGCCAACGTCGGCGTGCAGATCTGCAAAGACCTGCACGACAAGAACCCGGTGGTGTTCTGCGTGATGAATGGCGGCCTGATCTTCGCCGGCAAACTGCTGACTCACCTGCAGTTCCCGCTGGAAGCCTCGTACCTGCATGCCACCCGCTACCGCAACCAGACCAGCGGCGGTGAGCTGTTCTGGAAGGCCAAGCCTGAAGTGTCGTTCATCGACCGTGACGTGTTGATCGTTGACGACATCCTCGACGAAGGCCACACCCTCAGCGCCATCATCGAGTTCTGCAAGCATGCCGGCGCACGCTCGGTGCACACGGCGGTCCTGATCGACAAGGACCACGACCGCAAGGCCAGCCCGGACCTCAAGGCCAACTACGTGGGCCTGCCATGCGTCGATCGCTACATCTTCGGTTACGGCATGGACTACAAGGGCTACTGGCGCAACGCCAACGGCATCTTCGCCGTGAAGGGGATGTGACCATGCGCCAGCCTGCGTTCATCGACCAATCGCTGTTCGCTGGGCTGGCCGAAAAGGCTGCTGCCAACCCGCGCGGGCGGCAGCATCACACCTTCCATGAGATGGAAGAGCCTTGCCACCGCATGGCGGTCGGGTTGCAGCCAAGCACTTATATTCCGCCGCACCGGCACTTGAGCGCCGACAAGGCCGAGACCTTATTGGCACTCAAGGGGGGCTTTGGCCTGCTGATCTTCGATGAGCAGGGCGGGGTGACCGGCAAGCGGGTGTTGCAGGCAGGCGGCGACTGCCTGGGCGTGGATCTTGCCCCTGGTACCTACCATGGCCTGGTGGTACTGGAGCCGGACAGCATCCTGTTCGAGTGCAAGGCCGGGCCGTACCGGCCGGTGGGCGAAGGCGAACATGCACACTGGGCGCCGCGCGAGGGTGAAGCCGGCGTGGCCGAGTACCAGGCCTGGATGCTCGCGCAGTTCGATTGATGTTGCCCTTACCGGCCTCATCGCCGGCAAGCCAGCTCCCACAAGGATAGCGCCGTACCTGTGGGAGCTGGCTTGCCGGCGATGAGGCCGGCACAGCCCAGACACAGCGTGCTAGAGTGGCCCTTCATACAAGGAGCCTCACATGCGTGCGATTCTTCCCCTCTTGCTGGCAGTCAGCCTGCCACTCGCCGCCGCACCGCTGCACAGCCAGTTCCTGCCACCTGACGATCTCTCCCTGCGCCAGGAAGCGCCCACCGGGCAGCAATTGCTGCAGGTAACCGACTATTCGGTGGTGGTCGGCGCCCAGCGCCAGTCCGATCAGCAGCCGATCCCGATCACTTCGTCGTTGCAGGTGCGCCTGAAGGGCAAGCCGCTGAGCAAGGGCGCGACCATTGCCCAGGTGCTGCTGACCTTCGACGGTGAAGCGGCCAAGAGCTTGAAAAAGCCTGTGTATGACGAGAAAACCCGCACCCTGAGCCTGAATTACCCGGTCAGCGATTACCGGGTGATCATGGACTTGCTGCGCAATGAAACGCTGTATGTGCAGTTTCTGACCTACGCCAACGGCCACATCTGGGCCGACCTGCACACCGGGACCGTACGTACGCGTTGAGGCACGCAGGCTGCGGGGGGTAAACTGCCGGCCTTCGAAATTCCGTGATGGCCCAGTTGGAGTCGGCAATGCGTAAAGACAAGAAACAGGTAATCGGCGACGAAATCAGCGACGACTACATCAAGTCGTTCCTTCAGTTCGAACCGGCCGATGGCGTGACCTCGCCGTCGCTGCACAAGCTGGTCAAGGCCTACCGTGGCCTGCGCGTCGACGACTTCGAGCGCTTTGTCGGCTTCTTCGTCGAAGCTGGCCTGGACCTGGATGGCAAGGACGAGCACGGTCAGACCTTCGTCGAGCAGATCGCCGACCAGCGCAATGCGCCGGAGTACGTCGAGATCATCGACAACGCCCGTGGCTGATTATTAGCCTGTACCGGCCTCTTCGCGGGCATGCCCGCTCCCACAGGTTTCGCGTTGCCCCAGGCTTTGCGCTATCCCTGTGGGAGCGGGCGAGCCCGCGAAGAGGCCGGCACAGGCTGACAAAGAACCAGGCACAAAAAAAACGCCCCGAGGGGCGTTTTTTCGTTACCGGGCGGTTCAGGCGTAATGCTTGGCCGCCGGGCTGCTTTCCACCAGGTCCAGCGCCACGTCGTTGTCGGCGCTGATCTTGTGGTACAGGGCGGCATCGGTGGCCAGGGTCTTCTCGCGAGCCGGGAAGATTTCCTTGAGCTTGGCAGCCCAGGCACCTTTGGCCTGCTCGGGGAAGCAGCGTTCGATCAGTTCCAGCATGATCGACACGGTTACCGACGCACCCGGCGAAGCGCCGAGCAATGCAGCCAGGCTGCCATCCTGGGCCGAGACCAACTCGGTACCAAATTGCAGCACGCCGCCTTTTTTCGGGTCTTTCTTGATGATCTGCACGCGCTGACCAGCCACTTCCAGGCGCCAGTCTTCGGCTTTGGCCTGCGGGTAGAAGCGACGCAGGGCTTCCAGGCGCTGCTCCATCGACTGCATCACTTCGCTGACCAGGTACTTGGTCAGGTCCATGTTGTCGCGGGCCACGGCCAGCATCGGGCCGATGTTGCCCATGCGCACCGACAGCGGCAGGTCCATCAACGAACCGTGCTTGAGGAACTTGGTGGTGAAGCCTGCGTATGGGCCGAACAGCAGCGAAGTCTTGCCGTCAACAACGCGGGTGTCCAGGTGCGGAACCGACATCGGCGGGGCGCCCACGGCGGCCTGGCTGTAGACCTTGGCCTGGTGCTGTTTGACGATTTCCGGGTTGTCGCAACGCAGCCACTGGCCACTGACAGGGAAACCACCGAAGCCTTTGCTTTCCGGGATGCCGGACGCTTGCAGCAGCGGCAGGGCCGCGCCACCGGCGCCGAGGAAGACGAAACGGGCGTCCACTTCGCGGCTGCCGCCGCTGTTGACGTCCTTGATGCTCACGGTCCAGCCGCTGCCATTACGGCGCAGGCCGACAACCTTCTTGCTGTACTTCACCTGCGCGTCCGGCGAGTCGCCCAGCAGCTTGAGCAGCTTGTTGGTCAGGGCGCCGAAGTTGACGTCAGTGCCTTTGGCTACGCGGGTAGCTGCAATGTGCTGGTCCGCCGGGCGGCCTGGCATCATCAGCGGCATCCAGTCGTTCATCACCGCCTTGTCTTCGGTGTATTCCATGTCGGCGAAGGCGTGGTGCTGCTTGAGCAGCTCGAAGCGCTTCTTGAGGAAGGAAACACCCTTGTCACCCTCGACGTAGCTCAGGTGCGGGACAGGGTTGATGAATGCACGCGCCGAGCCAAAGTTGCCCTTCTTGCTCAGGTAGGCCCAGAACTGACGAGAAACCTCGAACTGGGTGTTGATGTGCACGGCCTTCTTGATGTCGATGCTGCCATCGGCGGCCTGAGGCGTATAGTTAAGCTCGCACAGGCCAGCGTGGCCGGTACCTGCGTTGTTCCAGGGGTTGGAGCTTTCCGCGGCTCCGGAGTCCATCGCCTCCACGACCTCAAGCTTCAGGGTCGGGTCGAGCTCCTTGAGCAGTACGGCCAGGGTGGCACTCATGATGCCTGCGCCTACCAGTACCACATCAACCGATTCGTTCTGCGCCATTTAACGCGTCTCCACAATCTACAGCTACCTAATTGACAGCATAGGACCTGGGTTCGCCAGGGTCGCCATGTCCGACTTTTCGCAGTTCTTGCAACTTCCGCGGACACCGCCAATCAGTCTTCGGGTTCGGGTATTGAACGCCGTTTGCCACGGGTGCGGCAATTCGACTTATGGTCAAGGTGTCGTGCGTGCGTTATGGAACGGTTCAGACACTCATGCGAGATGAGCGTATTTGCCGCCTGTTCAGGGCTGTTCGGGACACATCTGCCGCTTTTGCACATGCCAGACTGTTCATTTGCTCGCCACACTCTTGTGAAGTTGTGAAAACCGTTTTTTCACGCTCTTTTGGAGACGTGAACCTCAAAAGGGGACTGCGCGATGGCAACCCGCAGGTTCATGCAGTGTGAAGGGCCGGAAAAGCAGGCACGACAGCCGATGCAAGACCTGAGTGGAAGGCTCTCTGTGGGCTAGGCAGTGAAGTTGCCGGGGTCAATCGGCGAGTGCGGGGCCCGATCAGGAGACGTCCTTATAATCGGGGGGAGATTATAGCGATGTCGCGGGCAGAAATGTCGCCATTCGTGGCTTTTTATTGCAGCGTTTGTCAGGCCGTGAGGATGCGCTGGTGCCAGCGACGGCTTGCGCGTGTGCAAGCCCGGGCGTCGGCGGGTAGCTCGCGGCCCAGCCAGGCCAGCTGGATTTCACTCACCTGGACCCAGCCACTGCCACCAGGTGCCTGGCTACATTGCTTGAACGCCAGGCATTTGCCCTGGGCATCGAGGCGGGCGTAGGCGTTGTGGCGCGGGCGTCGGAAGAGCAGGGTCCAGAGCGAAGCCATGGCGGCGAGTCCTGTGCGTTAGGGCTTGGCGCAAGGATAAGGGCGTGGCCATGAAACGATTGTGACAAGCGGTTCGGGCCGATGACTGGTCTGTGCCTGGCTAGGTATACTGTGGGCCTTTGCCGCATTTTCTGGAGAAACGCGCATGTTGCAACGTCTGTTGTTCGGTTTGATTGCCGTGGCCAGCCTTAGCCTGGTCGGTTGTGCCCACAGCCCGCAACAACTAAACCCGCAACCCACGCTCAAGGCCCAGCTCGCGCCGGTCGGCCACGGCCAGCCGGTCGTGGTCCGGGTGGTTGACGGGCGGGCTTCGCAATCGCTGGGCACCCGTGGTGGCATGTACCCCGAGACCAGCACCATCAGTGTCAGCGGTAACGACGTGGTACCCAAGCTGCAAGCCCAGGCCGAAGCTGCGGTGCGCCTGCTTGGCTTCACCCCGACGCCAAACGCCTATAACGCACCTCAGCTGACAGTGACCCTGGCGGAGCTGAAGTATCAGTCGCCAAAAGACAACCTGTACGTGACCGAGGCCACCATCGGCGCCACCTTCCGTGCCGACGTGCGCAATGGCGGGCGCAGCTACAGCGGCCGTTACGGCGCTTCGCTGGACCAGCGTTTCGGCATGGCGCCGAACCAGGACACCAACACCCAGCTGGTGGGCGATGTGCTGAGCGATGCCCTGACCCGCCTGTTCAAGGACCCGACCATCGGGCAGGTGCTGGGGCAGTAAGCCTTTCGCTGCAAAAGAAAACCCGCTGCCTGTCTTCAGTCAGCGGGTTTTTTGTTGCCTGTGCCGGCCTCTTCGCGGGCTCGCCCGCTCCCACAGGGATATCACCATGCTCGGGTCCAGTGACATTCTGTGGGAGCGGGCAAGCCCGCGAAGAGGCCGGTATAGGTTCAGGCAGCTTCTATGTGGAAATCCAGCAAGCTTAAGCCGGTCCCGGCATCCACCTCTGGCAAATCCTCATGTACATGCCCACCCAGCGCGCAGTAGACCAGCCATTGGCGGTCTTGCACGTTGATGGCAAAACCATCGATCAGCGCCTGCTGTTCATCGCTCTGGGCAACGAGGTAGAGGCGGTCCTGGTTTTCGGCGTGCAGCATGAACAAGCTCCGTATCATGAAAAGGCCGACAGGGTGGCCTGTTCTGATGACGAGCGGATGACAGATGAAATTTAATGACACTTTGTCGCCCAGGCCGGGCGCCAGGGTGTGACTTGGGTAGAATGCGGGCCTTTGCTGCTGCTCACACCGAGGTCGCGTGATGTCCTTGCAAGTGCTCTGGGGGTTTCTGGCCGCCCATCCCGCCAAGTGGATCAACCTGCTGGCGTTGCTGCTGACCTGCCCAGGCGGGCTGCTGCTGCACAGTGCGCGGCGGCGCGATACCGAGACCCGCGAATACATGGCGGTGGACGAGGGCGTGGTGGATGCGTTCGACCTTCGAGTGCCGCGCTACTTCTATATTCTCGGTTTTTCGTGTCTGGCGATGGCGTTGCTGCTGTCCTGGTTCAGCACCTGGGTTTGAGACCCTGGGGCCGCTTTGCGGCCCTTTCGCGACACAAGGCCGCTCCCACAGGATATTGCGTAACCCTTGTGGGAGCGGCCTTGCGTCGCGATGGGGCGCGAAGCGGCCCCAAAATCCATCAGGCTACAGGTGCCTGCTGCCTGACCTGGTACTGGTTACGCACCGGCGTCGCATACTGCAACACCAGGTAAGGCCGCTGCTCTTCAGGGCAGGCATCCAGGCGGCGCTGCCATTCTTCCTTGGCCTTGGCCAACTCATCGGCCGGGAACACCTTCTCGGCACTCGGCACGTGCAGGGCATCGTCCTTGCCATCCCACATCGCATACGCCAGGTAATGCACCGGGAACAGCCGGTACCCGCCCAGGATCTGCCGGTCAATTTCCACAGCCAGCTGTTTGGTGTCCTCGTAGTACTCGGTCACCGGTGGGGCAAAGCTGATGTGCACCCGGCCCTTGTAGCCGGTAATGCCCTTGGCGATGCTGTTGTCATCCTCGCCCGGCGCCTTCTTGTAGGTGCCGGTGGTGGCGCGGATGTAGAGCTCGCGGGCCTTGGCCTGGTCGCACGGGTCGTATTCGTAGCTGATCGACACCGGTGTCAGGTTCAGGCTCTGTATCACTGTACCGAAAGGCTCGTCCTTGCGGCTCATGTGGAACATCTTGAGGATCGCCGAATCGGTACGGTCGTCACCATCCTTGGCGCGGCCTTCGGCCTGGGCGATCCAGATCGAGGTGGCGTCGTTGCGGATCGAGTGGCTGATATAGGCCGAGAGCAACTGGTAGGCGGCCAGCTTCTCGCGGCGCCCACTGATCGAACGGTGCACGATGAAGCTCTTGTTCAGGCGCATCATGTCGCTGACAAAGGGCTTTTGCAGCAGGTTGTCACCAATGGCGATACGCGGCGTGGGCAAGCCGGCGTGGTACACCGCATAGTTGACGAAGGCCGGGTCCATGACGATGTCACGGTGGTTGGCCAGGAACAGGTAGGCGGTGCCGGCCTTGAGCTGCTCCACGCCCGAATAGGTAACGCCGTCGGTGGCGCGGTCGATGGTCTGGTCGACGTAGTACTCGACTTTGTCCTGCAAGGTCGAGACGCAGGTGACGCCGGCGAACTCCTTGCGCAAGCGGCGGGCAATCAGCGGCTTGAGCAACCAGCCAAGAGCGCCGGCCGCCCGCGGGAAGCGGAAGTGGGTGAGGATATCGAGGAATGCCGGGTCGCTGAGCAGGCGTGCCAGAACGGCAGGGACCTCAGCGTCGTCGTACGGTCGGATGGCATCGAATTCGCCCATCATGCTCTCTTGTTGGAAACGGCTAGGGTAATAAGGTAGGGGCGGGCTCCGAAAATACGGCTCGGACACACACAGGCCCTGTAAACAGACCGGCAATTATACGCATAAGTCACCCCGGAGGCCGCGATGCTGGAACTCGACTTCTACGATTGCCCTTATTGCGGCGAACGCGTGGAGACCACCGTCGATCTGTCTGGTGGTGACCAGATCTACACCGAGGACTGCCAGGTGTGTTGTCAGCCCGTGGTGTTCAATCTACAGGTCCATGGTGACGAATGGCTGCTTGAAGTACGACGCGAGGATGATGCCTGATGCAGCGAATCTACGAGCCGGAAAGCCTGTTGGAGGCTGAAATGCTGACTGGCATGCTCGCCAGCGAAGGGATCGTCGCGCACCTGGTTGGCCGTGATCTGGTCGGTGCGGCTGGTGAACTACCCCTGCACGGCCTGCTCGGGCTTGCAGTGGCAGATGAGCAGGCCGAATACGCACGGCAGCTGATCGATGCGTACAATGATGCCCAGCCACTGGTTGGCGACGAACCGGAGAGTTTCCCCGGTACCTTGATCTGCTAGGTTCTTAATTCGCCCATGTGTGGACGTTACGCCCTGTTTCGCTGGCCCCAGGCCCTTGCCAGCCTGCCTGGTTTCCCCGAAGGCCAGCCGGCCCAATGGAACATTGCGCCAGGTGCCACGGTGCTGATCCAGCGCCAGCTCGACGGCCAGCAGCAACTGGCCAAGGCGCGCTGGGGCCTTACCCCGGCCTGGCTTACCGACCTGTCCCGCACGCCCGCGCATGCCCGCGCTGAAACCCTGGCCGAGCAACCCATGTTCCGCGAGGCGTTTCGCCAGCGCCGCTGCCTGATGCCGGCCAACGGTTTTTACGAATGGCGCGGCAGCGTGCGAAAGCGCCCGTACTGGTTGACCCCGGGGGAGGGCTCTTCGTTGTACTTTGCTGCGCTGTGGGAGGCCTACCCGGTACAGGATCAGGTGTGGCTGAGCTGTGCGGTGGTGACACAGGCGGCCATGAATCAGCGTCGGCCGCTGATACTGGACGAGGCGGGGCAGGCAGCCTGGCTGGACCCGGATACGCCGATTACCCGCTTGCACGAGTTGCTGGCCAGCCCGCCGGCAACGTTGCGCGAGCGGGCCTTGGCCAACTTCGTCAATGACCCGAAACTGGATGCGCCGGAGTGCCTGACCCCGGCTTGATGCATCCGCTGCACCAGCCTGTGGGAGCGGGCGTGCCCGCGAAGAGGCCGGTACAGGCGAATAAAATCTTCCCTACGGCTATAGCGGGCACTGGCGACACGGCCTAGGATACGGCGCATGTAAAAAGGGAGTGTTTTCATGCGTAAGTCTTTTGTCGTCAGCCTGTTGAGTGCTGGCATCCTGCTGGCCGGCTGCCAGGCGGTGAACACCACCAGCGGCGGTGCTGTCGGCGTGCAGCGCCAGCAGTACATGTTCAGCATGCTTTCGACCGACGAGGTCAACCAGATGTACGCCCAGTCGTACCAGCAGACCTTGGGCGAAGCGTCGAGCAAGGGTGTGCTGGACAAGTCCAGCGCCGATGCCAAACGCGTGCAGGTCATCGCCAACCGCCTGATCGCCCAGGCGCCCAAGTTCCGCCCGGATGCCGCGCAGTGGAACTGGGAAGTCAACGTGATCAAGAGCGATGAGCTGAACGCCAACTGCGGCCCGGGCGGCAAGATCATCGTGTACACCGGGCTGATCGATCAGCTCAAGCTCACCGATGCGGAAATTGCCGCAGTGGTGGGGCATGAAATTGCCCACGCCCTGCGAGAGCACAGCCGTGAGGCGATGTCCAAGGCTTATGGCGTGCAAATGGCCCGCCAGGGGGCCGGTGCCCTCTTGGGCCTGGGCGAGGGCAGCATGGCCATGGCCGATGCCGTGGTGAACTACTCCATGACCCTGCCCAACAGCCGGGCCAACGAGAACGAAGCCGACCTGATCGGCCTGGAGCTGTCGGCACGTGCGGGTTATGACCCGAATGCCGCGATCACCTTGTGGAACAAGATGAGCAAGGCTTCCGAAGGTGCGCCGCCAGAGTTCATGAGCACTCACCCGGCGTCCGAAAGCCGCATTGCTTCGTTGCAGGCGGCGATTCCGAAGGTGATGCCGCTGTACCAGGCTGCGGCCAAGCAGTAAGGCCGCAAGGGGCTGCTTTGCAGCCCAATCGCCGGCAAGCCAGCTCCCACAGGTATTGCACATAACTTGAAACCGATGCGGTCGGGGTGGGAGCTGGCTTGCCGGCGATTGGGCCGCAGAGCGGCCCCCTTTGGCATTTACCCCACCCAGCCACTGGCCTTCATCGCCGTGTAAACGGCCACGATCGCCAGCACGAAGAACGCCGTGGCCGCCAGGCGACGGATCAGCGTCAGTGGCAGTTTGTCTGCCGCGAAGTTACCCGCCAGCACCACCGGCACGTTGGCAATCAGCATGCCCAGGGTGGTACCGATAATGACCATGATCAGGTGCGGATACTGCGCAGCCAGCATGACCGTGGCCACCTGGGTCTTGTCACCGATTTCGGCCAGGAAGAACGCAATCAGCGTGGTCAGGAACGGCCCGAAACGGCGTGCCGGGTTCTCGTCGTCATCCATCTTGTCCGGGACCAGGGTCCACAGCGCAGTGGCGGTAAAGCTCGCCGCCAGGATCCAGTGCAGTGCCGAGTCGCTGAAAAAGCTGCCAAACCACGCGCCCACGGCACCGGCCGCAGCATGGTTGGCCAGGGTAGCGGCAATGATGCCGGCAATGATCGGCCAGGGCTTGCGGAAGCGGGCAGCGAGAATGAGCGCGAGCAGTTGCGTCTTGTCGCCGATTTCGGCGAGCGCAACGATAGCGGTGGGGACCAACAGAGATTCCAGCATCAGGATTCCTACGGGGGCGGGTCGACACGGCTATGACACGTACAGCCTCCCCGCCCCGGGTAAGGTGTGCGTGTCATAGGTCTTGTCAAACCCTGGATCCGTCTACGCGGATCTCTCCATGCAGGCTGGCATGATGGGTCGCACGCGCCATGGTCTGTGGACCAAGTATGTTGACGCGTACCGGGCGAGCAGTGCGCTCGCGGGAGACTACTCCCCTAGGACGGTGCGGATTCTGCCTAGGCAAAACGCTTTCGGCAAGCGCTGTTTTTATCCGCGCATTGCCTGGTAAATCCGAAAACCGTCAGCCTCGTCGCGTACCTGGCAGTTGCCCAGCGCCCCTTCGATCAGCGGTTGATAGCGCAGGAAGCTGTTGGCAACCAGGCGCATTTCGCCACCTTTTCGCAGATGAACGGCGGATTTTTTCAGCAAGTTTTCCGAAGCCTGGTAGTTGGTGTGCACCCCGGTGTGGAATGGCGGGTTGCTCAGGATCAGGCTCAGCTCGGTCGGTGCAGCGTCGATACCATCACCGCTGATCACGTCGCCTTCCAGGCCGTTGGCGGCCAGTGTCAGGCGGCTGGCCGCCACGGCGAAGGCGTCCACGTCCAGCAGGGTTACCCGGCTTTGCGGGTAACGGCGCTTGACCGTGGCGCCCAATATCCCGGCGCCACAGCCGAAGTCCAGCACATGCCCGCTCGGCAGGCCGTCGAGGTGCTTGAGCAGCAGGGCGGTACCCCGGTCCAGCCGCCCGTGGCTGAATACGCCGGGCAGGCTGACCACCTGCAACGGGCCGTCTTCCAGGGCTAGCTCGAAGTGTTCGGCCAGGCTTTGCAGCGGCTTGGCTTCGGGCGCCTGCTCGATGGTCACTTGCCACAGCTGGCAGTGCCGGGCGCTGTCGAGCTTGCGCGGTTTGCCAAAGGCTTGCAGCTGTTTGGCCGCCCCTTCGATACCGCCGCGCTTTTCGCCCACCAGGTACAGCTCGCGGCCGGCCAGGCGCGATGCCAGGGCATTGAGCAGGTAGGCCGCCAGTTCGCGGGACTTGGGCAGGAACAGCACGGCGCTGTCGAAGGCCGCTGCAGGCGGCTCTACCCCATAATGACTGCGGCCGGCAAAGCGGCTGTCGAGCATGGCCTGATCGCCTGCATGCCAAGTCCAGGCCTGGGCCTGCGGCAATTGGGTGAGCAGGCCATCGGCGGGGGCACCAGCGATCAGCAGCGGCCCCTGGAACAGCTCTGCCTGGCGGAGCAACACTTCACTGCGCGGGTCCATGGACGACGCCTCCTGGAAAAAGTGGCGCAGTGTAGCAGAGGCGGGCGACGGGCTCAGCTGACTACGCGGCGTGGCTGCCCGGCAAAGAAGGCCTGGGCGTTCTCGCTGAGCTGGCCGACGATACGCTGGCGCGATTCCACCGCACCCCAGGCGCTGTGCGGGGTGATGATCAGGCGCGGGATGCCGGGTTCGAGCAGCGGGTTGCCATTGACCGGCGGTTCCACGCTCAGCACGTCGGTGGCTGCACCGCCCAGGTGGCCACTGCGCAGCGCATCGGCCAGCGCCTGTTCGTCGATCAGGCCGCCGCGAGCGGTATTGACCACCAGCGCATTGGGCTTGAGCAGCGCCAGTTCGCGGGCACCGAGCATGTGCCGGGTGTGCTCGTTCAGCGGGCAATGCAGGGTCAAGGCGTCGACTTGTGGCAATAGCTCGTCCAGCGGCAGCCGGTCGTCACGTTCCGGGCGCCCAGGGATCTGCCCGCTCAGCACACGCATGCCAAAAGCCTCGGCCAGCCTTGCTACCGCGCCGCCCAGTTCGCCGTGGCCAAGCAGGCCGAGGGTTTTGCCTTCCAGCTCGACGATGGGGAAGTCCAGCAGGCAGAACTGGCTGGCCTTGGCCCACTGGCCGTCGGCCACTGCCTGGTTGTAGTCGCACAGGCGGGTTGCCAGGGCCAGCAACAGGGCGAGGGTGTGCTGCGCGACGGACGGCGTGCCGTAGCCCTGGCAGTTGCAGACGGTGATGCCTTGGGCGCGCGCCGCCGCCAGGTCGACGTTATTGGTACCGGTGGCAGCTACCAGGATCAGCTTGAGTTGCGGGTTGGCCGCCAGGGTTGCGGCGTCAAGCATGACCTTGTTGCTGATCACCGCGACCGCGCCCTGCAGGCGTTCTGCGACCTGGTCGGGGCCGGTGGCGGCGAACAGCTCGAAATCATCGAATTGCTGTTCGAGGGGCGAGAGGTCGAGGTCGCCAAGGTCCAGGGACTGGTGATCGAGAAACACGGCGCGACGCGGGCTGGGCATGGGGTTCTCCGGTGGCAGGGCGGGAAATGGTGATGGGCCATTCGCGGGCACGCTCGCTCCCACAGGGTTGGTGCAGTACCTGTGGGAGCGGGCGTGCCCGCGAAAGGGCCGTTGGCTCCAGCACGGATCCTGAAGCCTTCAGCGCAGTGTCTAGCCCGTGGTTACCGCCCGTCAACGCCCCCCACTCATACCTTCGCCAGCCAAATCATTCCTTCGGCTGATTTAGCCGTCACATTGGCGAACTACAGTAGTTACCAGACTTGTCCGGCCCGCTTTTCAGAAAAGGGATACCCATGTTGCAGACCCGCATCATCAAGCCCGCCGAGGGCGCCTACGCCTACCCATTGCTGATCAAGCGCCTGCTGATGTCTGGCAGCCGCTATGAGAAAACCCGCGAAATCGTCTACCGCGATCAACTGCGGCTGACGTATCCACAGCTCAACGAGCGCATTGCGCGCCTGGCCAACGTACTGACCGAGGCCGGGGTAAAGGCCGGCGATACCGTGGCGGTAATGGACTGGGACAGCCACCGCTACCTGGAATGCATGTTCGCCATTCCCATGATCGGTGCGGTGGTGCATACCATCAACGTGCGCCTTTCGCCTGAGCAGATCCTCTACACCATGAACCACGCCGAAGACCGCGTGGTACTGGTCAACAGCGACTTCGTCGGCCTCTACCAGGGTATTGCCGGGCAGCTGACCACCGTCGACAAGACCCTGCTGCTGACCGATGGCCCGGACAAGACCGCCGAGCTACCCAACCTGGTGGGTGAATACGAGCAATTGCTGGCCGCTGCCAGCCCGCACTACGATTTCCCCGACTTCGACGAAAACTCGGTGGCCACCACCTTCTACACCACCGGCACCACCGGCAACCCCAAGGGCGTGTATTTCACCCACCGGCAACTGGTGCTGCACACCCTGGCCGAGGCCTCGGTCACTGGCAGTATCGACAGCGTACGCCTGCTGGGCAGCAACGACGTGTACATGCCCATTACCCCGATGTTCCACGTGCATGCCTGGGGCATTCCCTACGCTGCCACCATGCTTGGCATGAAGCAGGTGTACCCGGGGCGCTACGAACCAGACATGCTGGTCAAGCTGTGGCGTGAGGAGAAAGTCACCTTCTCCCATTGCGTGCCGACCATCTTGCAGATGCTGCTCAATTGCCCGACCTCGCAGGGCCAGGACTTTGGCGGCTGGAAGATCATCATCGGTGGCAGCGCGCTCAACCGTTCGCTGTACCAGGCTGCCCTGGCGCGAGGCATCCAGCTGACCGCCGCCTATGGCATGTCCGAAACCTGCCCGCTGATTTCCGCGGCGCACCTGAACGACGAACTGCAGGCCGGCAGCGAGGATGAACGTATCACCTACCGGATCAAGGCCGGCGTGCCGGTGCCGCTGGTTGAGGCGGCGATTGTCGATGGTGACGGCAACTTCCTGCCGGCCGATGGCGAAACCCAGGGCGAGCTGGTGCTGCGTGCGCCGTGGCTGACCATGGGCTATTTCAAGGAGCCGGAAAAGAGCGAGGAACTGTGGCAGGGCGGCTGGTTGCACACCGGTGACGTCGCCACTCTCGACGGCATGGGCTATATCGACATCCGCGATCGCATCAAGGATGTGATCAAGACCGGTGGCGAGTGGATCTCTTCTCTCGACCTGGAAGACCTGATCAGCCGTCACCCGGCCGTGCGCGAAGTCGCTGTGGTAGGGGTGGCCGACCCGCAATGGGGTGAGCGCCCGTTTGCCCTGCTGGTGGTACGCGACGGCCAGGCCATCGACGCCAAGGCACTCAAGGAACACCTCAAGCCGTTCGTCGAACTGGGGCACATCAACAAGTGGGCGATTCCTAGCCAGATCGCCGTTGTTACTGAAGTTCCCAAGACCAGTGTCGGCAAGCTCGACAAGAAACGCATCCGTCAGGACATCGTCCAGTGGCAGGCCAGCAACAGCGCGTTCCTTTCAACGCTGTAACCGCCGTGCGGGTCGCGAACGCCAGAACGCGACCCGCACGCTAGAGGCCTCGGCGCCTTGCCAAACGGCAGAAATGCGCCATCCTTTAGCACTGCCAGCCCGCAACCGGAGCAACAGAGCAGCGAGTTGGCGGCACGGAGCGCAAATCACACTTTAGAGGGATCAAGCGCCTGTGCCTTGCTGGCTATAGTCGGGGCCAGGGGATTTTCAGGAATGGGGGAGGGCGACACGCGCAAGCCGTGTCGCCGCGGGCGAAAGCCTGCAAACCGGTCGCTCGGGCCGTTCTTGAAGGGACTCACTGCCATAACAATAAAGTACATGGAGTAGCGTCGATGAAATCTGCAAACCTGTTCTGGCGCCGGGCCAAGTTGCCCCTGGCCGTCAGCCTTGCTTCCACGCTCGCAAGTCCTGCTTTCGCTGTCAGCTTCAACATTGGTGAAATCGAAGGCCAGTTCGACTCCTCGCTCTCCATCGGCGCCAGCTGGTCGACAGCCAACCCCAACAAGAACCTGATCGGGGTGAACAACGGCGGCAAGGGCCTGTCGCAGACCTCCGACGATGGTCACCTGAACTTCAAGAAGGGCGAAACGTTCTCCAAGATCTTCAAGGGCATCCATGACCTGGAGCTGAAGTACGGCGATACCGGTGTGTTCGTGCGCGGCAAGTACTGGTACGACTTCGAGCTGAAGGACGAGGGCCGGGAGTTCAAGGACATCAGCGACTCCAACCGCAAGGAAGGCGCCAAGTCGTCCGGCGCCCAGTTGCTCGACGCCTTCGTGTACCACAACTACTCCATCGGTGATCAGCCTGGCTCCGTGCGCCTTGGCAAGCAGGTGGTGAGCTGGGGCGAAAGTACCTTCATTGGCGGTGGCATCAACTCGATCAACCCCATTGATGTATCGGCGTTCCGCCGCCCAGGGGCCGAGATCAAGGAAGGCCTGATCCCGGTCAACATGTTCTACATCTCGCAAAGCCTGACCGACAACCTGTCGGCCGAAGCCTTCTACCAGATCGAGTGGGACCAGACGGTTGTCGACAACTGCGGCACCTTCTTCTCCCAGCCGGACATCATCGCCGATGGCTGTACCGACAACCTGCGCGTGCTTAACAGCAGCCGCACGGTGCCGGCTGCGGCCCAGCAGTTCCTCGCCACGCGTGGCGTGAACATCAACGAAGAAGGTGTCATGGTGGCCCGTGGCGCCGACCGCGACGCCCGTGACAGCGGCCAGTTCGGTGTGGCCATGCGCTACATGTTCGAACCGCTCGACACCGAGTTTGGCGCCTATTTCATGAACTACCACAGCCGGGCGCCGATCTTCAGCGCTACCGGTGCCGCGCCTTCGGTATTTGCCGGGCTGAGTGCGCTGCCGGCGCAGCTGCGTGCACTGGCGCCGTTGATCGTCGCGGGTAACTCGAAGTATTTCGTCGAGTACCCCGAAGATATCCGCCTGTATGGCCTGAGTTTCTCCACCACGCTTCCCACCGGCACCGCGTGGAGCGGTGAAATCAGCTACCGGCCGAATGCCCCGGTGCAGCTGAACACCACCGATATCCTGTTCGCTGGCGTGCGTCCGATTGGCGGTGCATTGACCAACGCCTCGCTGCTTACCGGCACGCCGGGGCAGGACCTGCACGGCTATCGTCGCAAGGAGATCACTCAATTCCAGACCACCCTGACGCACTTCTTCGACCAGGTAATGGGCGCCAGCCGCATGACTGTAGTGGGCGAAGTTGGGGTCACCCACGTTGGCGGCCTGGAAAACGCACGCGAGACCCGCTATGGCCGTGACCCGGTCTTCGGGCCTGGCCCGCTGCCTGCCACCGGCGGTGCCGACACCTGCCAGGCGCTCAATGCCAGCACCATCGCGGGTGCTGGTGCGGGGGCATCCACTGCCAACCTGAACCGCAACTGCGAGAACGATGGCTACACCACCAGCACTTCCTGGGGTTACCGCGCCCGCGTCATCTGGGACTACAACGACGTGTTCGCCGGGGTCAACCTGAAGCCGAGCGTGGCCTGGTCGCATGACGTTTCCGGCTACTCGCCAGGCCCTGGTGCCAACTTCGAGGAAGGCCGCAAGGCAATTAGCCTGGGCCTGGACGCCGAGTACCAGAACACCTACACGGCGAGCCTGTCGTACACCAACTTCTTTGACGGCAAGTACACCACCGTGGATGACCGCGACTTCGTCGCCCTCAGCTTCGGCGTGAACTTCTAAGCACACAGATCCAGGACGACACGACATGAACAAGACCAGAAGTCTGCTGCAAGCCGGTGTACTGGGCCTGTCCCTGCTGGCGACCAGCGTAATGGCTGCGGTATCCGCCGACGAGGCGGCCAAGCTGGGCAGCACCCTGACCCCGATGGGCGCCGAAAAGGCCGGTAACGCCGATGGCTCGATCGGCCCGTGGGAGCCGCTGTCGAAGACCGCGGGCAGTGTCGACGGCAAGGGCTTTTTGTCCGACCCGTATGGCAGTGACAAGCCGCTGTTCACCATCACCGCGCAGAACGCCGAGCAGTACAAGGACAAGCTTTCGCCAGGCCAGCTGGCCATGCTCAAGCGCTACCCGGATACCTTCAAGATCCCGGTATTCAAGACCCACCGCGGCTCGACCGTGCCGGCTGATGTGTTCGCCGCCATCAAGGAAAACGCCACCAAGACGACCCTGGTCGAAGGTGGCAACGGGCTGAACAACTTCCGCACGGCCGTGCCGTTCCCGATCCCAAAAAGCGGCCTGGAAGTGATCTGGAACCACATCACCCGCTACCGGGGTGGCAGCGTCAGCCGCCTGGTAACCCAGGCTACGCCGCAGCAGAACGGCTCGTTCAACCCCGTGTATTTCTCCGACCAGTTCGTGTTCCGCGACAAGATGAAGGATTACGATCCGAACAACCCGGGCAACATCCTGTTCTACTTCAAGCAGGAAGTGACCGCGCCTGCGCGCCTTGCCGGTACCGTGCTGCTGGTGCACGAAACCCTCGACCAGGTGAAGGAGCCGCGCAAGGCGTGGATCTACAACGCTGGCCAGCGTCGCGTGCGCCAGGCGCCGCAAGTGTCGTATGACGGCCCGGGCACTGCCGCGGACGGCCTGCGGACTTCGGACAACCTGGACATGTTCAACGGTGCGCCAGACCGCTACGACTGGAAGCTGGAAGGCAAGAAGGAGCTGTACATCGCCTCCAACGCCTTCAAGCTCGATGACCCCAAGCTGAAGTACACCGACATCATCAAGGCCGGGCACATCAACCAGGACCTGGCCCGCTACGAGCTGCGCCGTGTCTGGCATGTGGTCGCGACCCTCAAGCCGGGCCAGCGGCACATCTACGCCAAGCGTGACTTCTACATCGACGAGGACACCTGGCAGGCTGCAGTGATCGACCAGTACGACGGCCGCAACCAGCTGTGGCGCGTTTCCGAAGCCCATTCCCAGCCGTATTACAACAATGAGGTGCCGTGGTACACGCTGGAAACCATCTACGACCTTCAATCGGGGCGCTACCTGGCCCTGGGCATGAAGAACGAAGAAAAGCGTGCCTACGACTTCGGCTTCAGTGCCAGCAAGGCCGACTTCCAGCCTGCAGCGCTGCGCCAGTCGGGTATCCGGTAACCTGAAGTTTTCAACTCCGCGTGATCCCCAGAACGCCCCGGCTTGCCGGGGCGTTTCTATTTGCCTGTACGGGCCCTTTCGCGGGCACGCCCGCTCCCACAGGGATTGCTGCGCTTTCAAGGTCAGTGCAGTACCTGTGGGAGCGGGCATGCCCGCGAAGAGGCCGGAGCAGGCAATAAGTCTGCTGAATACCCACCCAACCCCCCGCCCCAGCCCTTGTCCATCAGCCATGTTGCTTTTTGTCGCAGTCTTTTCCACACCAATAGCGCCCATCATCTTCAAATGCGCTGCGTTACCGGCTAGTCTCGCAAGCATCCATAACGCCGTAGTCTTCCACCCAGAATGAGCCGGCCATGACAGACCTGTCCCGTACGCATGGATTCACCAGCCAGGCCCTGGGCCTGCTGGACGGGCGTTTCTTCCGGCCGCCGCTGCCGGACGGCCATGTGCCACGTCTACGGTTGTGCCAACGTCTGCGCGCCGGCCTCGGCGGCCGCTTGCTGTTGGTAAATGCGCCGGCCGGTTTCGGTAAAAGCTCCCTCGCCATCGAATTTTGCGAAGCGCTGCCTCAGCACTGGCGCAGCCTTTGGCTGGGCCTGAGCCAACGGGATGCCGACCCTGGCCGTTTCCTTGAGCGCTTGCTCGAAGGCCTGCAGCAGTACTGCCCGGCCCTGGGGGGCCAAGCGATGGGCTTGCTGAAAATGCGCCAGCGCCACCAGCCGTTCGCCTTCGAAGAGTGGCTCGACGGCCTGCTCGACGAGCTGGCGCTGTACCTGCAAGCCGATACGCCGGTGCTACTGGTGCTGGACGACTATCACCTCGCCCAGGGGCCGGTGCTTGACCGCTGCCTGCAGTTTTTCCTCAATCACTTGCCCGCTGGCCTGGTGCTGCTGGTCACCAGCCGCCAGCGCCCTGACTGGCATCTGGCGCGCCTGCGCCTTTCACGGCAACTGGTCGAACTTAACGAACAGGAGCTGCGCCTTACGGCAGATGAGTCGTTGGCAGTGATCGGTCGCCAGCCCACCGGCCTGCGTGGCCAGGCGCTGGACAACCTGATCCAGCGTAGCGATGGCTGGGTGGCCGGGTTGCGCTTCTGGCAACTGGCGGCCAGCGACAGCGCCGACGAGCAGGCCTTGCCCCAGGCATTGCATGGCGGCGAGGGCCTGATCCGCGACTACCTGCTTGAAGAAGTCATCGACATGCTGCCCGCCGATGTGCAGGCCTTCCTGTACGAAACGGCCAGTCAGGAGCGTTTCTGCGCGCAGCTTTGCGATGCCGTGCGGGGCCGCCACGACAGTGCCGCAGTGCTGCGCTTCCTGCAGGCGCACCAGGTGTTCCTGGTGCCGCTGGACGAGCATGGCCACTGGTTCCGCTACCACCACTTGTTTTCCGACCTGCTGCGCAGCCGCCAAGCCAGCGAACCGCTGGCCGGCCTGCACCTGCGGGCGTGCCGCTGGTTCGAAACCCAGGGCCTGCTGGACGAAGCGGTGGAGCAGGCGCTGCGTGCCGGCCACCTCGATGTTGCTGCCGACCTGGTGCAAAGCTTGTCCGAAGAGCAACTGCTGGCCGAACAGAACGTTGGCATGTTGCTGCGCTGGAAGATGGACCTCCCCGACAGCCTGCTGATCAGCACGCCCCGGTTGATCGTGCTGTACAGCTGGGCGTTGGGCCTGGCGTGCCAGCTGGACGCGGCCGAGGAACTGGCCGGCTACCTCAGCCGCTTTCTGCCCGCGCCTTCGGCGACCGCGCAAAAGTCGATGCTGGCCCAGTGGTTGGCGCTGAGTGGGGTCATAGCCCGTGGCCGTGGCGACCGCGAGCGCACCCTGGCCTATTGCGGTGAAGCGCTGCAGAGCCTACCGAGCAAGCGCTATGGCCAACGCCTGGTGTGCCTGTCGACGCTGTCCAACCTGGCCATCGCCGATGGTGATTTCTGGCGGGCCCGCGGCTGGAACCGGGAAGCCCTGGAGCTGGCCCAGCGAGTCGGCAACCCGTTGTTCGAGGCCTTGGCCCATTACGACCGGGCGCGTGTGCTGCACGCCCGTGGCGAAGTATTGCGGGCGCTGGACGAAGTGCGCCAAGGGCTGCAACGCCTGCAAGGGCTTTCGGCACAGCGGTTGTACGCCGTGCGCGCACGCCTGACGCTTTACGAAGGCTATCTGTTGGTTTCGCGCCTGCAACCGGCCCAGGGCCGTGCGCGGTTGCGCGCGGGGCTGGGCGAGGCGCGGGCCTGCCGGGACATCAGTGTGCTCATCGGCCATTGCGTGATCGCCACGCTCGATGGGCGGGAAGGGCACTTTGCCGAGGCCTTTGCCGAGCTGGCCGAGGCTGAGCGCCTGATGCATATCTGGGACGTCCCCCCGGTCTATTACCTGGCCATGATTACCCTGGTCAAATGCGAACTCTGGCTGGCCCAGGGGCGCACCGACCTGGCCGAGTCGTGGCTGCTGCGTCTGGGCCAGACCTATGGCGGTGAGCAGCCAGCGGCAGCACCGGAGTTCCACCCACTGTTGCCGTTGCACATTGCGCTGCAGCAGGCGCTGCTCGAGCGTATCCAGTTACGTGGCGACGACGCTGCACAACGCTTGGCAAGCCTGGTCGAGCGGGGGCAGGCCAATGGCGGCATGATGCTCACCGTCAGCGCCCTGTGCCAATGGGTCTCCCTGCTGCTGGACGAAGGCCGCGAAGGGCAGGCCGCGCAGTTGCTGCCAGGCTTGCTTGAGGCCGCACAGGGGGGCGTGCTGCAACCGTTCCAGCCGCTACTGGAAAAGCACCCGCTTTGGTTTCACGAGCAACTGCAGGCAGGTGCCACCTGCCCGGTACAGGCCGAACTGCTCAAGTGCCTGCCGCCGCTGCCAAGCGCCAGCACGGGCAGCGGTGAAGCGCTGAGCGGCCGCGAGCTGGCCGTGCTCGAACTGATTGCCCAGGGCTGTTCCAACCAGCAGATCAGTGAGCGGCTGTTCATTTCCCTGCACACGGTGAAGACCCACGCCAGCCACATCAACAGCAAGCTGGGGGTGGAGCGGCGTACCCAGGCGGTGGCCAAGGCGAAATCCCTGGGGCTGCTGGCCTGATACTGGCTCTGTATCACATTGCCCGCTAAAGTGATGGCCTGAGGCCATGGTTTGTGGCCGGCAATGCTCTACCCTCATCTTTCCCGACCAGCTGCCGATACAGCGATCGGTGGCATCGCCTCGCGCGATTTTTCAATCATTCCAAGGCAGGTCGTGTTGATGCTGCAGTACGGGCAAAAAAGCTTTCTGATCGTCGACGACTTTACCGACTTTCGCACGTCGACCCGTTCCATGCTGCGCGAGCTTGGCGTGCGCGACGTGGACACCGCTGACAGCGGCGAACAGGCGCTGCGCATGTGTGCGCAGAAACGCTATGACTTCATCCTGCAGGACTTCCACCTGGGCGATGGCAAGAAGAACGGCCAGCAGGTGCTCGAAGACCTGATCATCGACAAGCACATCAGCCATGAGTGCGTGTTCATCATGGTCACGGCCGAGAGCAGCCAGGCCATTGTCCTCAGCGCCATCGAGCACGAGCCTGATGCCTACCTGACCAAGCCGTTCAATCGGGTTGGCCTGGCCCAGCGCGTCGAGAAGCTGTTCCAGCGCAAGACGCTGCTCAAGCCGATCCTGCAGGCGCTGGACCGCAATCGCCCGGCCGAAGTGTTGGCGGCCTGTGCCGAGCTGTGCAAGAAGGACCCGCGCCTGGCCCCGCTGTGCCTGCGCTATCGGGCCGATGCCCTGCGCAACCTCAACCGCTTCGAAGAACTGGAAAAATTCCTCAAGGCCATCCTGGCCAGCCGTCCGCAACCTTGGGTGTACGCAGCGCTGGGCGCCCTGATGCACAAGCGTGGCCAGAATGCCCAGGCCCAGGGTGTGTACGAGCAGGCGCTCAAGGCGTTCCCGATCATGCCAGGCCTCTACGACGGCATGGCCGAGGTGCTGGTGGCGCAGGGCGATACCAAGCGGGCGCAAAACCTGCTTGAAGAAGCCGTGCGCCTGTCGCCGCTGTCGGTGCGCCGACAGTCCACGCTGGGCAAACTGGCGTTGGAAAACGAAGACTTCGAGAGCGCATCCAAAGCGTTCCGCCATGCGGTTAACCAAGGGCAGAGTTCGCGCTACAAGGATGCCGAAAACAACCTCGGCCTGGTGCAGGCGCTAATGAGCAAGAACGCAGGCTTTGGCCTCGACGCCCGCACCCGGGTCGAGATCAACACCACGCTCAGTGAGGTGGCCAAGGAAAACCCCGAAGACCAGGGCTTGCAGGTGCGTGCGCGGATGATGAAGGCCGCCAGCCTGCAGCAGGCTGGCGACCCGGAAACGGCCGCCAAACTGACTGAGCAGGCGATCCAGCGCCTGGACAAGATGAACCAGTTCTTCTCGGTCGATTCGGCCCTTACCGTTGCCGCGCAGTTGCAGGCAATGGGCCAGGAAGCCGCCGCCATCGGCGTGCTGAAAAGCTGTGTGGAAAGCTATGGCGATGACCCAAAGGTCATGGAGAAAGTGGGCAAGCTGACCGACGACCCCACTGTGCTCAACGCCATTACCGAAGCGGTCACCCTCAATCGCCAGGGTGTGCGCAGTTACCAGGGAGGGCAGCTTGGCGAGGCGTTGCAACTGTTCCGCAAGGCGCTGGGTATGCAGCCGAAGAACATCAGCATCGCCCTCAACACCGCCCAGGCGCTGCTGCGCATCGGCGGTGACAACCCCCAGCCTGCGATCATGCAGGAGTGCCAGGACGCCTTGACCAGCGTGGCCGGCATCCCTGCCAGCGACAATCGCTATGACCGTTACCGCAAACTGCACATCCGAGTGTTCGGCGCATGAATCTAGACAACCAGGGGCTGGATTTTTCCACGGTGATCGCCTCCACCGTGCACGACCTCAAAAGCTCTTTGTCCGCGTTGATCCAGTCCCACAACCAGTGGATGGAACGCTTGCCCGAAGAGCTGCGAGGCGGTGCCGAGCAGGGGATCATGGAGCACGAGTTTCGCCACCTCAACGGCATGCTGGTGCAACTGCTTGGGCTTTACAAACTGGGCATCAACCAGCTACCGGTGTGCCCGGACTACCATGAGCTGGACGACTTCATCGAGGCCCAGTTGGCAGCGCACCAGGAAGTGCTGAAACACAACGACATCCTCGCCACCTGGCGCATCGACACCGACAACCCGTTGGGTTTCTTCGACCGCGAACTGGTGGCCTCGGTGATCGCCAACGTCATTACCAACGCCACTCGCTTTGCCGGGCATGCCTTGCTGATCACCATCGAAGAAGCAGACAACCAGCTGGCGATCTGTGTAAACGATGATGGCCCGGGTTATCCAAAGCACATGCTCGAACGCCAGGAGGAGTACATCCAGGGCATCGACTCGACCAGCGGCAGTACCGGCCTGGGGCTGTATTTTGCGGCGCGGATTGCAGCGCTGCATGAAAGCGGCGGGGTGCGTGGGCGGATCGAGATTTCCAATGGTGGGGCGCTTGGGGGTGGGTTGTTCAGGTTGTTTTTGCCTTGATAACTGGCTGAGCTTGCGTTTCGTTTTTTTTTTTTGCAGTTGGAAGGTGGCTTCCGAAGGTGATGTAGGAGATTTCCTTCTTGAGGTTGCAGGGCTTTTGTCCGGTCCTGACAGGTGACAATGTAGATACGACGTTTCTACATTTCGCTTGCAATCGCTTGGAGGGTTTCTACTATGTATCTACCTTGGGAGATACTCATGCAGATCAAGATTCAGCAGTGGGGCAACAGCGCTGCCATCCGCTTGCCGGCGGCAGTGCTCAAACAGATGCGCCTCGGTGTCGGCTCCACCCTGAGCCTGGACACAGCGGGAGAAACGATGGTGCTCAAGCCCGTCCGATCTAAACCCCAATACACCCTTGAGGAATTGATGGCCCAGTGCGACCTGAACGCACCGGAGCCAGAGGACATGGCCGACTGGAATGCGATGCGCCCAGTGGGACGTGAAGTTTGAAGCGGGTGAAATTCGCCAGGGGCGATATCGTTCGCGTCAACCTCGACCCCACAGTGGGGCGAGAACAACAGGGTGAGGGGCGACCCGCACTGGTACTCACACCGGCGGCGTTCAATGCGTCAGGTCTGGCAGTGATCGTCCCGATCACCCAAGGTGGTGATTTTGCAAGACATGCGGGTTTCGCAGTGACGCTCAGCGGTGCTGGCACGCAGACTCAGGGGGTGATGCTCTGCAACCAGGTCCGCACAGTCGACCTTGAAGCACGCTTCGCCAAGCGCGTAGAGTCGGTGCCCGAAGTCGTCATCCTGGATGCACTGGCCCGAGTGCAAACCCTATTCGATTAACCGGTTCCCGTATTCACCATGCACAATCCATCGCCCGCGCTCATCCGCGAAACCTTCCCCGTAGGCCCCCTGCAATGCAACTGCACCCTGATCGGCGACCCCTTGACCAAAAAGGCCATCGTCGTCGACCCGGGCGGTGACCCGGACAAGATCCTGGCGCGCTTGCAGGCCCACGGCCTGACGCTGGTGAGCATCATCCACACCCACGCGCACTTCGATCACTTCCTGGCCTCGGGCAAACTGAAGGAGCTGACCGGCGCCACCCTGCACCTGCACAAGGACGACCAGGTGTTGTGGGACAACCTGGAGATGCAGTGCCAGATGTTCGGTGTTCCCTACACACCGGTACCGTCCCCCGACCGCTGGCTGGGCGATGACGAAGAGCTGGCCTGTGGCTGTGGTGTGGCGCTGCACACGCCAGGGCACACGCCGGGCTCGATGAGCTTCTGGTTCGCCGATGCCAAGCTGTTGATTGCCGGTGACACCCTGTTCCGCCGTGGCATTGGCCGCACGGATTTGTGGGGTGGTGACCAGCGTGCCATCGTGCGTTCCATCAAGGAGCGGCTGTACCGGCTGGACGAAGAGGCCATCGTGGTGACT
The DNA here is from genome assembly GCF_042956345.1 of Pseudomonas sp. NPDC008258. Taxonomy (NCBI): domain Bacteria; kingdom Pseudomonadati; phylum Pseudomonadota; class Gammaproteobacteria; order Pseudomonadales; family Pseudomonadaceae; genus Pseudomonas; species Pseudomonas sp. NPDC008258. Next base: position 65,545 of record NZ_JBIBGE010000001.1, read on the forward strand.
GGCCATGGGCCCGATACCCGACTGGGCGATGAGATGCGTGAAAACCCCTTCGTCCGTGCCTGATGGCACATGAAGGCACTTTCATTGAATTTTTCATTGCCGATGCAATCCAAGGCTGGCATAGATCCGTTTGTGATCTGCCGCATTTATGAATTTCAGTAGGAGCTTGTCCATGTTCACCATGCGTCGTCTGATTATCGTCGCAACCGCCGCTGCCCTGATGACCGGCTGTGCCGGCCAGAACCCTTATGACAACCAGGGTCAGGCACAGGGCTCCACGGGGATGAGCAAGACCGCCAAATACGGCGGCCTGGGCGCGCTGGCCGGTGCCATCGCCGGTGCCGCCATCGACCACAACAACCGTGGCAAGGGTGCACTGATCGGCGCTGCTGCGGTGGGTGCTGCCGCTGCCGGTTACGGCTATTACGCCGACAAGCAGGAAGCCGAGCTGCGTGCGCAGATGGCCAACACCGGTGTGGAAGTTCAGCGCCAGGGTGACCAGATCAAGCTGATCATGCCGGGCAACATCACCTTCGCCACCGACTCGGCCAACATCGCCCCAAGCTTCTACTCGCCGCTGAACAATCTGGCTGGCTCGTTCAAGCAGTTCAACCAGAACACCATCGAAGTGGTCGGCTTCACCGACAGCACTGGCAGCCGTCAGCACAACATGGACCTGTCCCAGCGCCGTGCGCAGGCAGTCAGCACTTACCTGACCTCGCAGGGTGTGGATGCCTCGCGTATTTCGGTTCGTGGCATGGGCCCGGACCAGCCGATTGCCAGCAACGCCGACGCCAATGGCCGTGCACAGAACCGCCGTGTGGAAGTCAACCTGAAGCCGATTCCGGGTCAGCAGTATGACCAGCAGCAAGGCCAGGTTCAGCAGTATCCCTGATTGACCCCTGGGCCGCTGCGCGGCCCTTCGCGGGCTCGCCCGCTCCCACAGGATGCGCGTTCGGGGCAGAAGTTCGCTATCCCTGTGGGAGCGGGCAAGCCCGCGAAGGGCTGCAGAGCAGCCCCAGCTTCTAGCGCACCACGCTGGCCTGAATGGCAGTCAAGGCAATGGTATGCACGATATCGTCAACCTGAGCCCCGCGCGGCAGGTCGTTCACCGGCTTGCGCAACCCCTGTAGCATCGGCCCAAGGCTCACCCCATCTGCACTGCGCTGCACCGCCTTGTGCGTGGTGTTCCCAGTATTCAGGTCAGGGAACACAAAGACCGTGGCGCGCCCGGCCACCGGGCTATCCGGCGCCAGCTCCCGTGCAATCGCCGGGTTGGCCGCCGCGTCATACTGCAATGGCCCATCGATCAGCAACTGCTGCGCTGCACCCTGTGCCAGGCGCGTCGCTTCGCGCACTTTCCCCACTTCTTCATCACTGGCCGAATCGCTGGAATAGCTGATCATCGCCACCCGTGGCGCGATACCGAAGGCTTGCGCCGATTCAGCACTCTGCCGGGCGATTTCTGCCAACTCGGCAGCGCTGGGGTGCGGGTTCATCACGCAGTCGCCGTACACCAGCACCTGCTCGGGGAACAACATGAAGAACACCGACGACACCAGGCTAGAGCCCGGCGCGGTCTTGATCAGTTGCAGGGCAGGGCGGATGGTGTTGGCGGTGGAGTGCACCAGGCCCGAAACCAGGCCGTCCACTTCGTCCAGGGCAAGCATCATGGTGCCGACCACCACCGGGTCTTCCAGTTGCTGTTCGGCCATCGGTGCATTGAGGTTCTTGCTCTTGCGCAGCTCGACCATCGGCTCTACATAGCGCCCGCGAATCAGCTCGGGGTCGAGGATTTCCAGGCCTGGCGGCAAGGTTATGCCCTGAGCGCGGGCCACGGCGTCGACATCCTCGGGCTTGGCCAGCAGCACGCAGCGCGCAATGCCACGGGCCTGGCAGATGGCCGCAGCCTGTACAAGCAATGGCTCGGCGCCTTCCGGCAGGACGATACGCTTGTTGGCCTGCTGTGCCCGCTGGATCAACTGGTAACGGAACACCGCCGGCGACAGGCGCATTTCACGTGGGGTACCGCAGCGCTGGTGCAGCCAGGCCGCGTCGAGGTGGCTGGCGACAAAATCGGTAATGAACTCGGCGCGCTCGCGGTCGTCGACCGGGATTTCGCGGTTCAGCGAATTGAGCTGGTTGGCGGTGTCGTACGAGCCGGTGCCGACCGACAAGATTGGCAGGCCAGCCTGCAGCGCACCGCGGCACAAGCCAAGGATGCGCGCGTCGGGCTTGCTGTCACTGGTCAGCAGCAGCCCGGCGAGCGGCACGCCATTGATCGCCGCCAGGCTGACAGCAAGGATGATGTCGTCGCGATCGCCCGGGGTTACCACCAGGGTACCGGAGGTCAACAGCGGCACCGTGTTGGCCACGGTGCGTGCGCAAATGATGATCTTGCTCATGCGCCGTTGCTCATAGTCACCGGCGTTGAGCACTTGGGCACCCAGCAGCTCGGCCACGTCGCGGGTGCGCGGGGCATTCAACTCTGGCTGGTACGGAATGCAACCGAGCAGGCGGAAGTCGTTGCCGCGCAGCAGGGGCGAATGCTCGCGCAGGCGGGTGGCGAAGTCCGCCATGCTTTCGTCGGTGCGCACCTTGTTGAGGATGACCCCGAGCACTTTCGGGTCGCGTGGGCCGCCGAACAGCTGGGCTTGCAGCTCGACCCGGCCGGACAATTCGCTGAGCACTTCGTTTTCCGGTGCCGACACCAGGATCACCTCGGCGTCCAGGCTCTTGGCCAGGTGCAGGTTGACCCGCGCCGCATAGCTGGCGTGGCGCGTGGGCACCATGCCCTCGACCACCACCACGTCATTGCCAATGCAGGCTTGCTGGTAGAGGCGGATGATTTCTTCCAGCAGCTCGTCCAGCTGGCCGTCGCCGAGCATGCGCTCGACCTGGGCCAGGCTCAGGGGCACAGGGGGCTTGATGCCGTGGGTACGGGCTACCAGTTCGGTCGAGCGCTCGGGGCCGGTGTCACCCGGGTGGGGCTGGGCGATCGGCTTGAAGAAGCCGACCTTGAGGCCTGCGCGTTCAAGGGTGCGCACCAGGCCCAGGCTGATGGAGGTCAGGCCGACGCCAAAGTCGGTCGGCGCAATGAAAAATGTCTGCATGCGTGCTTCTCGAAATAAGCGGTGCAAGAAATTAACGGCCAAGGGTAGCGCTATCGGCCCCTTGTGCGCACCAGCCGCATGCGAAAGGCTGGCCGATGTGCTGCGCACGCTGGGCCGGGTCGAGCACCCAGGGGCGTGCCTGCCACGGCGGCTGGTGGCGCAGGTGCTGGGTATGGCCGCAGGACAGTTCGGCCACCCAGTGGCCTTCTTCGTCCTGATGGAAGCCGGTGATCCGACTGATGGGCCGTTGCTCGTCCGCAGTGCGTTCGCAATCGGGCGATGGCTTGGTTACACTTGTCCGCTCTACATACTTTTGCAAAAGGTCTTGCCCCATGCTGATCGCCGCCAACAAGGCAGTCTCCATCGACTATACCCTGACCAACGACGCCGGGGAGACCATCGACAGCTCCGCCGGTGGCGCGCCGCTGGTTTACCTGCACGGTGCCGGCAACATCATTCCGGGCCTGGAAAAAGCCCTGGAAGGCAAACAAGCCGGTGACGAGCTGAATGTTTCCATCGAGCCGGAAGACGCCTACGGCGAATACCTGGCCGAGCTGGTAAGCACCCTGAACCGCAGCATGTTCGAAGGCGTGGACGAGCTGGAAGTGGGCATGCAGTTCCACGCTTCGGCGCCGGACGGCCAGATGCAGATCGTCACCATCCGTGACCTCGACGGCGACGACGTCACCGTTGACGGCAACCACCCGCTGGCCGGCCAGCGCCTGACCTTCCAGGTCAAGGTTGTCAACGTGCGTGACGCCAGCGACGAAGAAATCGCTCACCGTCACATCCACGGCGAAGGTGGCCATCACCACTGATTTTCTGCGCTAAGCTCAGAAAGTCGCCAGGCGCTCGGGCAAGCCGATTTGCCTTCCTACGGGAGGGGGACGGTTTGGACGAGCGCCTTTTTAGTGGGCGGAATTCGCCTGCGCGGCAACCGGGAACCTGAGAGGGGATGTCATCATGAGTGCATTTCACGACCTGAAACTGGACGCGCTGAACGGCGGGGAACTGCCCCTCGCTCCGTTCAAGGGCCAAGTGGTGCTGGTGGTCAACGTTGCCTCCAAATGCGGTCTTACGCCGCAATACAAGGCCCTGGAAAACCTCTACCAGGTTTACAAGGAAAAGGGCTTCAACGTGCTGGGCCTGCCGTGCAACCAGTTTGCCGGGCAGGAGCCGGGCAGCGAAAAGGAAATCCAGGATTTTTGCAGCCTCAACTACGGCGTGAGCTTCCCGCTGGGAGGCAAGCTGGAAGTCAACGGGCCGCAGCGCCATTCGTTGTACCGCCTGCTGGCAGGTGAGGGGGCCGAGTTCCCCGGCGACATCACCTGGAACTTCGAGAAGTTTCTGGTCGGCAAGGATGGGCGGGTGCTGGCGCGCTTTTCGCCGCGCACGGCGCCGGATGATCCGACGGTGGTGCAGGCCATCGAGAAGGCACTGGCCTGAAGTTCCTGTGGGAGCTGGCATGCCCGCTCCCACAGGAACACGTAACCTTCAGGTTCGAGTTTTGAGTGCGATGGGGCCAGCATTTGTAGGTGAAGCAGCAACCTGACTGCGGGCTGCCTGCAAATGCCCCTCAAACTGCTCGACAATCGCCGGCCAGCCCTGGCGGCTGGCATGCTGCCGCGCATTCAGGCGCACCCGACGCAACGTTTCCTCTTCTTCCAGCAGCCAGCAAGCCGAGTCGATAAACGCGGCCTGGTCCCCCGGCATGGCCAGCGCACCGCTGTGGCCATGGCGAATATGCTGCGCAGCGGCCGCCTCATCGTAGGCAACTACCGCCAACCCCGAGGCCATGGCCTCAAGCACCACATTGCCAAACGTCTCGGTCAGGCTTGGGAACAGGAACAGGTCGCCACTGGCATAGTGCTCGGCCAGCACCTCACCGCGCTGGGCACCACAGAACACCGCATCCGGCAATTGCTGCTCAAGCGCGGCCCGCTGTGGGCCGTCACCGACAAAAACAAGGCGCAGGCGTTTCTGTGGATAAGTTTTCTGCAGTGCCTCAAGGCAAGGCCGTAGCAAGCCAAGGTTCTTTTCCGCTGCCAACCGGCCGACATGCAGCACGGCGATATCGTCCGGCCCAAGCCCCCAGCTTTCGCGCAGCGCTTCGCTGCGCCGGGCAGGGTTGAACAGGCAGGCATCGACACCCCGGGCCAGCAACTCCAGGCGCTCGAAACCACGGCGTTCAAGCTCCCGGCGCTGGCTGAGGCTAGGCACCAGGGTGATGGCCGTGCGCCGGTGGAACCAGCGCAGGTAGTGCGTGAGCATGCGTGCCAGCAGGCCCAGCCCGTACTGGCCGGAATACTGCGGAAAATTGGTATGGAAGCCGCTGACCACCGCCACCCCCAGGCGCCGGGCCGCACGGAGGGCGCTGAGCCCTAGCGGGCCTTCGGTAGCGATGTACAGCACATCCGGGCGTTGCCGGCGCCAGCGGCGCAGCAACTTGTGCATCGACACCTCGCCCCACTGCAAGCCCGGGTAGCCAGGCAGCGCCCAGCCGCGGCACAACATCAGGTTCGGGTCGTTGTGCGCTGGCCCTTCACCGGTCTGGCGCGGGCGCACTACCTCGACGTCGTGGCCGCGTTGGCGCAACCCTTCGCTGAGGCGGCCAAGGGTGTTGGCCACGCCGTTGATTTCAGGTGGAAAGGTTTCGCTGACCAGGGTAATGCGCAGGGCGGGTGTATTCATGACAAAAAGTTTCCGCCTACTCGGTTGCGCCTATGTGACCGCCATGTGACATGCAGATGACGCCTGACCACCGTCGCCTCGGGCTTTGAGAATATTTCCTTGCGCGTCTCTCAAGAAAGGCGCTTCGCCAGCCGATGCAGATGCATTCGACTAGGTGATGCGCTCCGGGAGAGCGGTGATGTTCAACAGCAAGCTCAAGCAAGAAATCCGGCAACTGCGCGAAGACCTGATGTCTGTGGAGCAGGTCAAGAGCAGTCTCGACAACGAGATGCTGGTACTTCAGCTCGACCCCCAAGGACGGATCGAGATGGTCAACGGCAACTTCGAGAGCGAGATGCTCTACCGTGCCGAACAATTGCTTGGACGCAACATCGAGGACATCGTCCCCGGCCATGTGAAGTCGCTGGACTTCTACCAGCGCATGAAAAGCGCGATCAGCCGCGGCGAGCACCTGAACGGCGCCTTCCGCCTGCTGCGTGGCAATGGCCAGGAAGCCTGGCTGCGCTCGATCCTGCAGCCGGTCAAGAACAGTGAAGGGCGCATCAAGTATTTCACCCTGCACTCCAGCGACCTCACCCGTACCATCGAGACCTCGCGCGAGCATGAAAGCCTGATCAAGGCACTGATGCGCTCCACCGCCGTGATCGAGTTCAACCTCGACGGCACCATCCTCACTGCCAATGACCGTTTCCTGGCTACCGTCGGCTACCGCCTTGAGCAGATTCGCGGCAAGCACCACCGCATGTTCTGTGAGCCAGAGGAGGCCAATTCGGCCGGCTACCAGGCGTTCTGGGACAAGCTGCGCCGTGGGGAATACATTGCTGAACGCTTCAAGCGCATCGATGCCCATGGCCGGGTGATCTGGCTGGAGGCCTCGTACAACCCTATCTTTGACGCCCACGACGTGCTGTACAAAGTGGTCAAGTTCGCCACTGTGATTACCGACCAGGTCAACCAGGAGATGGCAGTGGCGGAGGCGGCAGATGTTGCCTACAACACTTCGCTGGGTACCGATGTCAGCGCCCAGAAGGCTACTGATGTGGTTACCCAGACTGTCAGCGTGATGCGCGGCCTGGAAGCTTCGATGCAGGAGGCGGCCGAGGGCATCCAGGCGCTGGATACCCAATCGCGGGTGATCGGCTCGATCATCAAGACCATCAGCGACATTGCCGGGCAGACCAACCTGCTGGCGCTGAACGCGGCCATCGAAGCGGCCCGCGCGGGCGAACAGGGGCGTGGCTTTGCCGTGGTTGCCGACGAAGTGCGCCAACTGGCGTCGCGCACCAGCACCGCCACCGAGGAAATCGCCCGGGTGGTGAAGCAGAACGAGCAACTGGCGCAGGCGGCGGTTGAGATCATCGATACCAGCAAACGCCAGGCGGAGCAGGGGCTGGCGCTGGCTGACGAGACCGGTAACGTGATTGTCGAGATCCAGGACGGGGCCAAGCGGGTGGTGGATGTGGTGGGGCAGTTTTCCAGCCGGTTGGGGCAGTGAAGTTCAGCGATAGGGCCGTGACACGGCCCTTGTGGGACTAACTGTCCTGCTCAAAATCTAAAAGTTGAAGCCATACCTGTGGGAGCGGGCTTGCCCGCGAACACGGGCGAAGCCCGTGCCATCCACCGCGGAGCCTGCTTCGCGGGCATGCCCGCTCCCACAGGGACCGCGCCAGCATGCAGAAACTAGTCGCGTTCCCGCACCCAGAACAACGTAGCCCCGGCCACCGCTGCCGGCATCATCAGCACGTTTACCCCCGGAATCATCAACGCCAGGTAGGTAATGCCGCCAAAGCCCAGCGATTGCCAGCGCTTCTGCCGCAGCCAGGCGAGCATGTTCTGCCAGCTCATCTTGTTGTTGTCCGCCGGGTAGTCGATGTACTGGATGGCCATCATCCACACCCCGAACATCAGCCACAGCGGCGCGGCCACCACATTGACCACCGGGATCAGCGACAGGATGAACAGGCCAATTGCACGCGGCAGGAAGTAGCCCAGCTTGCGCATCTCGCGGCTGAAGGTGCGTGGCACCATGGCCACCAGCTCGCCCCAGCTGAACGCCGGAAAGGTGTCTTCACCACGCACCACCACCTCGACCTTTTCCGCCAGAAAGCCGTTGAACGGCGCGGCGATGATGTTGGCCACCAGGGTGAAGGTGAAGAACACCATCAGCAGCAGCAAGGCCACGAACAGCGGCCAGAGAATGTAGCTGAGGAAGCTCAACCAGTTCGGCAGCGTCGGCATCAGTGCATCCAGCCACAGGCCGAACTGGTGGCCGGCGAAGTAGACAAGGCCACCGAACAGCAGCAGGTTGACCGCCAGCGGCAGCAGCACGAACAACCGCAGGTTGGGGCTCAGCACCAGTTTCAGGCCTTCGCGCAGGTATTGGGGGCCAGAGAGGACAGGGGCTTGCATCGGGAGACTCCGCAGAGAAGGAAAACGCGCTGACCTTACCGAGTTTGCCGCGCCGACGAAAGGCGGGTAGCGGGCGGGAAACGGGATGTAACAAAAGCGCCAGGGGCTTGTTTATCGATGAAATCGCAGCATAGACGATGGCTATGAGGTGGATTGTCTAAGGATATTTCCTTAATCTTTGCGACCTCGCTACAGTGCGCTCAACTTTCCGCTTTTCGGGCCTGCGCGTTGTAGCCTTCCCCAAGTGCTGCGTGGGTCCGTTTTAAATTTCCAGCTGGCGCAGCCGGTACAACGATGCCGGCCCGTGCGGCCCGCTCGACAGGAGTTCGACATGTCTGAAGTACGTCATTCGCGCGTCATCATTCTCGGTTCCGGCCCTGCCGGTTACAGCGCTGCAGTCTATGCTGCCCGCGCCAACCTCAAGCCGCTGCTGATCACCGGCATGCAGGCCGGCGGCCAGCTGACCACCACCACCGAAGTCGACAACTGGCCAGGCGACCCCCACGGCCTCACCGGCCCTGCCCTGATGCAGCGCATGCAGGAGCACGCTGAGCGCTTCGAGACCGAAATCGTCTTCGACCACATCAATGCCGTCGATCTGGCCAACAAACCGTTCACCCTGCAGGGTGACAGCGGCAGATACACCTGCGACGCGCTGATCATCGCCACCGGTGCCAGCGCCCGCTACCTGGGCCTGCCGTCGGAAGAGGCCTTCATGGGCAAGGGTGTTTCGGCCTGCGCCACCTGTGACGGTTTCTTCTACCGCAACAAGCCGGTTGCTGTGGTTGGCGGCGGCAACACCGCCGTGGAAGAAGCGCTGTACCTGGCCAACATCGCCAGCAAGGTAACCCTGGTGCACCGTCGTGAGACCTTCCGCGCCGAGAAGATCCTGGTCGACAAGCTCAATGCCCGTGTGGCCGAAGGCAAGATCGAGCTCAAGCTCAACGCCAACCTGGACGAAGTGCTGGGCGACAACATGGGCGTGACCGGTGCGCGCCTGAAGAACAACGACGGCAGCAGCGACGAAATCAAGGTCGACGGCGTATTCATCGCCATTGGCCACACGCCGAACACCTCGCTGTTCGAAGGCCAGCTGACCCTGAAGGACGGCTACCTGGTGGTGAACGGCGGCCGTGAAGGCAACGCCACCGCCACCAACGTTGAAGGTGTGTTCGCTGCGGGTGACGTGGCTGACCACGTTTACCGCCAGGCCATTACCTCGGCCGGCGCCGGTTGCATGGCGGCACTGGACGTTGAGCGTTACCTGGACGGCCTGGCCAACGCCTCGTTCTGATCCAGGATCGCCGGGGCCGCTTTGCGGCCCATCGCCGGCAAGCCAGCTCCCACAGGTACTGCACTGTCCTCAGGTCTTGCACCTGACCTGTGGGAGCTGGCTTGCCGGCGATAGGGCCTTGGGCAACCCCAAAAAAACCGGCTCGATGGCCGGTTTTTTATTGCCTGCGGTCAGCTCACAGGCTCAACCGCATCGACAGGTCCACCGCCTTCACATCCTTGGTCATGGCGCCGATCGAGATGTAGTCCACGCCGGTTTCGGCAATCACACGCAGGGTTGTTTCATTGACCCCGCCGCTGGCCTCCAGCTTGGCCTTGCCCGCGTTGATGCGCACCGCTTCGCGCATTTCTTCAAGGTTCAGCTCATCCAGCATGATGATGTCCGCGCCAGCGGCCAGCGCTTCGCGCAATTCATCCAGGCTTTCCACTTCGATTTCCACCGGTTTGCCCGGCGCGATGCGGTGCGCCGCAGCCACGGCTTCGGCTACGCCACCACTGGCGGCGATGTGGTTTTCCTTGATCAGGAACGCGTCGTACAGGCCGATGCGGTGGTTATCGCAGCCGCCGCAGGTCACCGCGTACTTTTGTGCCAGGCGCAAGCCTGGCAGGGTTTTGCGAGTGTCCAGCAGGCGAACCTGAGTACCCTCCACCAGGTCGGCCAGGAAGCGTGCACGGGTAGCCACGCCCGACAGCATCTGCAGGAAGTTCAGCGCACTGCGCTCACCGCTCAGCAGCGAACGGGCCGGGCCTTCCAGGTGAAACAGCGGCTGGTTGGCCGTGGCACGTTCACCGTCGGCCACCTGCCAGTGCACCGCCACGCGTGGATCGAGTTGGCGGAACACGGCATCGACCCACGCGGTGCCGGCAATCACGCAGTCTTCACGGGTGATGATGGTGGCCTTGGCCAGGCGCTCGGCCGGGATCAGCTGCGCGGTGATATCGCCACTGCCGATGTCCTCCAGCAGCGCGCGGCGTACGTTGGCTTCGATTTCGGCGGTCAGGTCGGCAAGGCGTAGGTTCGGCATGGTCGGCTCCACAAGCTAGATGCCCGCGATTATAGGGCAGGGGGCTGGTGTGTACAGCCGCCTTGGCGATGACCTTTGGTCGGGCGCAGTGAGCAATCGGAGCTAATCCGGGTCATTAGCCAGCCGGTGAATCGGCGCTGGCAGCTGTGCGTTTTTTTACCGATAATAGCGCCCAGTATTTGGCGTCATAGCTTTGACGATCTTGGCCCATTCCGGGCAAGACACCCTGCAAGGAATCCAGGATGCATAAAGAAGGCAAGTTGGTGTCCTTGGCGGCAGCCAACGACCGAGGGGGGCGTATGCCTCTGCCTTGCCTTCCTGTATTGCTGCTGCAGGTCCGCGACAAGGCTGCCCTGCAGTTGCGCCAGGGCCTGCAGGATTTGTTCGACAACGCCGACGACACGCTCTTCGAAATGGCCGACAAGTCGGTCGACCGCTGTGACCGGAACCTGTACTTCGAGGCCATGCGTGACCTGCGCCTGAAGCGCAAGAGCATTGAACGTGGCTTTCTGGATACGTTCTACGACACCTTCGTGCGTATCGGCCAGGTCGACCTGCTGGCGAGCCTTGCCGAGCCAGGCAAGCCGCGCAGCAAGGCCCAGGTGGAGCGGGCCGTTGCTATCGAGGGCATGGTGGCAAGGGTGCTGTCACGCGATGGCATTGCCCTGCAACAGTTGAACCTGCGTTTGCAGGCGTTGCTCGACCGGCCGCTGAACGAACAGCACAACCCTTTGGGGCCCACCGCTTTATGTGGCTACTTCCTGGATGCAGGGCGCAACCTGGGGGTTGGGCTGCGGGTCAAGCTGGTGCTGCTGAAACTGTTCGAGCGCTATGTGCTGCGCGATGCAGACATGATCTATGGCGAGGCCAACCAGCTGCTGGGCGCCGCTGGTGTACTGCCCGAGCTGCAACCGGCACCGCGCCGGCGCACCGAAGACCGATGCATGCGCGCACAACGTGGGCCAATGAAACTTGGGCAAGACGTGGGCACCGACGCGGCAGGGCAGGCTCTCTTCGCCTCGATGCAAGCGCTGCTGGCCCCGGCACGCGGGCAGTTTGCACCTCGATTGCAGGCCGTGGCTGCCGCCCGGCCGATCAGTACCGCCGACCTGCTGAGGCTACTGTCGCATTTGCAGCACTACGTACCCGCCACCCATGAGGCCGATGACTTCGACCTTGGCCAACAGCTTGAGCAGCTGTTGTTGCGGGTCAGTGTGCGCAGCGGCACGCGCCGGCGCATCGACGTGGCGGACGAGGACATGATCAACCTGGTCGCCTTGCTGTTTGCCTATATCCAGGGCGATGACAACCTGCCAGCCAGCCTGCGCGCGCTGCTTGTGCGCCTGCATATTCCCATGCTCAAGGTCGCGCTGATGGACAAGGCGCTGTTCAGCCGGGCCAGCCATCCGGCGCGCCGGCTGCTCAACGAGATCGCGGGCGCGGCCATTGGTTGGGAATGCGATAGCAAAGGCCTGCGTGACAACCTGCATGTGCGGGTAGAGCGTATCGTCCAGCGCTTGCTCAATGATTTTGTCGAAGATTGCGGCCTGTTTGCCGAGTTGCTCGACGATTTCCTTGCCTTCAACCAGGAGGAACGGCGGCGCAACGAATTGCTGGAACAACGCACCCGCGATGCCGAAGAGGGCCGGGCCCGCACATTGCAGGCCAGGCAGCAGGTGCAGCACGTGCTCAATCAGCGCCTGCGTGGCCGCGTTTTGCCGCAGGTGGTGGTGCACATGGTGGTGCAGGCCTGGAGCCAGGTGCTGTTGCTGGCCTGGCTCAAGCAGGGCGAGGCCTCCCAGCCCTGGCGGGATGCGCTTCATACCCTGGACACGCTATTGGCCAGCATCACCCCCGGGCACGAGCCGCAAACCCTGTTGCAGCAGGTGCCGGGCTTGCTCAAGGCACTGCGTGATGGCTTGGCCAGCGTGGCCCTGGATTCGGCGGCAACCCGTGAATTCTTCTTGCAACTGGAACAATTGCACCTGCGTGCCTGCTCAGGCACCAAGCTACCCACTGGTAATGAGGTTGTCGAAGTGCTGGTGGACGCGGACATTGTGCTGGCGATTGCCGAAGAGCCAGCCTGCGCACCGCTGCACATTGCCGACGGACAGGCACTGGCGATGCGCCAAGTGCAGCGCTTACGTATCGGTACCTGGGTTGAAGTACGCGATGACGACGAAGCGCTGCGCTGCAAACTGGTAGCGCGCATTGGTAGCAGCGACCGGCTTGTATTTGCCAACCGCACCGGCATGAAAGTACGTGAGTGGAACGGAACCGGCCTGGCCCAGGCACTGCACCGAGGCGATGTGCGGGTGCTGGATGACGGGTTGTTGTTCGAGCGGGCACTGGAGGCGGTGCTCGACGGGCTACGGCAGGCGCAGGCGCAGTAGGTGGCAACATTACAATCATTCACATGCACACGGCGTTGACAGCAGGGCATACTGTGGCTCTGTTCACGGCGCTTTCAGGATCTGCCCCATGCAATTGGACCGTGCCACTGGCTGGTTCCACGGAATCGGAATCACCCACTGCCCCTCGCCGAATTTCAATGCCCGCCCCGACGGCGAATCGATTTCCCTGCTGGTGATCCACAACATCAGCCTGCCGCCAGCCTGTTTCGGCACCGGCAAGGTGCAGCAATTCTTCCAGAACCGCCTGGACCCAGCCGAGCACCCTTACTTCGCCAGCATCAACCACCTGACCGTATCGGCACACATTTTTGTCGAACGTGACGGGGCAGTGACCCAGTTTGTGTCACTGCTCGACCGCGCCTGGCACGCGGGTGTGTCGTGTTTCGACGGGCGCGAAGGCTGCAATGACTTCTCTATCGGTATCGAGCTGGAAGGTACTGACGACCTGGCCTATACCGATGCCCAGTACGCCGTGCTGGAGCAACTCACCCAACACATTCGCAGTGCCTGGCCTGCCATCGACCTGGGTCGCATCCAGGGCCACAGCGACATTGCCCCGCAACGCAAGACCGACCCCGGCCCGTCCTTCGATTGGCCGCGTTACCGCGAAGCGTTGTTGCACAAAGAGGACAAGGCATGAGTTTTCTGGTGTTGCTGCTGGCGCTGTGGGTCGAGAAGTTTTCGGCCCTGCGTCACCAAGTGCAGCGTGACGGGTTTTTCCTTGGCGAGTTGGTGCGGCTGGAACGCAGCGGCAAGGTTCACCCCTTGTGGACGCTGGCCATCCTGGTGCTGGCACCGGTAGCGCTGCTGGTGTTGCTGCTGCATGTGCTGGAGCCGGTAGCGTATGGGCTGTTGGCCTTGCCGGTACACCTGTTGGTGCTGGTCTATAGCCTGGGCCGTGGCGATGCCAAGGCTTCGCTTGGGCCGTTCCGCGATGCCTGGCGGCGTGGTGATGACCAGGCAGCGCTGCATGTTGCGGAGCGTGACCTGGGCCTGGCAGCCGACGAGCCGCACAGCCTGTTGGTGCGCGTGCAGGGCAACCTGCTGTGGCAGGTGTACCAGGGCTTTTTTGCGGTGATCTTCTGGTATTTCGTGTTGGGCCCGGGGGCTGCGTTGGCTTACCGCCTGCTGGCGCTGTGCGGCGAGCACAGCCAGCAGCCGGCGTTGAAGGCGCGTGCCGAACAGCTGCGGCATATCATGGACTGGTTGCCGGTTCGTTTGCTGGCCTTGAGCTTTGCTTTGGTGGGCAACTTCCTCGCGGTCACGCGGGTGATGCTGCATGAGGTGCTCAACTGGCACATCAGCGCTGCGCACCTGGTGGCCAGGGTAGGGCGCATTGCCGACGATATTCCCGAGGAAGAAGACAGCCAGCGTGGGTTGGGGCGGCTGGACAGCCTGTGGGAACTGCTGCTGCGCTGTGCGGTGCTGTGGTATGCCGGGTTTGCACTCTGGACCGTGCTGGTCTGAGGCCATTCATTGGCTTCTTCGCGGGTAAACCCGCTCCCACAGGTACGGCGTAGTTTTCACAACTGGCGCGGACCCTGTGGGAGCGGGTTTACCCGCGAAGAGGCCGTCACAGGCGAGAAACCCTACCAGCCAAACAACTCGTAAGCATTGCGGCTACTGGCCTCTGCCAGCACCCCGGCATCAATCCCCATTACCTCTGCCAGCACCCCGGCAATCTCCGGTAAATGCTCTGGGCTGTTCCGAACCCCCGGGTACATCACCGGCGCCATATCCGGCGCATCGGTCTCCAGCACCACACTCTCCAACGGCAGCCGCGCCAAGGTCCTGCGTAGCCGCAGTGCCTGCGGCCAGGTTGCGGCACCGCCAAGCCCGAGCTTGAAGCCTAGCTTGATGTACTCACGCGCTTCTTCGTAACTGCCGGCAAAGGCATGGATCACCCCCGCACGCGCCGGCTTGTAGCGCTTGAGTGTGGCGATCACCTGGGCATGGCTGCGGCGCACGTGCAGCAGGGCGGGCAGCGTGAAGTCGCAGGCCATTTGCAGTTGCGCTTCAAACAGCTCCTGCTGGCGCGCTTTGTCCAGGTCTTCAAGGTAGTAGTCCAGGCCAAACTCACCCACTGCGCAAAGCCTCGGGTCGCCGTGCAGGCGCCCCAGCCATTCGCGCAACTGCACCAGGTGCTCCGGGCGGTGCTGGTCGAGGTAGACCGGGTGCAGGCCGAGCGCGGCGAACAGGCGCTGATCGCTGCTGGCCAGGTCCAGCACCCGCTGGAAGTTCGCCTGATACACCCCCAGTACCACCATCCGCTCCACGCCACGCGCCGCCGCGTTGGCCAACAGGCGCGGGCGGTCGGCGTCGAAGTCGGGAAAGTCCAGGTGGGTGTGGGTGTCGATCAGGCGCATGTTCAGGCCGCTGTGATGCGCTGCTTGAAGGTCCGGCCGACGGCATGCACACCAGGTTCGTAGCGCTTCTCCTCGATGGCCGCCAGCGCCAGTTCAAGCGCTGTGGACGCAATCAGACCGTGTTGCTGGGCCATGGCATTGACCGGCAGCGGCAGGAAATCGAGCAACTGGTTATCGCCAAAGGTACCCAGTTGCAGCTGGCGAGAATCCGCAGGGCGCGCCTGCAAGGTGTCGAACACGCCTTGCAGCAGCACGTACGAGGTGGTCACCAAGGCATCTGGAAGGCCGCCCAGATCATCGATCAGTTGCTGCATCAGGCGCTGGCCGCATTCACGGCTGAACGCTTCGCCCTGGTAGCGGCGGACTTCACCGGCATAACCTTGCAGTGCTTCTTCGAACCCGCCGGCACGCGCCTGGCTGACGGACAGCTCAGGGCGGGCGCCAATCAGGGCGATGCTGCGTGGGGCGGCGCTGAGCAGGCTGGCGGCCAGTTGGCGGCTGGCGTCGCGGTCATCGCTGATCACCGAGCAGAAGTGGGCAGGGTCCAGGCGGCGGTCAATGGCGATCACCGGCAGGCCTTTACCCTGTAAATCGCGGTAGCTGTCGTCTTCTGGCGGCAGGCAGCTGGCTACGAAAAGCGCGTCGCAACGGCGCGCGCGGAACAGTTGCTGCAATTGGCGCTCGCTGTCGGGCTGGTCGTCGCTGCTGGCGATCAGCAGCTGGTAGCCACGGGCACGGGCACCTTGCTCCAGCTGCTTGGCAATACGGGCGTAGCTGGGGTTCTCCAGATCCGGGAGAATGAAGCCCAGGGTGCGGGTGTGCCGGCTGCGCAGGCCGGCGGCCTGCGGGTTAGGGGTGAAGCCGTGGGCCTCGACCACCGCACGCACGCGTTCGACGGTGGTATTGCTGATGCGCTGCTGTTCAGCCTTGCCGTTGATGACGTAGCTGGCTGTGGTCACGGACACACCGGCCAGACGGGCGATATCGCTGAGTTTCACCGAATTTTCCTTGTTATTTCCGGGGCTGGCTGTAAGGCCGGACCGGGTAGTTTGACCCAGCGCAGGCATCACGCGCAGACGACCATTGTCGCAATTGTCCGACAGGATGGGGCTTTTTACCGGGCAGATTATCGAGTAACGTGGCCGTCTGGTCAGATTAATCGTTTCAGCTGCCGAATTTTCTGCCTCGGCTGCCATCTGTGCAAGGCTGTTGAACTGGCCCTTCATGTGAATTTCACAACAATACTCCAGTACCCGACCGGGAACTGCAAAAGGAGAAGGTCATGCTCGAGCTCGCCAAGGAGCAGATAGCCATGGGCCAGGTGGCCGCCGACAAAGCCGGGGCATTGCGCCTGCTGGCCGAGCGGCTGGTTGCCGATGGCCTGGTCGCCGACGGGTACCTGCAAGGGCTGCAGGCCCGTGAGGCCCAAGGCTCAACGTTCCTTGGCCAGGGCATCGCCATTCCCCATGGCACGCCGCAAACCCGTGACCTGGTGTATGCCACCGGCGTGCGCCTGTTGCAGTTTCCCGAGGGCGTGGACTGGGGCGATGGGCAAAAGGTGTACCTGGCCATTGGTATTGCCGCACGCTCCGATGAGCACCTGCGCCTGCTGCAACTGCTGACCCGCGCCTTGGGCGAGACCGACCTGGCCGAAGCGCTGCGCCGGGCCAGTTCTGCCGACGCGCTGCTCAAGCTGCTGCAAGGTGCGCCTCAGGAACTGGCACTGGATGCACAACTGGTCGGCCTGAACCTGCCCGCTGAAGACTTCGACGAACTGGCCTGGCGTGGTGCCCGCCTGCTGCAGCGTGCCGACTGTGTGGACAGCGGCTTTGCCGCCGTGCTGCAACAGGCTGAGCCGCTGCCACTGGGCGAGGGCCTGTGGTGGCTGCACAGCGAGCGCCAGGTGCGACAACCAGGCCTGGCGTTCATCACCCCGCAGCAGCCACTGCGTTACCGCGGCCAACCGCTTAACGGCCTGTTCTGCCTGGCCAGCCTGGGTGCCGCTCACCAGGCCCTGCTCGAGCGCCTGTGCGAAGTGCTGATCGAAGGCCGTGGGCAGATGCTTTACCAGGCCACCAGTAGCCGTGCGGTGCTCGAAGTACTGGGGGGCGAGGCACCAGCGGACTGGCCCAGCGCGCGCATCGTGCTGGCCAACCCGCATGGCCTGCATGCCCGCCCGGCCAAGGTGCTGGCGCAACTGGCCAAAGGCTTCGAGGGGGAAATCCGCGTTCGTCTGGTCGACAGCGCGCAGCCGGCGGTATCGGTGAAGAGCCTGAGCAAGCTGCTCAGCCTGGGCGCCCGCCGTGGCCAGACGCTGGAGCTGGTGGCCGAGCCGGGCATTGCCGCCGATGCTTTACCGGTACTGGTGGCCGCCATTGAGCAAGGCTTGGGTGAAGAGGTAGAGCCGCTGGCGCAACCTGTGGCAGCCGTGGCCAGTCCCGCGGCCGAAGTGCTGCAAGCCCCTGTGCCCGGTAGCCGCATTCAGGGCGTGGGCGCTGCTCCCGGCATTGCCAGCGGCCCGGCGCATGTGTGTGTCGAGCGTGACATCGATTACCCGCTACGCGGTGAGTCCACTGCACTGGAGCGGCAAAAGCTGCGCCAGGCCATAGCGATGGTAGACAGCGACCTGCAGGCTTTGGTCAAGCGAAGCGACAAGGCGATTGGCGAGATCTTCGTCACCCACCAGGAAATGCTCGCCGACCCGGCACTGACCGACGATGTCGAACAGCGCCTTGCCCAAGGCGAAAGCGCCGCGGCTGCCTGGATGGCGGTGATCGAAGCCGCAGCCCGCCAACAGGAGGCGTTGCACGATGCCTTGCTGGCCGAACGCGCCGCCGACCTGCGCGACATCGGCCGCCGCGTGCTGGCGCAATTGTGTGGCGTGCCGGCTCAGGTCGAGCCCGAGCAACCTTACGTGCTGGTAATGACCGAAGTCGGCCCGTCCGATGTGGCGCGGCTGGACCCAAGCCGGGTTGCCGGTATCGTTACCGCCCAAGGCGGCGCGACCGCCCACAGTGCTATCGTCGCGCGCGCGTTGGGCATCCCGGCGGTGGTCGGCGCAGGTGCGTCGATACTGTTGCTGCAAAGTGGCACGCCGCTGTTGCTCGATGGCCAGCGCGGTGTGGTCAACGTGGCGCCGCCAGCTGATGAGCTGCAACGGGCGCTGGCGGAGCGCGACCTGCGCGAGCAAAGGCTGCAGGCTGCCTGGGCCAACCGCTTCGAGCCGGCGGTGACCCGCGATGGCCACGCTGTCGAGGTGTTCGCCAACATCGGTGACAGCAACGGCATTGCCAAGGTGGTGGAACAGGGCGCCGAAGGCGTGGGCCTGCTGCGCACCGAACTGATTTTCATGGCCCACCCCCAGGCCCCGGACGTGGCCACCCAGGAGGCCGAGTACCGCCGCGTGCTCGATGGCCTGGGCGGGCGGCCGCTGGTGGTGCGCACCCTTGATGTCGGCGGTGACAAGCCGCTGCCGTACTGGCCGATCGCCGCCGAGGAAAACCCCTTCCTGGGTGTACGGGGCGTGCGCCTGACCCTGCAGCGCCCGCAGATCATGGAAGCCCAGCTGCGCGCCTTGCTGCGCGCTGCCGACCAGCGCCCGCTACGCATCATGTTCCCGATGGTTGGCCAGGTGCACGAGTGGCGCGAGGCGCGGGCCATGGTCGAGCGCCTGCGGGCTGAAATACCGGTGGCCGACCTGCAACTGGGGATTATGGTCGAGGTGCCTTCGGCCGCTTTGCTGGCCGCGCAACTGGCGCGTGAAGTGGACTTTTTCAGCATCGGCACCAACGACCTGACCCAGTACACCCTGGCCATCGACCGTGGCCACCCGAGCCTTAGCGCCCAGTCCGACGGCCTGCACCCGGCGGTGCTCAGCCTGATCGACATGACCGTGCGTGCTGCCCATGCCCACGGCAAGTGGGTAGGTGTGTGCGGCGAGTTGGCGGCCGACCCTCAGGCGGTGCCGGTGCTGCTGGGCCTGGACGTGGATGAACTCAGCGTTTCTGCGCGCAGCATCGCCGAAGTCAAGGCTCTGGTTCGCCAGGCCGATCACCAGACGGCCCGCGCCCTGGCGCGCGGGGCCCTGCAACAAGACAGCGCCGCAGCGGTTCGCGCGCTGGTGGAGCGTTACTGAATGGCCAAGATCCTTACCCTCACCCTGAACCCGGCGCTAGACATCACCATCGGCCTCGATACCTTGCGCCCGGGGCAGGTCAACCGTAACCAGGCACAACAGAGCCACGCGGCGGGCAAAGGGCTGAACGTTGCCCAGGTGCTGGCCGACCTGGGCCATAGCGTGACCGTTGGCGGCTTCCTGGGGCAGGATAACTTGCAGCCCTTCGAGGCACTGATCGGCTGGCGCGGCTTTGCCGACTGCTTTGTGCGCGTGCCCGGTGAAACCCGCAGCAACATCAAGCTGGTCGAGGCTGATGGCCGCGTCACCGACATCAACGGCCAGGGCCCGGAAGTTGACGAGGCGGCACGCAGCGCCTTGCTGCGCCGGCTGGAACAGGTTGCCCCCGGCCACGATGCCGTGGTGGTGGCAGGCAGCCTGCCACGCGGGATCAGTGCCGAGTGGTTCCGCCAGTTGCTTGACCAACTGAAGGCCCAAGGCCTCAGGGTAGCCCTGGACAGCAGCGGCGAAGCCCTGCGTGCAGGCCTGCAAAGCGCACCCTGGCTGGTCAAGCCCAATACCGAAGAGCTGGGCGAAGTACTTGGCCTGGCTGTGGATAACCCGGCGCAGCAGCGTGCTGCCGCCGAGCGGCTGCTGGCAAGCGGCGTCGAACACGTGGTGGTGTCTGCGGGTGAGCAAGGTGTCAGCTGGTTTGCCAGCGGCCTGGCTTTACACGCCCGCCCGCCCGCCGTGCGGGTTGCCAGCACGGTGGGCGCGGGGGACTCGTTGGTCGCAGGCATGGTGCATGGCCTGTTGCAGGGCGAGCCCCCTGCGCAGACGTTGGCCCGCGCCACCGCGATTGCCGCCCAGGCCGTCACCCAGGTTGGCTTCGGCATCCGTGACCGCCAGCAACTGGCGCAGCTGGAAGCCGCCGTGCAACTGACAGAACAACAAGAGGGTTGCCGATGAACATTGCCATTGTCACCGCCTGCCCCAACGGCCAGGTGTCGAGTGTGCTGAGTGCGCGCCTGATGTCTGCCGCTGCGCAGCGGCGCGGCTGGAGCACCAGTGTAGAAGTGCAGGATGCCGAGCACCCGGAACGGCAGCTGAGTGCTGCGCAGATCGCCGAGGCCGACTGGGTGCTGGTGGTCAGCACCGGCCCGGTGGACCTGGGCCGCTTCGTCGGCAAGCGCGTGTACCAGAGCACGCCCTCGCAGGCGCTGGCTGATCGCGAAGGCTTCCTCGATGAAGCCGCCACCAATGCCCGGTTGCTGGCGGATGTAC
Source organism: Pseudomonas sp. NPDC008258 (assembly GCF_042956345.1). Classification (NCBI taxonomy): domain Bacteria; kingdom Pseudomonadati; phylum Pseudomonadota; class Gammaproteobacteria; order Pseudomonadales; family Pseudomonadaceae; genus Pseudomonas; species Pseudomonas sp. NPDC008258. The sequence goes on from NZ_JBIBGE010000001.1 coordinate 86,254, forward strand.
CGGCAAGCCCGGTAGTTGCTGACAGCGCTGGCACGCGCATCGTTGCCGTCACTGCCTGCCCGACTGGCGTAGCGCACACGTTCATGGCCGCAGAGGCCTTGCAGCAAGCCGCGCAGCAGTCGGGATACCAACTGACCGTCGAGACCCAGGGCTCGGTGGGCGCGCGCAACCCGTTGTCTGCCGAGGCTATCGCTGAAGCGGATGTGGTGCTGCTGGCCGCAGATATCGAAGTACCTACTGCGCGGTTTGCCGGCAAGCGGATCTACCGCTGTGGCACCGGCATTGCGCTCAAGCAGGCTCGCGCAACGCTGGACAAAGCGTTGGCTGAAGCGAAAGTGGAAAGCGCTACCGACACTGCGGCGCCAGCCACCACGGCGAAGGGTGAGAAGACCGGTGTGTACAAGCACCTGCTCACCGGGGTGTCGTTCATGCTGCCCATGGTGGTGGCGGGTGGCCTGTTGATTGCCCTGTCGTTCGTGTTTGGCATCGAGGCCTATAAAGAGCCGGGTACCTTGCCGGCGGCATTGATGCAGATTGGTGGCGAGGCTGCGTTCAAACTGATGGTGCCGCTGCTGGCGGGCTATATCGCCTGGTCCATTGCCGACCGCCCGGGGCTTGCGCCCGGCATGATCGGCGGGCTGTTGGCCAGTACCTTGGGCGCTGGTTTCATCGGTGGGATTGTCGCCGGCTTTCTTGCCGGTTACAGCGCCAAAGCCATTGCCCGCTGGGCGCGCTTGCCCACCAGCCTTGAAGCGCTCAAGCCGATCCTGATCATTCCGCTACTGGCCAGCCTGTTCACCGGCCTGGTGATGATCTACGTGGTTGGCCAACCGGTGGCGGCCATGCTCGAAGGCCTCACGCACTTCCTCGACAGCATGGGCACCACCAATGCCATCCTGCTGGGGCTATTGCTGGGCGGGATGATGTGCGTCGACCTTGGCGGGCCGATCAACAAGGCTGCCTATGCCTTTTCGGTAGGGCTGCTGGCCTCGTCCAGCTACGCACCGATGGCGGCGACCATGGCTGCCGGCATGGTGCCGCCGATCGGCCTGGGCATCGCCACCTTCCTTGCCCGGCGCAAGTTTGCCCAGAGCGAGCGCGAGGCGGGGAAGGCGGCCTTGGCGCTGGGCTTGTGCTTCATTTCCGAAGGGGCGATCCCGTTTGCTGCCAAGGACCCGCTGCGGGTGATTCCGGCCAGTATCGCCGGTGGGGCGTTGACCGGGGCGTTGTCGATGTACTTCGGTTGCAAGCTGATGGCGCCGCATGGTGGGTTGTTTGTGCTGCTGATCCCCAATGCGATCAATCATGCACTGCTGTATTTGCTGGCGATCGTGGCGGGTAGCCTGCTGACGGCAGTGGTGTATGCGGTGATCAAGAAGAGCGAGCAGGTGGAGTTGGCGGTGGCGCCGGTGAAAGGGTAAAGATTTTCATAGGGGCTACAGGCCTCTTCGCGGGCGCGCCCGCTCCCACAGGGATCCTGCAAACCTCAAGTTCATGCAGTACCTGTGGGAGCGGGCGTGCCCGCGAAGAGGCCGGAACAGGTCACCGCCCATGCTTCTGCCGCAACGGCACCAGCAGATCCCCCAGCCCGTTGTGGTCCACCTCATGCATCAACGCCAGCAATCCACCCAGCTCCCCCGCCGGAAAGCCCTTGCGCGCAAACCACGCCAGGTAGTCACCCGGCAAGTCGGCAATGATGCGCCCCTGGTACTTGCCAAACGGCATGGTCCGGGTCACCAGCAGTTCGAGGGTTTCCGGTTTCATCTTCGGCGCACCTGGCAGTTCAAAAGTGCCGACCATACTGCAATCTGCACGAGCGCCCAAGCGGCGATCATGCAGAACGCCCTCATGTGTCGTTAGCCTTCTTGATTTAACTTATTGATTTTAATGGTTTTATTTTCACTTGATAGCTTGGCACGAACACTGCTCCCTTACAGATGACTATCACCTGCCAAGGAGTTCGACCATGAGCAACCCCAACAAAGACGTGATTGATGTGCTCAACGACCTGATCGAGTACAGCAAGGATGGCGAGAAGGGCTTCAAGACTTCGGCCGATGATGTGAAGAACCCCGAGCTGAAAGCGTTCTTCGTCCAGCGTGCCGGCGAGTGCGCCAACGCCGCTGGCGAACTGCAAAGCGAAGTGCGCCGGTTGGGCGGCGACCCGGAAACTTCCACCAGCATCAGCGGCGACCTGCACCGTGGCTGGGTCAACCTCAAGTCGCTGGTCACTGGCAAGGATGAAGAAGCGGTGCTCAACGAAGTGGAGCGGGGTGAGGACCACGCCCTGAAGGCCTACAAAGAGGCCCGCGAAAAACTGGTCAAGCTGGGCCGCACTGCCAGCGACATGACCTACAGCCTGGTGGAAAAACAGCTGCAAGGCGTGCAGCGCAACCATGACCAGGTGAAGGCCCTGCGCAACGCCGCCCGCGCCCGCTCCTAAGCGTCAGGCCCCTCTGCCTCTACCCGGTTGCGGCCCTTGGCCTTGGCCCGGTAGAGCGCTTCGTCTGCGGCACCCAGCACCCGGGTCAGGTCGTGCTGGGTGCCAGACAGGCCGATACCGATGCTCACCGTGACGGCGTGGGCATCATCGGCAAAGGGTGCCAACGCTTCGACACTGGCACGGATGCGCTCGGCCAGCAGCTGTGCGCCAGCCAGGTCGGTTTCCGGCAGTACTACCTGGAATTCCTCCCCACCGTAACGCGCAGCCAGGTCGGCCGGCCGGCGGATGCACGCCTCGATGGCCTTGGCCACTTCGCGCAGGGCATGGTCGCCACCGGCATGGCCATGGCGCTGGTTGAATGCCTTGAAATGGTCCACATCCACCATCAGCACCGCCAGCGGCTTGTGATTGCGCTGCGCACGCGCCCATTCCTGGCGCAGCACCTGGTCCAGGCGGCGGCGGTTGGCCAGGCCAGTCAGGCTGTCAGTGGCGGCCAAGGTTGCCAGGCCTTGTTCGGCCTCCTGGCGGCGGCGCAGTTCGCGGCCCAGTAGCAGGGTCAGCCAGAGAATGCCCACGCACAGCACACCGGTGGCCACGCTGACCAGGATCGCGGTGCGCCGCCACGACTGGAACACTTCGTCGGCCGAATGCACCACCAGTACGATCAATGGCAACTGCGCGACCCGGGCGAAGGTGTACATGCGCGGGCTGCCGTCGGTGCCGGAGCGGGCGGTGAAGTTGCCGCTTTGCTCACTGATAATGCGCTGGAAGTTGGGCCGCTCGGCATAGTTGGTGCCGATCAGCGGGTCTTGCGGGCGCGAGGGTTGGCGGGCGAGCAACTGGCCGTCGGTATTGAACAGGTTGATACTGCTGTCGTCGCCTATGTCCAGGCGCTGGAACAGGTCGCTGAAGTAGGACAGGCGCAGTGCCCCCGCCGCCAAACCGGCAAACTCGCCATCGGGGCCGGGGATGCGCCGGCTGAAGCTGATACACCAGTCCAGGTCACCCAGCCTGGCCTTGAACGGCGGGCCCACCAGCAAGCCAAGGTTGGCATTGCGCTGGTGCGCCTTGAACACCCCGGTATCGCCGAAATTGGCCTTGCGCGGCACGCTGCTGGTGGAGTCGCCCACCACATTGCCTTGCTTGTCCAGCCACAGCACATCACCGCGCTTGCGGTCGACGAAGGCCTCGTTGAACAGCAGGCGCTGGCGCAAGGGGCCAGGTATTTCCGGCAGTTCCTTGCGCCCGACGGCCCAGATCAGGCCCTGCAACGACTGGTCGTAGAGTTCGGCGTTACGCAGGATGTCGCTTTCGATCAGCTGGACGATGTTGTTGGACGAGCGAATGGCTGACAGTTCGACGCTGTCGCGCTCACGCGCCAGCAGGTAGCTGACGATGGCCACGATGGCGAGCACGGCAAGGCAACTGCCCAGATTGAGGGTCAGTTCGGGGTGCGACCTGAGGAATGCGAAACGCGGTAATCGGGTGGGCATGCTCGCTACTGCGTGGGCAGGGCCATTCGCGGCGGCGACATTCTAGGGAAGCAAGGATTGTCGGACAAGATTTGTCCGACGGAATCACGCATGGCCGTATCTCGGCTACAGGTCGAACCCTGTGGGAGCGGGCTTGCCCGCGAAGCAAGCGCCGCGGTGTATGGCACCGGCTTCGCCGGTGTTCGCGGGCATGCCCGCTCCCACAGGGTTATTTCGTAGGCGCCGAACATATGGTGCAGAGCACCTTTCACCGCTGATTCCTTCGCCGATACTTTTTCGTCATAACTCAAAACATTTTCTTGTTTGACTAAGCTGCGACAAGTACTAATCTACTGACAATGATTTCTCTAAGTGACGTAGGGTTCGACACATGGCATTTGACGATACATTTCGCTTGAGTTCCCATGCTGTGATACTTAACGAAAACAATGAAGTCCTTCTGTTAAAGGCGAACTATGGATGCTTCTCTTGGGGGCTTCCCGGCGGGGCTTTAGAAATTGGGGAAACTATTCATGAAGCATTGGCTAGAGAGTGTCTTGAGGAGTTGAGTCAGCCGATAACCGCTGCAACACTGACTGGCGTATATTATCATAAGCACTATAACTCGCAGGCCTTTATCTTTCGTTGCAACATAAATGAAATTTCAAAAATAACGCTGAGCAGTGAGCATTCAGAATACAAATTTTTCCCCGTATCCTCCCTGAGTGAAATCCAAAGTATTCGCGTCAATGACTGTTTGAGCTTTTCTGGAGTCGTTACCAGCAGAAAGTTCTAAGAGAGCGCTTTAGTTATCCCCGCTTTCCATTATCTCCGCTGAATAAGTCTACCTCCGCTTGAAGCCCTTTCTTCTGCCGGCCAGAGCTGCACCAAGCACTCCCATACCTGGCTCTATTGACTTTTTTGCTCGCAAGTTAACCTCTCCCACGCATTCAATGCTGCTATCGCACACCACATGAACCCTGTGCGCGCAGTAACCCACTCAGTTGATCCTCGTACTTGTTAGGTCGCACTGAATATTGCTGAAGGCGCAATATCTCAAGCGTCGTCATACGAGCACGTGAGATACAAATCAAAGCAAATTAATAACCTATTGATATTATTCAAGAAAATCTGGTTGTGGGAATTCTCCTGCGTTGTTGGTTGACTTTTCCTACGACAACTTACCGTATTTCTCATCGCAATTTGTTCTACGATCAGTATCGCAAGCTACTCCTCAGATAAAACCTACGACACGATCACCGAGAGCAGCGATGAAGAAATATAAAGACATGGATTTTCTAGGCGCAAGGTGGAGCAATTCCACGCAGTCTCCATATGAGACAAGAAATGCAAGCAGATGGCTAACGGAGCGCTCGAAAATCCTATCAATTGGAAGCTGCTTTGCAGTAAATTTCGCACGCTGGATATCATTGCATAACATCTGTACTACAGCTCCCGAGTGGGGGCTTCATTACAATACAAAAACTATACTTAATGAGCTGTCGCTTTGTGCGAATGGAATACAGAAAAACATTACTTGGGCGGTTGAATCAGGTGATGGCAGGGTCCGTTTTCATGACGCAAAGAGACACCCTATCAATAAGGACTCCGAATTTGAGCTATCTGAGGAGCAGATCAAACTAGAGATTCATGGAAAAAACGCAATAAAGAACTCCACAGCCTTCATCATCACCGTCGGTCTCAGCGAGATTTGGGAGCAGAAGATTGGAGATGACTGGCATTACTTAAACCGGGCCCCTCTGCAAAACATTATTTCTGATAAGCCATTAATCTTTCGTAATCGCTTTCAGACTGTAAGTGAAATTAAATCCGACCTTCTTGAAATAATAAATGTTATTCACTCTGCACGCCGCGGCGCAGTGCCAATTATTTTTACAGTATCTCCAATACCGTTAAAAACCAGCGGTGTACCTTACGACCCCAGGATTGCAAATGTCAGGTCAAAATCGAATCTGGTTGCTGCAATTCATGAATTATTTGATGAACACCCAGAGCTAGAGAGCGTTTCATACTTTCCTGCTTTTGAGATGTTCTTTCAATCATCAGGTCAGCCAGCGGCATGGCAGCATGATGGAAGGCATGTTACAGCAGAGAAAGTGGATTCCGTCTGTCGGATGTTCATTTCAATCTATGCAAAAAATACTGAACATTTCAACAGAGATATCAATTTTGTAGTGCCGGAGGTTTGATATGAACAGGGCAACTCTTACGCCATTGAATTACGATCTAAACCTAATACCTACGATTCATATATCACCCTCAAAAAACTCAACGCTTCCGTTATTAGCAGCCTCCATACTCATCGAAGGAGTCACTCTTCTAGAAATTGATGATGATCATATTGATGACGTTAAAACCATGATTGCAATCCTATCCAAACTAGGTGCTCGCTGCATCCAAGAAAAAGATCGATTAATCATTGATGCACGTGGCCCTATTCACTCCGAAGCTTGTTTTAAAGAGTGCTCAGACACGCGCTACAGCTTATTGCTGCTTGGTATATTGAGTTCGCGTACCGGAAGTGCCAAGGTTTCGGTTCCTGGTGGCTGCGATCTCAACCGTCCCTTCGATTATCATATTGAATGCCTAACCAAGCTCGGAAACACCGTAAGCTATAACGACGATGAAATATCATGCACCAAAACTGCTGAGCCGATAAAAACACTACAATTACCATATCCATCTGTTGGCACTACACTTCAAGCAATATTTTCGTGTGCCACTGGCAGTATTAACTCAACAATAACCATCCAGAATTCGGCCCTAGAGCCAGAAATTGATGATGTAATAGCCTTTCTCAATAAGGCCGGTACAAAAATCTTGCGAAACGGTACTGACTTGATTGTAGTGCCCGTCAGCAATCAAACACTTCAAGGAATCAAACACAAACCCATTTTTGACCGAATCGAAGCTAGCTCTTATGCTTTTGCATCGATGGCCGTTAGAAAATTGGTGCTGCTTAAAAACTGCCCAACTCAATTCATGGGTGAGCCACTTCAAATCTTGGATCATTTGAAGTGTGCTTACTACCTTTTAGGCGAGGGGGACATACTGATCGATGGCAGAGTATTTGACGAACATCAGTCCCTCGAAATCACAGCGCGCCCTTATCCAGGTTTTCCCACTGACCTGCAACCTATCTTAGCCGCTCTTTGTTGCACCCTTAGTTCACAATATATAATTCGAGATATGGTTATGCCATGCCGCACAAATTATGTTGATGAGCTTAGAAAAATTGGCGCAGAGATCTCCTGCTTGAAAAATACGATTTCGATCAAGGGGTTCAAAAAGAAGGCCAACCAAATATCGATAAACGTATCTGCTCCAGATCTGCGAGGCGGAATGGCAATAGTGCTATTAGCGATCTCCAGCGGATGTCATATCAACATCACCGCCTTTAATCAAATACTGCGTGGCTACTCGAGAATAATAAGTAACGCCCAAATACTTGGAGGTCAGATAACTTATGACAGCGCCACAAAAAACTGATCTAACTGAATTAAATTCCTACTGTATTAACTCAAGCGCAGAGCGTACGTACTCACCAACCAACTTGAGGGAACTGAAATCCGCAGTGGCGCATAGTGAGGGCACAAATCGAATAATCCTTGGAGGTGGTAGCAACATAATCCTTAGCAAATCCAACTATTATTGCGACACTTCATTTTTACTCATGCAGCGGATGCATAAGAAAATTAGTTGGGAAGGCACTTTATGCACAGCAAGCAACTCAGTCCGCCTGCAGACACTCGTCCAGGAATCAATTGACAGAAATCTGGCAGGCCTTGAAAGACTAATAGGAATACCCGGTACAGTCGGCGGGGCTATTTACATGAATGCCGGAGCTTTCGACTGCGATATTCATCAAGCATTAGTAGAGGTGACAACTTTCAATGTTGAAAGCTTCTTGGTCACTACTTATAACAAGGATGAGTTAAGGAGCTCTTATCGAGCCAGTATATTTCAAGAAAGCAGAGAAATTATCATACAAGCCAAATTTAAATTTATACGAGGTGCACCTAACCAAGCTGTCGCCCTGTCAGCTAAAACCATTCTAAACAAACGCAATATGACGATGCCATATATTTTACCGAATGCCGGAAGCGTTTTCAAAAGGCCAAGTCACGAACTTAGAGTGGGTGAAATGATAGATGCGTTAGGAATGAAAGGATTTCGAATTGGAGGTGCCATGATATCCGAACTTCATGGTGGGTTTATTGTAAATATTTGTCAGGCAACTGGAGGCGATGTGATAGCGCTAACCCAACATATACAGGGCGCAGTTTTTAGGGAATACAACACAACGCTCAATCTCGAACAAATCATAATATGAAATTCTATTTCCTCGAAAATATAACAAGCAAAATTAAGTCCATCCTCGGATCCCCTAGTCTAGGTGTTAAAGCCGTAATATTTAACAATAAGCAGCAAGTCCTTTTAATACAGCATACTTATCGAGTCGGCTGGCATTTGCCAGGAGGAGGGATAATATCCGGAGAAACACCGCGCGCGGCCGTCTGCAGAGAAGTACTAGAGGAAACAGGTCTTACAATTTCCAATCCTATGCTCGCGTCCGCCCTCTTGAATAAATGGAGGTATCAGCATGACTACGTCTTACTTTACAAGGTAACTGCTTTTTCAGGGTTCCCAAAGATTCAAGATCATCATGAAATAGAAAACATTGGCTGGTTCAATTTGAACAGGCTACCTGATGAGATTACATCAAGCACAAGAAGTCGAATATCTGAATTACTTAATGGAGACAACCTAAATGATCACTGGTAGCAATCTAAAAGTCACCTGCTTGCAAAAGCTAAGCAGCGCTTGCGAAGAGTGGGCGCCTGACGTGGTTTTTTCCTTTGTTGATCCCGGTACTCGAATAACAAAGTACTTAGATTATCAGCCAGCCAAGCACTTTATTTACGAGATCTATGATCAAGAGCAAAGCGCAAATCTTGAGCACATGGCATCAGTTGTAAAACAATACATGAAAGACATCAGCGGACTAGAAGCCCGAGATGGTACAAAAATACTCTTTCACTGCCACGCAGGTGTAAGCCGAAGCACCGCATTCGTATACATTTATTTACATTATCATGGCTCTAACGCTTTTGCGAAGCTATTGCAATTAACAAACAAACCCTGGCCGAACTATAAAATATGCGAAATGGCTGAGAACCTTTATTTTTGTCCTGGAGATCTTACAGCAGATCTTCAGCATTACAGGCGGCAGTACAAAAATCGTTTGCGAGCTTACAGGTGCCTTAATCTTGCCAGAGGTTTGACTTCACCAGTAAAACGATAAATCAGGATCTCAATATGAAAGACTACAGACTTGCAATCGGATTAAATGACTGTAATCGCCTACAAATGCTGAATGAAATATACAATCCCTCAAGCTTAGCTTTTTTGCAAAAACATGTATTGTGCAACCAGCCGCCAGCATCAATTCTGGAGATAGGGTGTGGGCATGGACATATGACATGCATTTTGGCGAAAGCCTTGACTCCACACGGTGGGGAAGTCATAGGTAGAGATATATCTGAGAGCCAACTTGAAATTGCAAGGGAAACTGCAAGAAAAAACAATCTTAGAAATATCAGCTTTGAGTGCAGTGATGTCAGTATTAAAGCTGACATCACCGGGTGCTTTGATTGCACCTACAGTCGTTTTCTACTCATGCACTTGCATGACAGAATAGACGCTTTGAAGTTTATCAGCGAATCTTTATCGGAGAATGGGATCTCAATATTTGAAGAGCCTTGTCTAAGCAGTCAATTTTGCCATCCCTACTTTCCGGAATTTTATGAGGCGAATGCCTTGACGATTAAATTAGGCGAAAAACTTAACCTCAATTACAATAATCCCGTATCACTGCTGGACGAAATTTCAAAGCTGTATCACATAGAGGCTATTAACGTTTCGCAGCCGATATTAGCAACAGCTGAACATAAAAAAATAATATATGAATCATTTAATCAGATTTCAATGGATTTACTAAGTCATGCCCTTTGTAGCGAGGCAGATGTCCATCGAATAGCGGAGTCGCTTTATAGCTTCTCTTGCTCTCTCGATGGTTTTGCAGCCGGACTGAGAGTGCTACAAGTCAAGGCGCGGCGAAAATAGATAATCAACTTGAGCAGTTATCGGTTGGGCACTATTTTTACTACCTATGACTGCATGGCTCGATACCGCGTCGAACAGAAAAGGCGGTCGCGTAGGTTGGCACAGGTGCTACTGGCCCGAAATAAATGTGGGAGCGGGCTTGCCCGCGAAGCAAGCTCCGTTGTGTATGGCACCGGAATCACAAATGGGGCTGCTAGCGCAGCCCATCGCCGGCAAGCCAGCTCCCACAGGTACTGCATCAGGCTTGGTGGTTGCGCAGTATCTGTGGGAGCTGGCTTGCCTGCGATCGAGGGCGGAGCCCTCGCTAGCGGTCCTGGATCAGAACACGTTCAGCGGATAATCCACGATCACGCGCACTTCATCGTTGTCGCTGTTGCGGTCAATCGACGCATAACCCTGGCTGCCACGGTGGGTGGCATAGCGCACCAGTACCGACAGGTCTTTCAGGTCACCCTCCTGGAACACGTACTTCACGTCCAGGTCGCGCTCCCAGTGCATGGCGTTCTTGCCATCTTCACGGTAGTAGTCGTAGTGGGTGGTGTCCTTCACCGCCTTGGTCAGGTCGGCTTCACCGCGCGAGTACGACAGCGAGGTGGTCAGGCCAGGCACGCCGGCGCCGGCGAAGTCATAGTCGTACTGCAGCTTCCACGAACGCTCGTTCGGCGCGTTGAAGTCCGAGTACATGCGCGAGTTGTCCAGGTACACGCTGTCGCCCAGGTTGATGTAGTCGAACGGCGTGTTGCCGTTGACCCGCTGGTAGGCGGCGGTGACGCTGTGGAACCCGGCGTTGACGGTGAAATGCACGCTGTAGGTGTTGTTGTCGATCTTGCCCAGCAGGGCCTGGCCGGTGTCCTGGGTGTGGTAGAAGTGCACGCCCGGGTTCAGGCTGACCAGGTCGTTGACCACGTAGGTGTAGTCGAAGTCAGCGTAGTACTGGTTCCAGATGTCCTTCAGCTCGGCGGCGTACAGGTTGGCGGTGATGTTCTCGGTACCGCTCCACGAAGCGCCGGCCCAGTTCAGGTGCTTGCTCTTGTCGTGCTCGTTCAGCGAGCCGTAGTAGGTATCGATACGGCGGTGGCCGCTTTGGTTGTACGGGTGGGTGAAGCTCACCTGGCCGCCTTCGAGCAGCAGGCCGTCGATGCTGGTGTTGGTCAGGCTCACACCGCGGAAGGTCTGTGGTAGCATGCGCGTTTCGCCGCCAGCGATCACCGGGTTGGTGAGGAACAGGTCACCAGCTTTCAGCTCGGTGTCGAAGGCCTTCAGCTTCACCGCAGCGCCCGCTGTGGAGAACGAGTGCGGGGCAGCGCCCAGTTCGTCGTTGTCCTTGATGTGCTGGGGCAGGATGCTGGTGCCGGCATGGCCGCCACCGCCATCGAGCTTCAAGCCCAACATGGCATGGGCATCCAGGCCAAAGCCGATTACGCCCGGGGTGTAACCAGACTCGAAGCGCGCAACCGCGCCCTGGCCCCACTCGCGGGTGTCACGCACGCCGGCATTGTGGTTGTCGCGGTTGAAGTAGGCATTACGGAAATGCAGGTTGAAGGACGACCCTTCGATGAAGCCATCAGCCTTGTCTTCATCTGCCTGGGCGGCGAAAGGGATCGTTGCAGTCAACGCAATGAACAGCGGGGTAAAACGAAACGCGGAAGGCACCGGTACTAGCTCCTTTGGTATGACGGTGGGGCAGTTGTTATTTTTGAATGTGCGTCTTTCTTATAGGTGAACGTTACAGCCGGGCTGATAGTTACAGCACATAAAAAAAGCCGCTGATCGGCAGCGGCTTTAAAAGGCTAACATATCGGCACCGGTGGTGCCCATGGCGTAGCCAAGGGAAATCGGGAGCAGTGACAGCGCTTTATCAGCTGTCGGCGTTGGCATCGACAGCAGCCTTGGAAGCTGTCTGTTTGGCGTCTTTTGCAGCGTCAGCCTTGTTTGCGGCTACAACGTCGCGGGCCTCTTGATGGACGGCGGCGAGCTCTGCATTACGGGTGACGAAAGCGCTGGATTCTTCGGCCATGGCCAGGGGCGACAACAACAGGGAAGACAGAACGAAGACGCTGGCAATACCCATACTGTTGGACATTTGAAACTACCTTCTTGCGGTGCAAGTGCTAATGAGGACAGGGGTAAAGTTAGTCCTTTCAATGCACTGGAAACAGAGCGAAGTGCGATAAGCACTGTTGCGCAAAAGGTAACGATCCATCAAAAAGCAATAGTACTTTTGGCGCAAAGGCCCGCGCTAGACGCGGTCCTTGTGGGAGGAACTGTCTTGTTCAAAATCTGAAAGCTTGCGCAATCTCTGTGGGAGCGGGCAAGCCCGCGAACACCGGCAGCGCCGGTGCCATCCACCGCGTCGCCTGTTTCGCGGGCATGCCCGCTCCCACAGGGACCGCGACCTCCTGTCAGGCATGGGTGGGTAGCTTGATACCGAAGGTATTCGCCCCAGCCCCACTGCGCACAAACACCTCCCCCCCATGCATCAGCGCAATCGCCTTGACGATGGCCAACCCCAGCCCATGGTTGCCCCCACCGCTGTTGCTGCGTGCCGCATCCACCCGGTAGAAACGCTCGAACAGCAACGGCAGGTGCTCATCGTCAATCGCCGGCCCCGGGTTGCTCACGGCAATGCTCACCTGCCCAGGCCCGGCATCGATCTGCACCTGGATCACCTGGTGCGGCGCCGTATGCTGCACGGCGTTGTTCAGCAGGTTGATCAACGCCCGGCGCAGTTGGGCCTTTTCGATAGGCGCCTGGGCATCGCCGGTCACGCTCACGCTGACCTGCGCGTCTTCGAGGATGTAGTCCAGGTAATCGAGGGTGGTCGCCACTTCCTCGGCCAGCGAGGCCTGAGCCAGGGCGGTGGCCTTGCTGCCCTGGTCGGCACTGGCCAGGAACAGCATGTCGTTGATGATGCTGCGCAGGCGCTCCAGCTCTTCCAGGTTCGATTGCAGCACTTCGAAGTAATGCTCTGCACTGCGCCCGCGAGTAAGCGCTACCTGAGTCTGGCCGATCAGGTTGGTCAGCGGCGAGCGCAGTTCGTGGGCAACGTCGGCGTTGAACGCTTCCAGCCGCGAGTAGGCCTGGCTGACGCGATCGAGTGCGGCGTTGAAGGCACCGGCAAACTGCGCCAGTTCCGGGGGCAGGGCGTGGGTTTGCAAGCGCCCGTCCAGGCGTGGCGGGGCCAGGGCCTGGGCCTCGTTGGACAACGCCAGCAGCGGGCGCAAGCCAATACGCGCCACCCAGTAGCCCAGCACGGAGGCCAGCAGCACGCCGAGCACTGCCAGCCCGACAATCGCCACCAACAGGCTGTGCTGGGCCTGCCAGAACGTTTCGGTGTCGATGCCGATCAGAAAGCGCAGCGGTGGCCGCTCGCCCAGCGCAGGCAATTCGCTGACCAGCACCTTGTAAGGGTAGGGCCGGTCGGGCAGGCGCAGGTCGCGCATACCCTGCGGGCCTTCGGCGAAGGCGCGTACAAGCTCGCCAGGGTGGCCATATTCATAGGCAGGGTTGCTGCTGACTACCCAGAAGCGGATGCGCTTGTCTTCTTCGCCGAGCAGGTTGAGCTTGTTGTTGATCTTGGCCCAGTGATCGGGCGTGCCGAAGCGGTTGAGGGTGGATTCGAGCACGCTGAAACGCGCGTCCAGTTCGGCCTGCGGCAGCAGGTCGAGGCTGCGGTCGACCTGGCGGTACAGCGCCGAGCCAATCAATATGAATACGCCCAACGCCACCAGGATGAACAGCGCTGACAGGCGCAGGGCGATGGAATTACCCCGCACGGTTTTCCAGGACATAGCCCATGCCTCGGATGGTGTGCAGCAACTTGTTGTCGAAAGGCCCATCGAGCTTGGCGCGCAGGCGTTTGATCGCCACTTCGACGACGTTGGCGTCGCTGTCGAAGTTGATATCCCAGACCAGCTCGGCAATCGCGGTCTTCGACAGGATTTCACCCTGCCGCCGGGCCAACACACTCAGCAGCGAAAATTCCTTGGCGGTCAGGTCCAGGCGCTGGCCGGCGCGTGAGGCCTTGCGTGCCATCAGGTCGATCCACAGGTCTGCCACTTGCACTTGCAGCGGTTCATGGCTGCTGCTGCGCCGGGTCAGGGCTTGCAGGCGGGCGACCAGCTCAAGAAAAGAGAACGGCTTGCCCAGGTAGTCGTCGGCGCCTTCCCGCAGGCCATGGATGCGGTCTTCGACCCGCTCGCGAGCGGTCAGCATGATCACCGGCGTCTGCTTGCGTGCGCGCAAGGCGCGCAGCACGCCATAGCCGTCCAGGCCGGGCAGCATCACATCCAGCACGATTACCGCGTACTCGCCTTCCAGGGCCAGGTGCAGGCCGTCGATGCCGTCCCGCGCCAGGTCCACGGTAAAGCCCTGTTCGCTCAGGCCACGATGCAGGTAGTCGGCGGTTTTTTCTTCGTCTTCGATGATCAGCACACGCATGGTCTTGTCCTAGCTGGCACTTGGCGCTGCCGCACGGGCAGCCTGGCGGCGGTGGAACAGGCGCTCCAGGGCCAAGTATATGACCGGGGTGGTGAACAGCGTCAGGGCCTGGCTCACCAGCAGGCCGCCCACCACCGCAATGCCCAATGGCTGGCGCAACTCGGCACCGGTGCCGAAACCGAACATCAGCGGTACCGCGCCGAGCAAGGCGGCCAGGGTGGTCATGATGATCGGCCTGAAGCGCGTCAGGCATGCCTGGTGAATCGCCTGCTCCGGCGTCAGGCCATGATGGCGCTGGGCTTCAAGGGCGAAGTCGATCAGCAGGATGCCGTTCTTCTTGACGATACCGATCAGCAGCACCACCCCGATCAGGCCCATGATGCTGAAGTCCTGGCCCATGGCCCATAGCAGGACCAACGCGCCCAGGCCGGCCGAGGGCAGGGTGGAGATGATCGTCAGCGGGTGGACGAAGCTTTCGTACAGCACGCCGAGGATGATGTACACCGCCACCAGCGCCGCCAAAATCAGCCAGGGCTGGCTCGACAACGAACTCTGGAACGCTTGGGCCGCACCCTGGAAGTTGCCGCTGATGGAGTCGGGCATGCCCAGCTCGCGCTGGGTGCGGTCGAGGATGCTTACGGCATCGCCCAGGGCCACGCCAGGGGCCAGGTTGAACGACAGGTTGGCCGCCGGGAACAGGCCATCGTGGCTGATCGACAACGGCCCGGTACTGGGCGGGGCCACGTGGGCCACTGCCGACAGCGGTACCATTTCGTTGCTCAGCGGCGAGCGCAGGTAGAAGTAGTTCAGGCTCTCGGCCTTGCCGCGTTGGCGGGCATCCAGTTCGAGGATCACCTTGTACTGGTTGGTGTCGGTCTGGAATTCGCTGATCTGCCGCTGGCCGAAGGCATCGTAGAGGGCCTGATCGACGTCGGTGGTGGTCAGGCCGAAACGCGCTGCGGCCTGGCGGTCGATGTCGATGCGGGTAACGCTGGCGCCCAGTTGCAGGTCGTTGGACAGGTCGCGGAACGCCGGGTTTTCACGCAGGCGGTCGGTCAGGCGTTGGGTCCACAGGTTCAACGCCTCGCCATCGTTGCTCTTGAGCACGTACTGGTACTGGGTGCGGGACGGGCCAGAACTGAGGTTGATGTCCTGGCCGGCGCGCATGTACAGGACAATGCCCGGTACCTGGGCCAATTTGGGGCGCAGCCGGTCGATCAGCTCGCTGGCCGACACATCGCGTTCGCCACGCGGCTTCAGGGCGATCCAGAAGCGGCCGTTGGCGATGGTCTGGTTGCTGCCGGTGACACCCACCGAATGGGAGAACGCACGTACGGCCGGGTCCGCCTCGATGATCTTCGCCAGCGCCTGGTGCTTCTCGATCATCGACGGGTACGAAACGTCCGCTGCGGCTTCGCTTGTGCCCAGAATGAAACCGGTGTCCTGCAACGGGAAGAAGCCCTTGGGGATGGCCACGTAACCGGCCACCGCCAACGCCAGGGTCACGCCAAACACGCCGAGGGTCAGGCGCTGGTGGGCAAGGGCGCGGTTCAGGCCTTTTTCGTACCACTTGACCAGGCGCTCGCCAAAGCCGCCCTTGCGTTCACCGGGCGGCCGGCGCATGAACAGCGCGCAGAGGGTGGGTGCCAGGGTCAACGAGACCACCACCGAAATCAGGATGGTGGAGGTGGCGGTCAGGGCGAACTCCTTGAACAGCCGTCCAACCACGCCGCCCATGAACAGCAGCGGAATGAACGCGGCAATCAGCGAGAAACTGATCGACACCACGGTAAAGCCGATTTCCCCGGCGCCCTTCAGTGCCGCCGTGCGGCTGTCGTCGCCGGCCTCCAGGTGGCGGTGGATGTTCTCGACCACCACGATGGCGTCGTCGACCACGAAGCCCACCGAGATGACGATGGCCACCAAGGTCAGGTTGTTCAGGCTGAAACCCAGCACATACATCAGCGCGCAACTGGCGATCAGCGACACGCCGAGCACGCTGGACACCACCATGGTTGCCGACCACTGGCGCAGGAACAGTGCCATCACCCCGATCACCAGGGCCACGGCGATCATCAGGGTCAGTTCAACTTCGTGCAGCGAGGCGCGAATGGTCTGCGTGCGGTCCTGCAGCACCGATACCTCGACCGAGGCCGGCAGCATCTCTTGCAGCTTGGGCAGGGCGGCCATGACCCGGTCCACGGTATCGACGATGTTGGCGCCGGGCTGGCGGAAGATCACCAGGTTCAGCCCTGGCTGGTCGCCGGACCAGGCTTTGACGTAGGCGTTTTCGGCGCCGTTGATCACCTTGGCCACATCCTTCAGGTGCACCGGAGCGCCGTCGCGGTACGAGACGATCAGTTGCGCATAGTCCTCGGGGTGGAACAGCTGGTCATTGGCGGCGATGGTCGACACGCTGTGTTCGCCGTACAACGCACCCTTGGCCAGGTTAAGGCTGGTCTGCTGGATCGCCTGGCGCAGGTCGGCCAGGGTCAGGCCGATGGCGGCCAGTTTCTCGGGTTGTGCCTGCACGCGGATCGCCGGGCGCAGTTGCCCGGTGATGTTGATCAGGCCCACCCCTTCGATCTGGCTCAGCTGCCGCGCCAGCAGGGTTTCGGCGTAATCGCTGAGGTCGTTGCCGGGCATCTGGTTGGAGCTGACCGTCATCACCAGCACCGGGCTGTCGGCCGGGTTGACCTTGCGCCAGGTCGGCGGGTTGGGCAGGTCTTGCGGCAGTCGGGCGGTGGCGGTGTTGATCGCCGCCTGCACCTCCTGGGCAGCGGTGTCGATATTCTTGTCCAGGGTGAACTGCAGGATCAGGGTGGTCGAGCCCAGCGCGCTGCTGCTGGTCATCTGGGTCATGCCGGGGATGGCGCTGAATTGCACCTCCAGCGGCGTGGCCACCGACGACGCCATGGTTTCCGGGCTGGCGCCGGGCAACTGGGCGGTTACCTGAATGGTCGGGAAGTCCGCCTCGGGCAGCGGCGCTACCGGCAGGCGCGGGAAGGCAATGGCGCCCAGCAGCACCAGGGCGAAGGTCAGCAGCAGGGTGGCGATGGGGTGGTCGATGCACCAGGCGGAAACACCGTTGCGCGTGTTCATGGCTGGCTCCGGCGGTCAGCCATTTCCGACGGCGCGGGGGCATCAGGCGTGACCTCTACCCGTGAGCCCGGCTTGAGCCGCGACTGGCCGTCGAGCACCAGCCGCTCGCCCGCTTTGACCCCGGCAATGATGTTCAGCCCGCTGTCCTGGTACAGCACCTTGACCGGCACACTGGTGACCTTGTCGCCATCCAGGCGGTAGACGAAGTGCCCGTCAACGCCGCGTTGCACCACCGGTGGCGGCACCACCAGGGCGTTTTCTTCCACGGCGGTGCGCAAGCGGATGGTGACCAGCTGGCCCGGCCACAGGTGGCCGTCCTTGTTGTCGAACTCGGCTTTTACCCGCACGGTACCGGTGGTGGCGGAAATCTGGTTGTCGATCAGCGCCAGGTGGCCTTCGCCGAGCAGGCTGCGTTCGCCGTCGGCGTCCATGTAGGCTTGTACCAGCGCCGGGGTGGATGCCTTCAACAGGCTTTGCAGCGTTGGCAGCATCTGCTGCGGCAGGGCGAATTCGACGGCAATCGGGTCGATCTGGGTGACGCTGAACAAGCCTTGGGTGTCGCTGGTACGTACCAGGTTGCCCGGGTCGACATTACGGATGCCAACGCGCCCGGTGACGGGTGAGCGGATCTGCGTGTAGGAAAGCTGCACCTCGGCGTTGGCGATGGCAGCCTGGTTACCTTTGACCGTGGCCTGCAACTGATTGACCAGCGCCTGTTGCTGGTCGAGGGTTTGCTTCGATACGCCGTCATCGCTGCTGAGCAGGCGGTAGCGCTTGAGGTCGACGCCAGCCACCTGGATCTGTGCCTGGCTCTGGCCAAGCTGGGCGCGGGCCTGGTCGAGGCTGGCGCGGATGCTGCGGTCGTCGAGGGTGGCGAGCAGGTCGCCTTCCTTGACCCATTGGCCTTCCTTGACCAGCACCTGGGTGAGCACCCCTTCGACTTGTGGCCGCACCTCGACGCTGTGCAGCGACAGCACTGTTCCGATGGCACTGGCGTAGCGCGGCACGTCTTGCTGGGCGACGTTGATCACGCGAACCGGCACGGCGGTTTGCGCGCGGGCGGCCGGTGCGGGTTGGCGCTGGCTATACCAGCTGCCCGCTACCACCAGGGCCAGGAGCGCCAAGGCGGCGAGGATGACAGAGCGGGACGGACGTCGCATCGGTGCGGGCACCTTGGCCAGAGGGGAAGAAAACGGTTGTCTGTACTCAATCTTATAGCCCCCGGACCGGGTCGGCAGCGTGACCGCTGGCTGACAGCCGTGTCAGTTTCGCGACCTTTAGTCATGCGCGGTTTTTTTGTGGGAGCGGACGCGCCCGCGAACACCGGCAGAGCCGGTGCCATCCACCGCGGTGGGTTCTTCGCGGGCATGCCCGCTCCCACAGGGATTGTGCAACGCCCTGCAGTTTGGTGGTTTGGCTAGAAACCGATAAAGGCGTAGTACACCGGGGTCTCGCTGGTCGTGCGCAAACCAAGCCCCTGCAAGCTCGCGACCAGCGCTTCATCCTGCACATGCAAGGTCCACTGCCCCTCGTCATCCCCCTGCACCTGCGCCAGCGCAGTGGCAAACGCCCCCATGTCCGGCAGGTAAGCGGTAAACCCATTACCCTTGAGTGCACTGGTGGTCATGCCCAGCGCCTGGCACACCGCCACCTTGGCAGCAATGTCATCCCTGTCGGCCTGCCGTGAGGCTTGCACCAGCGCTTCCAGCTCCGCATCGACCAGTTGCGTGCCGTGGATCAGTTCCGGCCCCTGCTGCCACGCCTCCGGCGGGCAGTCCTTGTTGTCCGGGCGCAGCGGAATGTGCGGGTTGATCTCGACGGGGTAGATGCGACAGACCAGCGGGCGTTCATCGTAGATGGTGCACAGGTCGTTGTCGTCGAGGTTACGGCAGCGCCCGGGGTTGAAGGCGGCAAAGGTCACCGTCACGCGTGCCTCGCCGTCGCCGCAGTGCACGGGGTGGGAGCGGCGCAGTACATGCTCGCGCTGGTCGGTCGGCATGCCGGGGCCGTCGGTGACGAACGCCTCGATCAGCACCACCACCTGCCCGGCATCGTCCGCCCAGCGTCGCGCCTCATCAAGGGTCAGCGGCACATGGTGGCCGGTGCAGCACTTGCCGCAGCCGGTACAGCCGAATCGCAAGCTGTCGGTCACTTGGCTTCCGGGCTCCACTCGCTGACAAAGGCACGCTGGTGCTGGCGGTCGTACAGGCACAACTCGGTGCCGGTGCGTTGCTGCATGTGCTTTTGCGGGTAGACGCCTTCGATCAGCAGGGCGCTCATGCCCACCTGGTCATCGAACTCGGCGGGCTTGCCACGGGCGTGGGCATCCTTGAACTGGCTGGCGGCCAGGCAGGCCTTGAGCATCTGCTGGCGCTGCTCGTTCCAGGCCTGGCTACTGGAGGCCTGGGCAACACCGCTGAAGAGGGCGCAGATGATCAGGATAGAGCTGAAAAACTTCATACGCGATTCCGGCAGTTTTCTCACGAGGGGCGCGAATTATGCCCGGCTCACCCCCGGCGGCAAACCGGGGAGTTTGTCTCGGAATATATCAGTGCTCGGCGAACACCACGGTACGCGCCGCCACCACCAGACAATCGGTCAGCTCTGGCGAGGAAAACTTGGTCAGGATGGCGTTGGCCCCGGCCTGGGTTGCCTTCTCGCTGCTCATGGCGCTGTCCAGCGAGGTGTGCAGCAGTACGTACAGGTGCTGGAAGTCTGGCGTTTCGCGCAGGGTGCGGGTGAAGGCGTAGCCGTCCATCTCGCTCATTTCGATGTCGGAGACAATGATGTTGATTTCCTGCGCGGTGCCTTGCAGTTCCAGTAACACGTTGATGGCGTCCTTGGCGCTGCGCGCGGTGTGGCACTCGATGCCCAGGTTGCGCAGGGTGTGCACCGACTGCTGCAGGGCTACCTGGCTGTCGTCCACTACCAGGATGTTGGCGGCGGACAGGAGGCTGGCATCCTCATCGCTCAAGGTGCCGTGATGCGGCTCGGCTACCGGTGGGGCGATGGCGTGGATGACTTTTTCGATGTCCAGCACCTGCACCAGGGTGTTGTCCACGCGGGTCACGCCAGTGATGAACGAGCGGTTACCTGAACCAAAGGGCGGCGGTTTGATGTCGGTGCTCAGGCAATGCACGATGCGGCTGACCGCCTGCACATGCAGGCCCTGGCGCGAGCGGCTGATCTCGGTGACGATCAGGCAGCCACCTTGCGGGTCTTCCAGCGGTCGCTCGCCGATGGCGCGGGACAGGTCGATGACCGACAGCGAATGGCCGCGCAAGGTCGCGACCCCTTTTACGTGGGGGTGCGCTTCGGGCAGCTTGGTCAGCGGCGGGCAGGGGATGATCTCGCTGACCTTGAGCAGGTTGATTGCCATCAACTTGCCGCTGCGCAGGGTGAACAGCAGCAGCGACAGCGAGTCCGCGCGGGCATTTTGCGTGGCCATGGTGACCTTCGGTGGGGAACAGGGGATAACGGGTTATCGGCCTGTTCGGGCTGGGCTTTAGGTCTGTATTGCCTGTTCTGGCCCAATCGCCGGCAAGCCAGCTCCCACAGGTACAGCGCAGCTCTCAGGCCCTGCGCTGTACCTGTGGGAGATTCTATGGTTTCTTGCAATGGCATCAGGGTTGCCAGGTGCTCGCCACGGCATCTTCAGCGCCTGTGAGATCGAGCGCCGCCCGCGCGGCGCATCGCGAGCAAGCTCGCTCCTACATTTGTTTCGGGCCAATTATTCCTGTGGGATTTGCGCGCGAACGCTTTGGCGCATGACTCGATATTGCGTCGAACGAACAAGGCGGTCGCGCGCGCATGGCACAGGCGTAACTGGCCCGAAACAAATGTAGGAGCGAGCTTGCTCGCGATGCGCCGCGCGGGCGGCGCTCGGTCTCACAGGCGCTGCATACCTTATGGCCAACACCTGCCAGCCTTGACGCGATCCCTGTGGGAGCTGGCTTGCCGGCGATTGGGCCGCAAAGCGGCCCCGGCCAGTTACCGTTCGCGCAGGGCCTCCTTGGCCCGGTTCAGCGGCTTGATCAGGTAGTCCAGAATGGTCTTTTCCCCGGTGCGGATATCCACCGTGGCCACCATCCCCGGCACGATCGCAAAGTGCTTGCCGGCCTTGTTCTGCAAGCTGTCCTGCTCGGTACGGATGAACACCCGGTAGTAGTAGATTTCGGGCTTCACTTCATCCTGCAAGGTATCTGGCGATATACCTACCACCTTGCCGTCCAGCCCGCCGTACACCGAGTAGTCATAGGCACTGATCTTGACCTTGGCCGCCTGGTCCGGGTGGATGAAGGCGATGTCGCGTGGGGCAAACCGGGTTTCGATCAGCAGGCGTTCGTCCATCGGCACGATCTTCATCACCTGGCCGCCCGGCTGCACCACGCCGCCCAGGGTGTTGACCTCGATGTCCTTGACGATGCCGCGTACCGGCGAACGCAGGGTCAGGCGGGTGAGCGAGTCGCTGCGCCCGCGGATCACCTCGGCCAGGCTGTCGGCCTCGGCGCTGGCCTTGGCCAGTTCTTCCCGGGCCCGCACCAGGTAGTCGGAGCGGGCTTCGTTGGCCTTGAGCTCCAGTTCCGAGCGCTGCCGGTTCAGGCGGATCACCTCGACCCGGCTGGAGGCGCCCATCTTGGCCAGGTTTTCGGTGATCTTCAGTTCGCTGCGCACCAGTTGCAGCGAGTCCTGGATGCCCGCCAAGGTCTGCTCCAGGCCCCGTCGCCGGGTCTGGTACAGGGCGGTTTCAGCGTCGATCAGCTCGGGTGAGTCGCGCAGGCTTTCGGGGAACGTCAGCGGCTTGCCAGTCACCTCGGCCTGCAAACGGGCCTGGCTGGCCTTGGCGGCGCGGTACTTGGCCTCGCTTTCGCCAACGCTGGAAGCGGTCTTGGTCGGGTCGAGCTGGGCCAGCACCTGGCCGCGCTCCACCAGGTCGCCCTCGGCCACGCTCATCTGCGCCACGATGCCGCCCTCGAACGACTGGATTACCTGCTCCCGTGAGCTGGGGATCACCTTGCCGGTGCCGGTGGACACTTCGGTCACTTCGAACCAGGCCGCCCAGGCCAGGAACGCCGCCAGCATCAGCGCGCAGATGGTGATGATGCGGCCGGCGCGGAATACCGCCTGGTCGTCCTGCCCGTCCAGGTAGGAGGCCGGTAGTTCATGGTTGCTCATGCCTGCGCTCCTTGCAGTTTGGCCATTGCGGCATCACGCGTGTCGTCGATGACGATGCGCCCGCCATCCAGCACCACGATGCGGTCGACCCGTTGCAGCACGCTCAGGCGGTGAGTGGCGATCACCAGGGTGCGGCCCTGGCAGAAACGCTCCAGGTTATCCAGCAGCTTGCGCTCGGTCAGGTCGTCCAGCGACGCGGTCGGCTCGTCCAGCAGCAGTACCTGCGGTTGACGCACCAGCAGGCGCGACAGCACCAGCGCCTGGCGCTGGCCGCCCGACAGGCCCAGGCCACCTTCCAGAATCAGGTGATCCATGCCTTTGGGCAGACGGCGCACGAAGTCCAGTGCCCCCGTGGCGGCGAGTGCGGCCACCAGCTCCTGGTCGCTGGCCTGGCCGGCGCCCAGGGTGAGGTTTTCCCGCAGGGTGCCGTGGAACAGGCGCGCGTATTGCGGCAGCAGGCCCACGTCACGGCGCAGGTCGGCAGGGTCGAGGTGGGCCAGGGCGATACCGTCCAGGCTGACTTCGCCTTGCACCAGGTCCATGGCCCCACCCAAGGCTTGCAGCAGGGTCGATTTACCGGCGCCGTTGCGGCCGAGCACGGCAATGCGCTCGCCCGGTTGAATGTCCAGCTGGCCGATGTTCAGTACGGGTGGGGATTCTTCGCTGTAGCGCAAGTTGGCCTGGCGCAGGCGGTATTCGCCGCGGATCGCCGGCAGGTGTACACGGGCTTCGCCCTCGGGGTGGTCGACCGGGGACTGCATCAGCTTGTCCAGCCCTTGCAGGGCCACCTTGGCCTGTTGCCAGCGGGTCAATACATGGGTCAGTTGAGCCAGCGGCGCCATCATCCGCGAAGACAGCATCGAGGCTGCCACAAGGCTACCGGTGGTGAGGTCGCCGGCAATCACCATGGGTGCGCCTATCACGATGACCACGGCAAACACCGCGCCTTGCACGTTCTGCGTCCAGGTCACCAGGCCATTGGTGAGGGTGCGCAGGCGCAGGTTGGTATGGGCGCAGGCGGCATTGTACTGGTTCCATTGCCGCTCGAAGCGTGCTTCGGCCTGTAGCGCCTTGATCTCGTCCAGGCCCTGGATACTTTCCACCAGCATGGCGTTGCGCAGCGCCGACTCGCGCATCGAAGCATTGGCCAGCCGCGCCAGGCGGCGCTGTGCCAGCAGCCCGGGCAGCACCATGGCCAGCAGCGCCACCAACGGGATGAACACCAGCACGCCGCCGATCAGCCAGAACACCAGCAGGAACAGCAGGAAGAACGGCAAGTCGGCCAAGGCCGTGGCGGTACTGGAAGTGATCAGGTCACGGATCGACTCCAGCTCGCGCAGTTGCGAGATGAACGAACCGGTGGACTTCGGCCGCACCGAGTTGCGCAGGCGCAACGCATGCCCGTAGACCAGGTCGCTCACCCGCAGGTCGGCGCGCTTGCCGAGCAGGTCGGACACCTTCAACCGCAGCAGGCGCATGCTGAAATCGAACACCAGCGCCAGCACCACGCCGCCAAACAGCACGTACAGGGTGGGCAGCGATTCGGCCGGGATCACCCTGTCGTACACCTGCATCGAGAACAGCACCCCCGCAAGGGCCAGCACGTTGGCCACCAGCGAGGCGACCATGACCTGCCCATACGGGCGCAAGTCGCGCAGCACGATACGGGCGAACCAGTGGCGGTCGTAGGGCGCGGTGTAGTCGTCGGTGCGCACGTCACGCAATGGCCGCGCCGGACGCAGCAGGGCGACCCGGTTGATACGGCCCTTGAGGGTATCGCGGGGCAGGCGTGAGGTAAGGCCCTGGTCGCCGGCAAACACCACGGCCAGGTCGTCCTCTTCGGTCACCGACTCGACCACTGCCAACTGGCCGTCGTCCAGCTCCAGCACCAGTGGCGTACGCCACTGCCGCAGGCCCTTGGCATCGAAGCGCACGAAGCGCAGCGCCAGCCCGGCCTGGCGGGCCATGTGCCGTAGGATTTCGTCCAGCGGGCGGGCGTCCTCGACGGCGGCCAGGCGAATACGCTGTGGCGACACGTCCAGGCGGTAGTGGTGCGCTACTTGTAGCATCACTTCCAGCCAAGGGCCCAGGTCTGGCCGGTGAGCCTCTTCGGGGGCCGCAGCGGGCGCCTGGTTTGGCAGGGTTACATTGATCGAATCGCTCATGGCTGGATCTCCACACCTTGCAGGTTGCGCCCGTCAAGGCCAAAGGCCGTGCGCAGGGCGCCGGTGTTGTACAGGCAGTCGACATCCAGGCGCAGCAGGTCGGAGCGGGTGCCGGCAAGTTCGAAACGTGACTGGTAGATCTCGCCCTCGGCGTTGAGCAAGTCGAGCAGCGGCCGGGTGCCCAGGTCGAGGTACTGGCGGCCATAGAGCATGCGGGCTTCCTGAATGCTCACCTGACGCGCCTCCAGCGAGGTCAGGCGACGGCCTAACCCGGAGGTTTGCGCCATGGCTTCGGCCAGGCCGCGACGGGCTTGCAGGCGGGCGGCATCCTCGGCGGAGTCGGCAGCGGTCAGGGCATGGCCGGCGGCGCGACTACGGGCGCTGATGGCGCCGCCCTGATAGATCGGTACCTCGACGTTCAGGTAGATACCCGCCTGGGTGCGGTCCATGCGTGAGTTGTCGCGGTTGTAGTCGTTGTCCAGGTAATGGTTGACCTGCGGTTGCAACGACAGGGTCGGGTAGGCCTCGGCCTTGGCCTGGGCCAGCTCGGCCTGGCCCTGGGCGCGCTGGGCCAGCGCCATCAGCACGGCAGGCAGGCGGTCATCGCCTTGCGAGGGGCGCTTGCAAGCCTGGTTCAATGCGGGAGGTGACTCTTCGGCCAGTGCCGGTGGGGTCACGCGGC
Organism: Pseudomonas sp. NPDC008258; assembly: GCF_042956345.1. Taxonomy (NCBI): domain Bacteria; kingdom Pseudomonadati; phylum Pseudomonadota; class Gammaproteobacteria; order Pseudomonadales; family Pseudomonadaceae; genus Pseudomonas; species Pseudomonas sp. NPDC008258. The sequence continues at coordinate 111,880 of NZ_JBIBGE010000001.1, forward strand.
CCATCAACGCCGCCAGGGTCGAGCGCCAGCGCTCGTACTGCGCCTGGTATTCCTCCAGCGTGGCCCGGGCGCTTTCCACGCGGGACTCGGCCTGCACCACATCGGAGCGGGTGCTGGCGCCCATGTCGCTGCGCTGGCGAGCCATGCCGGCAATGTCGCCGACCCCGCGGATCTGGTCGCGGGCAATGGTCATCAGCTGCTCGTAGCGGCGGGTTTCGATCCAGGCATAGGCGGTGTCACGGGCCAGGTCATCCACCACCAGCAGGATATTGGCCTGGGCGCGTGCGGCGGCGGCCTGGGCGGCGCTGACGGCGCTGTCGACCTTGCCGAAGTCGTAGAGCATCTGCTTGAGCGACAGGTTGAGGGCCTGGCTGTTGCGGTCGCCGCCATAACCGGTGTCATAACCGGTGCGGATACCGCCGGAAATCTGCGGGTAGTACCCCGCACGGGCGACGTTGATGCCTTCGCCCTGCTTGTACAGGTTGCCGATGGCTTCGGCGATGCTCGGGTGCCACTGCGCGGCCTGCAGCACCGCGTCGGTCAGCCCCAGGCGTTCGCCACTGGCGACCGGGGCCATGCCAATGGCCGGGCGGGCGGGCACCGCTTCGGGCGCATCGCGTAACAGCGATGGCCCGATCTGGCGCAGTTGGGGGTCTATATCATCGGCTGCCTGGGCAACCGGGTGGAAGTTGATGGCCAGGAGCCCGAAGGCTCCCAGCAACAGCGGTGACAGCGGACTGCTTCGCTTCACATAGTTCCCTTACTGCTGGTCGTCCATGCCGCCGGGCGTTTGCCCGGCGGGTTTGCAGCGGCCTCAGACAACGTGGATACCGTTCTGCACCCAGAGCTGGTGGCTCGGATCCTCCTGCGCCGTATATTGGTTATAGTCGATACCGTCGGCAGTCTGGTTCCCGACCAGGCTCCAGTTGTCCGTCATGTGCACCGAGTCGTTCGCGTCCCCCTTGATGATCAGTGTGTTGTTGCCGGTTTCGGTAATGGCCACCACGTCGGCCAGGTTCAGGGTCAGGGCCACCGAACTGGTGTCGTTGAGGTCGATGATTTCGATGTCGTGCACGCGCCCGACCAGGTTGCCCAGGTCGATGCTGGCATCGCCGCCGCCCCATTGCAGGGTGTCGGTACCGGTGCCGCCGTCGACGCTGGCGAAGTTCTGGTCGACGATCACCAGGGTATCGTCACCCGCGCCACCTTCCAGGGTGATGTGCCCGCCCTGGCTGCCCACCAGGTGGTCGTTGCCGTCGGTGCCAGCCAGTACGTCGGTGGTGGCGGCCACGCTGGCCAGTGCGACTGCCTCGTCACCGCTGTCGGCCACCAGCGAACTGAAGGTGGTAAGGCCGGCAGCGTTGTCCAGGTTGATGGTCAGCGTTGCCGTGTCGGTGGTGCCGTTGGGGTGGGTCAGCTCGTAGGTGAAGGTGTCGTGCTGGCCGACCGCCGCCGAGGTCAGCCCCGAGTTGAGGGTATAGGTGTAGCTGCCATCCGCGTGCACCAGCAAGGTGCCGTAGGTACCGGCCACGCTCACCCCGTTGTAGCCCGGGATGGTGTAGGTGTTGGCCGCCGTCAGTACGCTCAGCACGGTCAGTGCCGAACCCACGTTGTCGTCGGTCAGCAGGTTACCGGTCGCCGCTGTCGCGCCACTGACCACGAACTCGGTCAGGTGCGTGGTGGTGGCGTTGACACTGGTGGTGATCGAACTGGCCAGGCCGATGCCGCCGGCGGTGACCCGCACGTGGTAGGTGCCGGCGCCCTGGTTCTGGAAGGTATACCCTGCGCCGCCGCCGAGCAGGCTGATCAGCGAGCCACCGTTCACCGATTGCACCAGCACATACTGGCCGGTGGCCGGGTTGAGCTTGAGCAGTTCGATGGTGGTGCCGTTGAGCAGGCTCAACAGGTTGGTGGAGTTGACCACCACTTGCAGGTTGGCCGTGGTATCGGCCGCAACCGTGGTGGTGTAGGTGGCCTGCCGTGTGCCGATCAATGGCAGCGTCAGCGAACCGAGCGTGGCACTGCTGGTATCCACGCGGTTGGCCAGGGTCAGGTGGCTGAAGCCGACATCGTTCACTGCGTCGACCACCGTGGCCGGCGCGGCGTAGTTGATGTTGCTCCACACCTCGTTGGCCTGCGGGCTGTCGATGCGCACGTACAGGTTGGCGGTGTCGGACAGACCGTTCGGATGCACCAGCTGGTAGCTGAACACATCCACCTTGCCGACGCTGGCCGGGCTGCCGTTGGGCGTGTAGGTGTAGCTGCCGTCACCATGGATCACCAAGGTGCCGTACAGGCCCTGCACCGTGGTGGCAGTGCCTGCGGCAACGTAGCTGCCGTTCTTCAGTACTTGCAGCACGGCGCCGCTGTCCGGGCCGCGGGCGTCCACGGTGCCATCGGTGCCCACGTCGGTAATGACGTTGCCGGAGGTGGGGGTGCCGGTGCCGGTGAACTGGGTCAGGCTGGTGGCGGTGAGGTCCAGCGTGGTGGTGACCTGGGTCACCAGGCCAATGCCGCCACTGCCCACGGTCAGGCGGTAGTCGCCTGCTCGCAGGCTACCGATATCGACCTGCAGCCCGATCGGCAGCACGATCAGGTCGAGCAGCCCCTGGGTATTGCCAGTGGCGAGGGTTACCCAGTTACCACTGGCGTCTTTGACCTGCAGGGTGAACGTGGCGTTGTTGAGCAGCGCCAGCACGCTGTTGGTGGTCAACGTCAGGGTCGGGTCGACCGTGGTGCCGGCCGCAACCGTCCAGGTGTAGGTCTTGGTGAAGCCCGACAACAGGGTGGTGAAGCTGTCGGTGTAGGTCTTGGTGGCGGTGACCGGCACCAGGTTGACAGTGGCCGTTGCCAGGTTGTCGCTGGCATTGACTGGCGCGTTGGCATCCACATCCGGCGCGGTGATGTTGACGTTGCCCGACACGTTGCCGCGCGGGTCGGCCAAGGTTACCGAGAGGATCTGGCCGTTGTCCTGAGGCGGGCTCAGGGTCACGGTGAAGGTGCCGTTCTGCTGCACCGTTGCGGTTTGCAGCACGGTACCGCTGGCGCTGCGTACGGTCACGGTGGCACCCACTTCGCCGGTACCGGTCAGGGTACCGCCGTCGGCACTGATCACCAGGTTGCCGGCCGCGGCAGGTGGGGTCAGGTCCGGTGCGGTCAGCGCGGTGCCGGTGGACACGTTGCCGGCGCCGTCGGTGAGGGTGACGCTGAGCGCCTGGTTGTCGATTTGCGCGGCGGCCAGGCTGACCACGAACAGGCCGTTGCTGCCCACCGTCGCGGTCCCCAGCACGGTACCGGCGCTGTTGCGCACGGTGACCGTGCTGCCGATCTGGCCAGAACCGCTGACCGAGGTGCCGTTGGCGTTGATGGTGGCCAGCGGTGCGGCCGGCGCGGTGGTGTCCGGGGCCGTCAGACTGGTGCTGGTGGACAGGTTGCCGGCCGCATCGGCCTGGCGCACTACCAGCAGTTGCCCGTCGTTCTGTGGCGAGGTCAGGGTGATGCTGAAGGTACCGTTGGCTTGCACCACGCCAGTACCCACCTGGCCACTCGGGCCTTGCACGGTGACGGTAGCGCCTGCTTCGCCGTTACCGGTCAGTATCGTGCCCGCCCCGTTGATGACCACGTTGGTTGGCACTGCTGGCGGCTGCACATCGACAGCCGTGTAGCTGGTGCTGCCGGACGCGTTGCCGGCGGCGTCGGTCTGGCTTACCCCCAGTACCTGGCCATTGAGCTGCGCGGCGTTGAGGTTGACGGTGAACACGCCCCCGCCATTCACCAACGCCGTGCCAAGCACGTTGTTGCTGGCATCACGCACGGTCACTGTGGCACCGGCCTCACCGGTACCGGTAAGCACCAGGCCGTTGGCTGACAGGCTGGTGACCACCGGGTTGGCCGGTGGGGTGATGTCAGCTGCCTGCAGGAAGACCGGCTGGGATTCGCCACCTAGCAGCGAGACTGCCGTCACCGAGATGTGCTGGCCGTTGAGCTGAGGCGCACTCAAGGTGATGCTGAAGCCACCATTGCCGATGTTGGCGGACCCTGCCCCGATCAGGTTGCCTGCAGCATCGTAGACGCGAATGCTTGCACCGGTTGCCGCCGTACCGGTCAGGGTCAGCCCGTCGCTGCCCAGTACCGCGTTGGTTGGCGGCTCTGGTGGCGGCACCAGCGGGGTGATGTACGTCACGGCTCCCGAGGTGTTGGGTCCGTCGGACTGCGTCACGGAAAGGACTGCGGCTGAGCCCGGCGTCGGCGAAAGGTTGATCTGGAAGTTGCCCGCGGCATCCACCACCCCGGTTCCGATCACGGTTCCGTTGATGCCGCCGATCCTGACGGTGACCGTGGCATTGGCTTCGCCCTTGCCGGTCAACGAGCTGTAGGTGTTGTCGATCGCGAGGTTGCTCACCACCGCGGGCGGTGAGGTGTCGGTGGTCTGGTAGGTAGCGGGTATCGAGGCGTTACCGGCAGTGTCCGTGGACACCACTGTCAGCAACTGGCCGTTGTTCTGTGCCGGGCTGATGGTAACGGTGAACTGGCCGTTGTCACCGACCAACACCTGGCCGACGACGCTGTTGTCCGGCCCGCGCACGGTGATGGTGCTGCCGGCTTCGGCGGTACCGGTCATCGACGTGCCGGCGGCATTGAGCAACAGGTTGCTCGGCTGTACCGGTGGCGTCAGGTCCGGCGCGGTCACCAGCAGTGGCGAAGATGGGTTGCCAGTGGCGTCCTGAGCGATCAGGGTCAGTTGCTGGCCGTTGATCTGCGGGCTGCTCAGGTCAACCACGAAGGTGCCGTCTGGGTCGACCGTCACCTGGCCCAGCAGGTCGCCATTGTTGTTGATCACGGTGACCCGGGTGCCGGCCTCGGCGGTACCGATCAGCTGGGTGCCGCTGTCGTTGATGCTGGCAATCACGGTTGCCGGTGGCGTGATGTCCACCGCCGTCACCGTGCTGATCGGCGACACGTTGCTGCTGCCGTCGGTCAGGGTGACCTGCAACACCTGGCCATTGAGCTGGGCTGCATCCAGGTTGACCGTGAAGGTGCCGTTTGCGGCGACTGTGGCAGTACCGACTTCAGTATTGCCGACATACACGCGCACCGTGGTGCCCGCTTCGCCGGTGCCGGTCAGTACATCGCCTGCCGCATTGAGCCGCAGCTCGGTTGCCGCAGCTGGCGGTGTGTGGTCCGGTGCCAGCACGCTGACGGGTTCGCTGACGTTGCCGGGTGGGTCGGCCTGCAGCACCGACAGGACCTGGTTGTTGATTTGTGCGGGTGACAGTTCGACACGGAAGCTGCCGTCGGCAAGCACCGTGCCGGTACCCAGTACAGTGCCCGCTGCGTTGCTCACGATGACGGTTGCGCCGGCTTCGCCCAAGCCGCTGACCACGCTGCCGTCGGCATTGATCACCACTTGCGTGAGCGGGGCTGGCGGCGTGAAGTCCGGGGTTTGCAGGGTTGCCACTGCCGACACATTGCCGGCCGCGTCGGTCTGGGTGAAGCTGAGCAGCTCGGCGTTGCCCAGTGCCGGGGTGAGGGTGATGGTGAAGTGGCCGCTGGCATCGACGATGGCGCTGCCGATTTGCGCGCCGCCCGGATCCGTCACGGTGACGGTTGCGCCAACTTCCCCGCGCCCGGTGAGGGTGATGCCATCACCGGAAACGGACAGCTGGCTTGGCGCCGCAGGCGGTGTGGTGTCCGGCGCCGTGATGGCGCTGGCGTCAGACTGGTTGCCAGCGGCGTCGGTCAACACCACGTGTACTTGCTGGCCGTTGGCCTGCGGCGAGTTGAGGGTGACCTGGAAGGTGCCGTCGGCGCGTACCACCGCGGTACCCAGCACGCTGCCATCTGCCGCCAGTACCCGCACGCTGGCACCGGCCTCGCCGCTACCGTTGAGCAGGCTGCCGCCCCCGGCGAAGGCCAGGTTGGCGGCGGCATCCGGCGCCACACGGTCGGGCGCGGTCAGGCTGACGCTGTTGGACTCGTTGCCGGCAACGTCCCACTGCACGGCGCTGAGCTGCTCGCCGTTGATTTGCGGGGCGCTCAGGTTGGCGCTGAAGTTGCCGCTGGCATCGACCAGCGCAGTGCCCAGGTCGATACCGCCTTCACCTTTAACGGTGACGGTGGCACCCGGTTCGCCGCGGCCACTGAGAACCAGGCCGTCGCTGGACAGTACCAGGTTGGTCACAGGCAGCGGTGCGGTGGTGTCCGGTGCCAGCAGGGTGGCCGGCAGCGAGACTGCGCCGTCGCTGCCGGTGGCGCTGACCTGCAGCACTTCGCCGTTGGCCTGGGCACTGCCCAGGTTGACGGTGAAGGTGCCGTCGTTGGCGACCGGGCTGCTGCCCAGCAATACGCCATTAGGGCCATACACCTTGACCGTACTGCCCACGGATGCGGTGCCGGTTACCGACAGGCCGTCAGCGGCCAGGACCAGGTTGTCGGGTGTTGCCGGTGCCAGCAGGCCCGGCGCGGTGACGTTTTGCGCAGGGGAGACGTTCTGTGCGGCATCAGCCTGCACCACGCTGAGGCTTTCGCCAGTGATCGCGGCCGGCGACAGGGCCACGCTGAAGTGGCCGTCGGCGCCGACGGTGGCGGTGCCCAGCACGGTATTGTCGGGTGCCCGCACGGTGACAGTTGCGCCTGCTTCGCCATTGCCTGTCAGGGTGGCACCACTGGCGGAGACCGCCAGGTTGGTCACGGCCGCTGGCGGTGTGGTGTCGGCTGCGGTGTAAGGCGCAGCCGGCGACACATTGCCCGCCGCGTCGGTGGCGCTTACCTGCAAGGTCTGGCCGCTGGTCTGGGCACTGCCCAGGGTGACCTGGAAGGTGCCGTTGCTGCTGGCCACCGCCGTGCCCAGCACGTTGCCGCTGGCATCGCGCACGGTCACGGTGCAGCCGGCTTCGGCGTTACCGCTCAGTTGCAGGCCGGTACCCGACAATGCCAGTGCCGTCGGCGCTGCCGGTGGGGTGAAGTCCGGCGCGGTCACCGCTACGGCGGTGGAGGTATTGTTGCCCGCATCGGTCTGGGTCACGCTCAGGTGCTGGGCATTGAGCTGGGCACTGGTGAGGGTGAGGGTGAAGCTGCCATTGGCTGCCACCAGGCCGGTGCCAATGATGGTGCCGTCCGGGCCGCGCACGGTGACGCTGGCGCCTGCCTCGCCGAGGCCGGTCAGGGTCAGGCCGTTGTTGTTCAGCGCCACGTTGGTCAGCGGTGCTGGCGGGGTCAGGTCCGGGGTCGCCACGTTGACCGCTGGCGAGGTGTTGCCGGCGGCGTCCACTTGGGTCACGCCGATGGCCTGGCCGGTGGCTTGCGGGGTATCGAAGGTCACCGTGAAGCGGCCATCGGCACCCACGGTCGCCGTGCCAAGCACAGCCCCCGCGGCATTGCGCACCTGCACCGTGGCACCGGCTTCGCCGCTACCGGACAGTTGCCGGCCGTCCTGGCTCAGCACCGGATTGGTGATCGCGGCAGGCGGTGTCCGGTCTGGCGTGGCCAGGCTGGCCGGGCCGGATACGTTGCCCGCCGCATCGCTGAGGGTAACTTGCAGGGGGCTGCCGCTGGTCTGTGCAGCAGGCAGGGTGATCTGGAACTGGCCGCTCTGGTTGACGGTACCGGTCGCCAGGATGGCACCGCTGGCATCGCGAACCGTGACACTGGCGCCGGCTTCGCCCTGGCCGCTGAGCACGGTAGCCGCGCTGTTGAGGCTGAGGTTGCTGGCCGCCAGCGGTGCCTGCAGGTCGGGCGTCTGCACGCTGGTCGCCAGCGACACGTTGCCGGCTGCGTCGGCCTGGGTAACGATGAGGCTCTGGCCGTTGGCCGTGGTTGGGGCAAGGGTGATGCTGTACAGGCCATTGCTGCCGACCGTACCGGTACCCAGCAGGGTGCCCTGGGCATCGGTGACCCGCACCGTGGCCCCCACTTCGCCCTGGCCGGTAAGCGAACTGCCGTTGGTGCTGAGGTTGGCAGTCGGTGCGTTCGGCGCCGTGGTGTCGTTGGCCACGACGGTGGCCGGCACCGATGGCTGGCCATCGACCGTGGCACGGGCGCTGACTTGCAAGGTCTGGGCATTGAGCTGGGCGTTCTGGAAGAACACACGGAAGCTGCCGTCGCTGCCGACGGTGGCGGTGCCCAGGGTGGTGCCGCCAGAGGTCACGGTGATCAGCGAACCGATGGTGCCGGTACCGGTCAGCAGGAAGCCGTCGGCGCTGATCGCCAGGCCGGCAGGTGTCGCCACTTCGTTGCCGGTCGGGCCTGCCACCGGCACTTCGGTGGAGGTGTTGCCTGCCGGGTCGGTGACTACCACGGTGCCGGTGTCGCCAGTGGCAAGAGGTGGGTCGACCGGCACTACGAACGTGCCGTCCGGGCCTGTGGTGCCGCTGCCGATCGGGTTGCCGTCGGCGTCACGCACGACCACGGTACTGCCCGGTTCGGCGGTGCCGCCCACCGTGCCGCCATCCGGGCTGACGGTCACACCGGTGGCCGGTTGCGGGTCGGTGGTGTCGGGTGCTGTGGTTGTTACTGGTGCCGAATCGTTACCGGCTGCATCGGTCACCACGACAGTCACGGTTTCGCCGTTGGTCTGCGGGGTGTCCAGCGGCACGCTGAAGCTGCCGTCCGGATTGACCGGGGCGGTAACGACATTGCCCGCGCTGTCGGTGACGGTGACCGAACTGGCACCCGGCGCAGTGCCGGTAACAGTCGTGCCGTCTGCGCTGACCGCCACATCGCCGGGCACTGCCGGAGGGGTGATGTCGGGTGCGGTGATCGGGGTGATGTCGGAGACGTTGCCCGCCGCGTCGGTCAGGGTTACTTCCAGCGCCTGGCCATCCAGTTGTGCCGGCGCCAGTGGTACGGTGAAGTTACCCCCCGCTGGCACTACCACGCTGCCGAGCAGGTCGCCAGCGGCGTTGCGCACTTCAACGGTGCTGCCCGCTTCGCCTGTGCCCTGGATGGCATTGCCGCCCTGGGTGATGGTGAGGCCTGCTGGTGCGGCCGGTGCGCTGCTGTCGTCGGCAGTGAAGCTGGCCGAAGGCGAGGCGTTGCCACCGCCATCGATCAGCACCACCGACAAGGTTTCACCGTTGGTCTGGGCTGGCGCGATCGGCACTTCGAAGGTGCCGTCGCCGTTCACTTGGATGGTGCCCAGCAAATCGCCGGCCGCGTTGCGTACTTCCACGGTGCTGCCAGGTTCGCCCTGGCCGCTGAGCAGCGTACCTGCGGCGTTCAGGCCAAGGCCCTGGGCTGGCAGGGGCGCCTCAAGGTCCGGCGCGGTCACGGTGTCCGCAGGCGATGGGTTGCCGGCGTTGTCCGCCTGGCTCACGGTCAAGGTCTGGCCGTTTACCTGTGGCGGGTCGATGGTCACGCTGAAGCTGCCGTCTGGCTGCACGGTGGCGGTGCCTACCACTGCGCCGGCTGTGCCGGTGACGGTGACCTGGGCACCAGGTTCGCCGGTACCGGTCAGGGTGGAGCCGTCGCCGGAGAGGGTCAGGCCACCTGGAATGGCCGGCGCCTCGGTGTCCGGCGCAGCAAGGTCTACGGCTGCCGACAGGTTGCCGCTCGGGTCACGCTGCTCTACGGTCAGCGCCTGGCCGTTGGTTTGCGCTGTGCCGAGGGTGACTTCGAACGCGCCGCCTGCGCCGACCACCACGCTGCCCAGCACGCTGCCATCCGGCCCGCGCACGGTGACGGTAGCGCCCGGCTCGCCGATACCCGTAACGAGGGTACCGCTATCGTCAATGGCCGGGCTGCCGACCACCTGTGGCGGGGTAGAGTCCGGTGCAGTGAAGTCCACCGGCCCGGCACTGTTGCCCCGGCTGTCGGTGGCATCCACGGTCAGGCTTTCGCCGTTGCGCTGTGGCGCGTTCAGGGTAACGTCGAAGCGGCCGTCGCCGCCCACGGTAGTGGTGCCTAGTACATTACCGTCAGCATCGCGCACGGTGATGATCGAGCCACTCTGGCCCTGGCCGGTCAGGTGCACGCCGGCGCTGTCGATGGCCAGGCCCGAAGGTTGCAGCGGGCCGTCCAGGTCCGGCGCGGTGATGGTTGCCGTCGAGCTGTTGCCGGCGGCATCGCGCAGCACCACGTCCAGTTCCTGGCCGTCGGTCTGCGGTGGGTTGAGCTGCACGCTGATGACCCCGTCGGCGCCGACTTGGGCATTGCCCAGCACGTTGCCCTGGGCATCGGTGACCTGCACCGTGGTGCCGGGCTCGCCGCGCCCGGTGAGGGTGCTGCCATCGTTGCTCAGTTGCAGTTCGCTCGCCTCGTTGGGCGGCGTGATGTCCGGGGCGCTGACCTGGGTCGGCAGCGACGTGTTGCCATCTGCGTCGATCGCGACCACATCCAGCAGTTCGCCGTTGGCCTGGGCAGGTGAGAGACCGATGTTGAAGCTACCGTCGTTGCCAGCCTGGATGCTGCCTATCAGGTTGCCCTGGGCATCGTGCACCTCTACCAGGCTGCCTGGCGGGGCCGAACCGCTGATGGAACTGCCATCGGCAGCCACAACCAGCCCACTCGGGCTGTCCGGTACCGCGGTGGCCGGCACGATGATGGTGAGGCCTACCGAAGGGTTGCCGGCAGCATCGGTCTGCACCAGCACCAGGGCTTCACCGGCAATGACCGGGCTGTCGAGGTTGACCAGGAATGTGCCATTTGCCGAGACGGTGCCGGTACCGATCACGGTGCCGTTGGCATCGCGCACCTCTACCGTGGCACCGGCTTCGCCGCGCCCGGAAACGACCAGGCTGCCAGCACCCGCAATGACGTTGCTGATGATGCCTGGCGGGGTGATATCCGGGGTGGCGTAGCTCAGCGACACCGAGCTGTTGCCGGCTGCATCGGTCACCCTGACCGACACGGTTTCGCCGTTGGCCTGCGCCGGGTTCAGGGTAAGGCTGAAGCTGCCGTTCTGCCCGGCGATTGTGCTGCCGATCAGGTTGCCGGAGGCATCGCGCACATCCACCCGCGCACCTGCTTCGGCCGTACCGGTCAGGGTCACGCCATCGGCCAGCGCCAGGCCGGTCGGTTGCAGCGGTGCCACATGGTCGGGTGCAGTCAGCGGGCTTGGTGTGGACACGTTGCCAGCGGCATCGGTCAGGGTTACTTGCAGGGACGAGCCGTCGATCACCGGCGTTGGCAGTGTGACGGTGAAGCTGCCGTCTGCCTGCACGGTGCCGCTGCCCAGAACCTGGCCCTGGTCGTTGCGTACTTCCACGGTCGCGCCCGCTTCGCCGCGGCCCGAGACGGTACGGCCATCGTTGCTGATGACCAGGTTGCTGGCCGGGTCCGGTGGCGTGGTATCGCCACCGTTGTCGACAATGGGGGCCGTGATCGAGCCGGCCTGCGAGGCATTGCTGGCAGCGTCGGTGGCGGTGACTTGCAGCTGTTCGCCCGCCACTTGCGGTGGGGTGAGGGTGATTTCGAAGGCACCGCTGGCACCGACCACCACGCTACCCAGCACGGTGGTGCCATCGGCCGCCAGCACGCGCACGGTGCTGCCCGCCTCGGCGCGGCCGCTTACCACGGTACCGTCGGCGGCGATTACCAGGTCGCTTGGCGCGACTGGCGGGGTAATGTCTGGCGCGCTGACCTGCACCGGCAGCGACGAGGTGCCGTTGCTGTCGATGGCCACCACGTCCAGTAGCTCGCCGTTGGCCTGGGCCGGGTTGAGCACCACGGTGAAGGTGCCTTCGGCACCGACCACGATGCTGCCGACCAGCGTGCCGTTGGCATCGTGTACTTCCACGCGGCTGCCGGCCGGGGCCGAGCCGCTGATGCTGGTGCCGTCTTCGGCGACTACCAGGCCGCTCGGGCTGGTTGGCGTGACCACCAGCGGCACGTCGTAGGTCAGGGCCTCGGAGGCATTGCCGCTCGGGTCGGTCTGCACCAGGCTCAGGCGCGCGCCTGGCAGTGCAGCCGGGTCTAGGTCGAGCAGGAAGGTCCCGTTCGCGGTTACCAGGCCACTGCCGATCAGCGTGCCGTTGGCGTCACGCACTTCGACCGAGGCACCCGCTTCGCCACGACCGCTCAGGGTAAGGCCGTCGGCGCCGACCACGATGTTGCTGACCTCGGCAGGCGGGGTGATGTCCGGAGCATCGAACTGCAGGGGTGTCGACACGTTACCGGCAGCATCCACCAGGCGAATGTCGAGGACTTCGCCATTGGCCTGGGCCGGCGACAGGGTGACGCTGAAACTGCCATTTCCGTTGACCAGGCCAGTGCCTATCACGTTGCCCGAGGCATCGCGTACCTGCACGGTGGCACCGGGCTCGCCGCTACCGCTCAGGGTAACGCCGTCGGCCAGGGCCAGGCCGGTCGGCTGGGCCGGCGCCTGCAGGTCCGGGGTTACCACCGAAGCTGGCGCAGAGGCATTGCCGGCGGCATCGGTCAGCACTACCTGCAGGGTGCTGCCGTCCTTGACGGGCGGGTCGAGGGTGATCTGGAAGCTGCCATCCGGGTTGACTGTACCGTTGGCCACTACATTGCCCTGGGCATCGCGTACCTGCACGCTGGCACCGGCTTCGCCACGGCCGCTGAGCTGGGCGCCGGCCAGGCCGACGACCAGGTTGCTCGCGGCGTCGGGTGGCGTGGTGTCGCCACCGTCGATGTCTGGCGCGGTAACGCTGCCGGCACTGGAGGCATTGCCGGCAGCGTCGGTGGCAGTGACTTGCAGTACCTCGCCGTTCACCTGCGCCGGGTTGAGGGTAATGCTGAAGCTGCCGGTGGCGCCGACCACCACGGTGCCGAGCACAGTGGTGCCATCGGCGGCCAGCACGCGCACGGTGCTGCCCGCTTCGGCGCGGCCGGTGACCACAGTGCCGTTGGCGTTGATCGCAAGCTCACCGGGGATGGCGGGCGGGGTGATATCCGGGGCGCTGACTTGTACTGGCAGCGACGAGGCACCCGTGGCGTCGATTGCCACCACATCGAGCAGTTCGCCGTTGGCCTGGGCCGGGTTGAGGATGACGGTGAAGGTACCTTCGGCACCCACCACTACACTGCCGACCAGTGTGCCGTTGGCGTCATGCACCTCCACACGGCTACCGGCCGGTGCGGTACCGGTGATACTGCCACCATCGGCAGCCACCACCAGGTCGCTCGGGCTGGCCGGCGTGGTGGTGGACGGTACTTCGAATTGCAGCGCGTCGGAGGCGTTGCCGCTCGGGTCGGTCTGCACCAGGCTCAGTTGCTCGCCCGGCTGCACGGCGGGGTCGAGGTTGACGGTGAAGGTGCCGTTGGCGCCGACGATCACACTGCCGATCAGCGTGCCGTTGGCATCGCGCACTTCGACAGTGGCACCGGCTTCGCCACGACCACTGAGCACCAGGCCATCGGCACCGACCACGATGTTGCTGACCGCGGCTGGCGGGGTGATGTCCGGCGCCGTGAACTCCAGCGGTGCCGAGCCGTTGCCGGCGGCATCCACCACACGCACTTCCAGCGCCTCGCCATTGGCCTGGGCGGGGAACAGGGTGACGCTGAAGGTGCCGTCATCATTCACCAGGCCGGTGCCGATCAGGGTGCCGGCAGCGTTGCGTACCTGCACGGTGGCGCCGGGTTCGCCGCGGCCGGTGAAGGTGACGCCATCGGCCAGGGCCAGCTCAGTGGGTTGGGCCGGGGCTTGCAGGTCTGGCGAAGCGACCGAGCCGGGTTGCGAGACGTTGCCGGCAGCGTCGGTCAGGGTTACCTGCAGTGTGCTGCCATCGGTGACGGCCGGGCTCAGGGTGATGGCGAAGGTGCCATCCGGGTTGACTGTGCCGCTGGCAATCACATTGCCTGCGGCATCGCGCACCTGCACGCTGGCACCGGCTTCGCCACGACCGTTCAGCTGGCTGCCGGTAGCGTTGACCAGCAGGGCAGTTGGCGCTTCTGGCGGCGTGGTGTCGCCGCCGTCGATGTCCGGCGCGGTGACGCTGCCGGCCGTGGAGGCATTGCCGGCCGCGTCGGTGGCGGTGACTTGCAGTACCTCGCCGTTCACCTGCGGCGGGTCGAGGGTGATGCTGAAGCTGCCGGTGGCGCCGACCACCACGCTGCCAAGTACGGTGGTGCCATCGGCGGCCAGCACGCGCACGGTGCTGCCTGGCTCGGCACGGCCGGTAACCACACTGCCGTCGGCATTAATTACCAAATCGCTCGGGGCGACCGGTGGGGTGATGTCCGGTGCGGTTATCTGCACCGGCAGCGACGAAGCGCCGCTGCCATCGATGGCCACCACATCCAGCAGCTCGCCATTGGCCTGGGCCGGGTCGAGGGTGACGGTGAAGCTGCCATCAGGGCCTGCCACCACGCTGCCGATCAGCGTGCCGTTGGCATCATGCACTTCCACGCGGCTGCCAGCAGGCGCGGTTCCGCTGATGCTGCTGCCGTCCTCGGCGAACACCAGGTCGCTTGGGCTGGCCGGGGCGGTGGTAACCGGCACTTCGAACTGCAGCGCCTCGGAGGCATTGCCGCTTGGGTCGGTCTGCACCAGGCTCAGTTGCTCGCCAGGTTGCACAGCCGGGCTCAGGTCGATGAGGAAGGTGCCGTTAGCCGCAACCACGCCAGTGCCGATCAGCGTGCCATTGGCATCGCGCACCTCGACGGTGGCGCCGGCTTCGCCGCGACCACTCAGGGCCAGCCCGCCACCGCCGATCACGATATTGCTGACCGCCGCAGGCGGGGTGATGTCCGGTGCGTCGAACTGCAGCGGCACAGAGCTGTTGCCGGCAGCATCCACCAGGCGCACGTCCAGCGCCTCACCGTTGGCCTGGGCAGGCGACAGGGAGAGGCTGAACAGGCCGTCGGCACCGACTACGCCGGTACCGATCACGGTGCCGGTGGCATCGCGTACCTGTACGGTGGCACCCGGCTCGCCGCGGCCGTTGAAGGTAACGCCATTGATCAGCACTAGCTCGGTGGGCTGCGCAGGCGGCTGCAGGTCTGGCGAGGTGACCGAGCCGGGTGGCGAAACGTTGCCGGCGGCATCGGTCAGGGTCACTTGCAAGGCGCTGCCGTCGTTTACGGGCGGGGTCAGGGTGATGGCGAAGCTGCCGTCTGCACCTACGGTACCGGTAGCCAGGACATTACCTGCGGCATCACGCACTTCCACGTTGGTGCCCGGTTCGCCGTGCCCGCTCAGGCGGCTGCCGGCCAGGTCGATGACCAGGTCGGTAGGCGCTGCGGGTGGCGTGGTATCGACACCGTCGAGGTCTGGCGCGGTCACTGCACTGGTTGGCGAGGTATTGCCCGCAGCATCGGTGGCAGTGGCTTGCAGCACTTCACCATCAATCTGTGGCGGAGCCAGGTTGATGCTGAACACACCGGTCGGGCCGACCACCGCGGTGCCCAGTTCGGTGCCGTCGGCGGCGACGATGCGCACGGTGCTGCCCGGCTCGGCGCGGCCAGTGATGACGCTGCCGTCAGCGCTTACGGCCAGCTCGGCTGGCGCAGCCGGTGCGGTGATATCGGGCGCAGTGATCTGGGTGGGGATGGACGAAACGCCATCGGCATCGATGGCCACCACGTTCAGCAGTTCGCCGTTGGCCTGGGCCGGGGTCAGTTCGATGCTGAAGGTGCCGTCGGCATTGGCAATGGCGCTACCGATCAAGGCGCCGCTGGCGTCGTGCACTTCCACACGGCTGCCGGCAGGGGCACTACCGGTGAGGGTGGTGCCATCGGCATCGATGGCCAGCCCGCTGGGGCTGACCGGGGCAGTGGTCAGCGGCACATCGTATTCGAGCGGGGCCGAGGCGTTGCCGCTTGGGTCCACCTGCAGCAGCGTCAGCTGGTCGCCGGGTTGTACGGCCGGGTCAAGGCTGATCAGGAAGGTGCCGTTGGCCGTGACTACGCCACGGCCCAGCAGGTTGCCATCGGCATCGCGCACCTCCACCGAGGCACCGGCCTCACCGCGGCCACTCAGGGTCGTGCCGCCCGGGCCGACCAGGATGTCGCTGACGGTATCCGGCGGGGTGATGTCCGGGGCGTTGAATTGCAGCGGTGCCGAAGCATTGCCCGCGGCATCCACCAGGCGTACATCCAGCGCTTCGCCATTGGCCTGGGCAGGCGACAGGGTCAGGCTGAACAGCCCGTCGGCGCCGACGATACCGGTGCCGATGAGGTTACCGGCAGCATCGCGCACCTGCACGGTGGCGCCCGGCTCGCCGCGACCGGTAAAGGTCACGCCATCGGCCAGGGCGAGGTCGGTCGGCTGGGCGGGTGGCAGCAGGTCGGCCGAAGTTACCGAACCTGGCGGCGAGACGTTGCCAGCGGCATCGGTCAGGGTGACTTGCAAGGTGCTGCCGTCTTTTACGGCAGGGGCCAGGGTGACGGCGAAGGTGCCATCTGCGCCGACGGTGCCGGTGGCGATGAGGTTGCCGGCGGCGTCACGTACCTGCACGGTGGTGCCGGCTTCGCCACGGCCGCTGAGCTGGCTGCCGGCCAGGCCGATGACCAGGTCGATAGGTGCATCTGGCGGCGTGGTGTCGCCGCCGTCGATATCCGGGGCGGTGACCGAGCTGGCCACGGACGTGTTGCCAGCGGCATCGGACGCGGTAGCTTGCAGTACCTCGCCGTCGACTTGCGGCGGGTTGAGGGTGATGCTGAACACACCGGTGGCGCCCACTACGGCAGTGCCCAGTTCGGTGCCGTCGGCGCCGACGATGCGCACGGTGCTGCCCGGTTCGGCGCGGCCGGTGAGCACGGTGCCGTCAGCACTGACGGCCAGTTCGGTCGGCGCGGCCGGGGCGGTGATGTCCGGGGCAGTGATCTGTGCGGGCAGCGACGATACGCCGCTGTCATCGATGGCAACGACATCGAGCAGTTCGCCGTTGGCCTGGGCCGGGTTCAGTTCGATGCTGAAGCTGCCGTCGGCATTGGCAATGCCGCTGCCGATCAGTGTGCCATTGGCGTCATGCACTTCCACCCGGCTGCCGGCCGGGGCGGTACCAGTCAGGGTGGTGCCGTCGGCGTCGATGGCCAGGTTGCTCGGGCTGTCCGGGGCAGTGGTCAGCGGCACGTCGTATTCGAGGGCTACCGAGGCATTGCCGCTCGCATCGGTCTGCACCAGGCTCAGGTGTTCGCCGGGTTGGGCGGCTGGGCTCAGGTCGATCAGGAAGGTGCCGTTGGCACCGACCACGCCGGTACCGATCACGGTGCCGTTGGCATCACGCACCTCGACCGTGGCACCCGGTTCGCCGCGGCCGCTCAGGGCCACGCCACCGGCGCCGACCACGATGTTGCTGACCGCGTCTGGCGGGGTGATGTCCGGGGCATCGAATTGCAGCGGTGCCGACGTGTTGCCGGCAGCGTCCACCAGGCGCACGTCGAGCGCTTCGCCATTGGCCTGGGCAGGCGACAGGGTCAGGCTGAACAGCCCGTCGGCGCCGACTACACCGGTGCCGATGAGGTTACCGGCGACATCGCGCACCTGTACGGTGGCGCCCGGCTCGCCGCGACCGGTGAAGGTCACGCCATCGGCCAGGGCGAGGTCGGTCGGTTGTGCGGGCGGCAGCAGGTCGGCCGAAGTTACTGAGCCTGGCGGCGACACGTTGCCGGCGGCATCGGTGAGGGTGACTTGCAAGGTACTGCCGTCATTCACGGCAGGGGCCAGGGTGACGGCGAAGGTGCCATCTGCGCCGACGGTGCCGGTGGCGATGATGTTGCCTGCGGCGTCACGCACCTGCACGGTGGTGCCGGCCTCGCCACGGCCGCTGAGCTGGCTGCCGGCCAGGCCAATCACAAGATCGGTCGGTGCCAGCGGCGGCGTGGTGTCGCCGCCGTCGATGTCCGGTGCGGTGACCGAGCTGGCCACGGACGTGTTGCCAGCGGCATCGGACGCGGTAGCTTGCAGTACCTCGCCGTCGACTTGTGGCGGGTTGAGGGTGATGCTGAACACTCCGGTGGCACCCACTACGGCAGTGCCCAGTTCGGTGCCGTCGGCGCCGACAATGCGCACGGTGCTGCCCGGTTCGGCGCGGCCGGTGAGCACGGTGCCGTCAGCGCTGACGGCCAGTTCGGTCGGCGCGGCAGGGGCGGTGATGTCCGGGGCGGTGATCTGGGCTGGCAGCGACGACACGCCGCTGTCATCGATGGCAACGACATCGAGCAGTTCGCCGTTGGACTGGGCCGGGTTCAGTTCGATGCTGAAGCTGCCGTCGGCATTGGCAATGCCGCTGCCGATCAGTGTGCCATTGGCGTCATGCACTTCCACCCGGCTGCCGGCCGGGGCGGTACCAGTCAGGGTGGTGCCGTCGGCGTCGATGGCCAGATTGCTCGGGCTGTCCGGGGCAGTGGTCAGCGGCACGTCGTATTCGGTCGCCGGCGACACGTTGCCGCTCGTGTCCACCTGCACCAGGCTCAGGTGTTCGCCGGGCTGTGCGGCTGGACTGAGGTCGACCAGGAAGGTGCCGTTGGCACTCACCACACCGGTGCCGATTACGTTGCCGTTGGCATCGCGTACCTCGACGGTGGCGCCAGGTTCACCGCGACCGCTCAGGGCTGTGCCACCCGGGCCGACCAGGATGTCGCTCACGGCTTCGGGCGGGGTGATGTCCGGGGCGGTGAATTCCAGTGGGATCGAGCTGTTGCCGGCGGCATCCACCTGGCGGATATCCAGCGCTTCGCCATTGGCCTGGGCCGGTGACAGGGTGAGGCTGAACAGGCCATCGGCGCCAACGGTGCCGGTGCCAATGATGTTGCCGGCCGCATCACGCACCTGCACGGTGGCACCCGGCTCGCCGCGACCGGTGAGGGTTACACCGTTGGCCAGGGCCAGGTTGGTCGGCTGGTCGGGGGCGGTGGTGTCGGGGTTGTCGACGTCTGGTGCATTGATGCCGGCAGCCGGCGAGGTGTTGCCGGCTGCATCGGTGGCGCTGACTTGCAGGGCCTGGCCATCGGTTTGTGGCGGTTGCAGGGTGATGCTGAACAGGCCGTCCGCACCGGCTACCGCAGTGCCCAGTACTGCACCGTCGGCGCCGCGCACGGTAACGGTCGAGCCAGCTTCGGCGCGACCGGTGAGGGTGGAGCCCTGGGCATCGATGGCCAGTTCGGTCGGCGCCAGTGGCGCAGTCACATCCGGGGCAGTGACGGTGCCGGGCGCCGAGACGTTGCCCGCGCCATCGGTGAGGGTGACTTGCAGGTTCTCGCTGTTGATCTGCGGCGGGTTCAGGACCACGTTGAAGCTGCCATCGGCGGCCACGGTGCCGCTGCCGATGATGTTGCCGGCGGCGTCACGGATGTTCACCGTGGCGCCCGCTTCGCCGCGGCCGGTCAGGCGCAGGCCTTCCGGCGATACCAGCAGGTCGATGGGCGTGGCCGGTGCGGTGGTGTCCGGGTCGGAACCGCCGCTGCTGCCGCCACCACCGTTGTCAGCCGTTGCTGCCGCGCCGCCGACACCCAGCAGGCTGAGCCCGGCAATTGCCCAGGTTGGCATGGCGCTACCGGCAGTGCCGATACCCGCGACCAGTTCGTCCAGCGAGGTCACATCTTCAAAGGTGAAGCCGGTGAAGGCCGTTGCATCGTACTGGGCGTGCCACAGGGTGCCGTCTTCGCCGACGAAGACGATGTCGCTGCCGACCCCGGCCTGGTCCACGGCGAAGAAGTTGCCGATGGTGACCTTTTCACCGGACTTCAGGGTCACGATCAGATCTTGCCCACGTTGGGTCACGGTGGCGATCTGGTCGGGGGCTACCGGCATCTGCACGACGCCCGGACCTTTCAGGTTGATATTGCCCCAGGCGCTCTGAGTGGCGACTTCGGATTGCTTATCGGCGACGACGATGTTTTCCATGGATGCTCCCTGCTGGTATCCGAATCCCAGGCCCGACTCTTCGGGCCACAACCGCCGTAACAGAGCCCTTGCAGGGGGTGTTTCGCGCAGTCTCGACCAGGCAGTCGAGAAATGGGTGGTTAGGGAGATATAGCAGCCAGGCAGGAAGCAACCAGAGGCTTTCTGGGTTAATCCTTTTGTAGGTAAATCTCAGCGAAGCCCCAGCCGACGGGCCAGTCGGCTCAGGTTGGCACGGTCCAGGCCCAGCTCGCGCGCGGCTCCCGCCCAATTGTCCTGGTGCCGTTGCAGGCAGGCCTCGATCACCTGGCGCTGGTAGGCGTCGACTGCTTCGCGCAGGCCGCCTTCGGGGAGTGTTGCCAACGGCAGCGGGGTTGCGGGCGAGGGCAGGGCGCCCTGTGTTGCAGGTGATGCGCGCAGGTCCAGGTCAATGGCTTCGAGCGTGAGAATGCGGGGCCGGTCGGGGTGCTGGCCCAGTGCCTTGAGTGCCGAGCGGCCGATCAGGTGTTCCAGTTCGCGTACGTTGCCTGGCCAGTCGTAGGCCAGCAGCGCTGCCTGGGCTTCGTTGCTCAGGCGCAAGCTGTTGAGACCCAGGCGCGAACGGTTCTGTTCGAGGAAGTAGCCGGCCAATAGCAGCACATCCCGCCCACGTTCGCGCAAGGGCGGTACGTGCAGCGGGTACACGCTGAGGCGGTGGTAGAAGTCGGCGCGGAAGTTGCCGTTGCGTACTTCTGCCGCCAGGTCCCGGTTGGTTGCAGCGATCAACCGCACATCCACGCGGTGCTCGCGGTCCGAGCCCAGGCGTTGCAACTGGCCGCTTTGCAGCACGCGCAGCAACTTGGCCTGCACCGTCAGCGGCAGCTCGCCCACTTCGTCGAGGAACAGCGTGCCGCCGTTGGCCAGCTCGAACTTGCCCCGGCGTTCGCCGTGCGCACCGGTGAAGGCCCCGCGAACATGGCCGAACAGTTCGCTTTCCACCAGGGTGTCGGGCAGAGCGGCACAGTTGAGGCTGACCAATGGCTTGTCGGCGCGGTTGCTCGCCTGGTGCAGGGCCTGGGCCACCAGCTCCTTGCCAACGCCGGTTTCGCCAGTGATCAGTACGGTCAGGTCGCTACCACCGACCAGGCGGATTTCTTCCACAAGGCGCTTGTGCGCCGGGCTCTGGCCAATCAGCTCTTTGTCCTGGCCGCTGGCCTGGCGGTAGATCTCGGCGCGGTGGTGTTCATCTTCGGCGCGCAGGGCAAGGTGCTCGATGCGCTCGGCCACGGTCACCGTGGCGGCGGCCAGGCTGGCGAAGGCCTGCAGGGCATCCAGCTCCAGGCTCTGGAACTGCCCGGGGGTGAGTGCGTCGAGGGTAACCAGGCCCCACGGGCGCTCATCGACCATCAACGTGCAGCCCATGCAGTCGTGCACCTCAAGGTCGGCATCCGGGGCATTGACCAAGCCGTCGTAGGGGTCGGGAAGTTCGGAGTCGCTGGCGAAACGGGTGGGCTCCGGGCGGCTGAGCAAGATCTGGAAGCGTGGGTGCTCGCTGACTCGAAAACGCCGGCCCAAGGTGTCGGGGCTCAGGCCATCAACCGCCAGCGGCACCAGCCATTCACCATCCAGGCGCAGCAGCGCGGCGGCATCGCACGGCAACAGGCTGCGCATGGCCTGCAGCAGGCGGCGGTAGCGTTCCTGGTCGGGCAGGTCGCGTGACAGGTCACTGACCAGGGGCAGAAGGGCGGTAAGCAGCGGCTTTGCGGTCATAAAGACTCCTATTGGTCAATATGACTATACGCCTGAGCGTGTCGTTTTGACATGGTTTGCTTCAACCCCCTGATTTTACTGGCGAGAAAAGTTGGCACGATTGGTGAAATAGCCAAGGCAGTCATTTGAAGCCACAGGCTCAGGAGTTGTCGCAATGCTCAATGCCGAACAACGTGCAATCATCAAGGCCACTGTACCCCTGCTGGAAAGCGGCGGCGAAGCGCTGACCACCCACTTCTACAAGATGATGCTCAGCGAATACCCCGAGGTACGCCCGCTGTTCAACCAGGCCCACCAGGCCAGTGGCGACCAGCCCCGTGCCTTGGCCAACGGCGTGCTGATGTATGCCCGCCACATCGACCAGCTGGAGCAGTTGGGTGGCCTGGTCGGGCAGATCATCAACAAGCACGTTGCCTTGCAGATCCTGCCGGAACATTACCCGATCGTCGGCAGCTGCCTGCTGCGCGCCATCGAGGAAGTGCTGGGCAAGGAAATCGCCACCCCTGAGGTGATCGACGCCTGGGCCGCTGCCTATGGCCAGCTGGCAGACATCCTGATTGGCGCTGAAGAAAACCTCTATAAAGAGAAAGAACAGGCCGAGGGCGGCTGGCGCGGTACCCGCGAGTTCCGCCTGGTCCGGCGTGAGCAGGAAAGCAGCGAGGTCGTGTCGTTCTACTTTGCCCCGGTGGATGGCAAGCCGGTGCTCAAGGCTGAACCTGGGCAGTACATTGGCCTGAAGCTGGATATCGACGGTGCCGAGCAGCGCCGCAACTATTCCCTGTCGGCGCTGTGCGATGGCAAGGAATACCGTATCAGCGTCAAGCGCGAGGCGGGCGGCAAGGTTTCCAACTACCTGCACGATGAACTGGTGGTGGGCGAAACCCTGCAACTTTTCCCGCCTGCCGGTGATTTCACCCTGGCAGCCAGCGACAAGCCGTTGGTGCTGATCAGTGGGGGCGTGGGCATTACCCCAACCCTGGCGATGTTGCAGGCGGCACTGCAAACCCGGCGCGAGGTGCATTTCATCCACTGTGCGCGTAACGGTGCGGTGCACGCCTTCCGCGACTGGATCGATGGCCTGGCGGCGCGTCATCCACAGCTCAAGCGTTTCTACTGCTATGCCGAGGCGGACGGGGGCGCTGCGGCAGACGCGGTCGGCCTGCTGAGCGAGGAGCTGCTGGCCGAATGGCTGCCGCGGGAACGTGATGTGGATGCCTACTTCCTTGGGCCCAAGGGCTTCATGGCGGCGGTGAAGCGCCAGTTGAAGGCACTGGGTGTGCCAGAGCAGCAGAGCCGTTACGAGTTCTTCGGGCCGGCGGCTGCCCTGGAGTGATGTAGCGCCTGTACCGGCCTCTTCGCGGGCTCGCCCGCTCCCACAGGTACCCCGCTCCCACAGGTACCCCGCTCCCACAGGTACCCCGCAGCATTTGAAAGCTGTGGAGCACCTGTGGGAGCGGGCGAGCCCGCGAAGAGGCCGGTACAGGCTTACACGATTACTTCCTGCCTATATATAAGGAAAGATGAAAGCGGGCTCAGCGCTTTCATCATTAATCCTGCGTTAATCACGGTATCCTTCACTCCCGGGTGTCGAGGGGCTTGCCCCTGTGCGGCACCCGGGCAGCAGCTTTTTTGCCGCCCGGGGTTGAACCGACCTCGTTACGGCCGGTCTCAGCCTCACCGGATAGTCCTGCGCAGTGCCATCGCGCCGCTTCCTCGACACGCCCAGCGTGTAGACTTGCGCCCAGGCAGGCGGACCACGCTGCCACTATCCATCGAAGGAACCGGCAATGAACGAACAAACATCGCGCCTGAATCGGGAACGGCGCTTTCTGGTGCTGTTGGGCCTGATCTGCCTGTCGCTGATCGGCGGCGCCCTCTATATGCAAGTGGTGCTGGGCGAGGCACCGTGCCCGCTGTGCATCCTGCAGCGTTACGCGCTGCTGTTCATTGCCCTGTTCGCCTTCATCGCCGCAGCGATGCCCGGGCGCCGCAGCCTGACCTTCTTCGAGGCCATGGTGGTGCTTAGCGCAATTGGCGGAATCATTGCGGCCGGCAACCATGTGTATATACTCGCCAACCCCATGGTCAGCTGTGGCATCGACACCCTCCAGCCGATCGTGGACGACCTGCCGCTGGCCAAGCTCTGGCCGCTGGCGTTCCAGGTCGACGGCTTCTGCAGCACGCCGTACCCGCCGATCCTCGGTTTGTCGCTGGCGCAGTGGGCACTTGTGGCATTCGTGCTGACCGCCATCCTGGTTCCGCTCGGTATCTACCGCAACCGACGTCAGGGTTAGACAAAAGTCCTGAATTGCATGTGGTCTTTTACGCCGCATGACAAGAGCGAAAAGTTGCCCCCCGCTTGATCCAGATCAACCACGAAGCCTTGTAGAATGCGGCTTTGAGGGCTAGCAAGCGGGGTGCGACAAACTGTCGCGAAGTTGAATTATCGAGCAGCATTGTTACGCATTCTGTAAAAGACTGTTGCTCAATAAGTCATAGTCAAGGGTTGGCGACCTCACTACAATCGCCCCCAATTTCCGTTCGGCACTGCTTGCGAGTCGCAGGATTGAAGGAAGCCCCAGCGCTCCTTTTTGCTGACTTCGTCAAGTTTCGCCCAACGGCGATACCGGGCGGATACCCCTCCGCGTTTTCCCGCACCAAATGGACTTGGTCTGAAGTACAGGCCTGTTGCCTACGAAACCATAAGCACCGCTAACACGCTTGAAGCCAAGGTCCAGCAGTCGGACCCCAGGCCGGAGCGAGTACGGGCGCAAAATGCCTCACTTGGCAGGACGAAGTGTTGGCTACCAAAACACAAATTGCATTGAAGCAAGCTGATCTAGAGGTCGTGAGATGAGTAAAAAGCGTTACCCCAGACTGTTTGGCATATTGCCCGTTTTAGGCATGCTTTTACTCAGTGGGTGCAACTGGACCCTGCTCGACCCGAAGGGCCAGGTCGGCATTGAGCAAAAGAACCTGATCCTGATCGCAACCGGCCTGATGCTGCTGGTGGTGATTCCCGTCATCATCATGACCCTGGCGTTCGCCTGGAAGTACCGTGCTTCCAACAAGGCAGCCACCTACACCCCTGACTGGTCGCACTCGACCAAGATCGAGGCCGCGGTGTGGATCATCCCGATCCTGATCATCATCGCCCTGGGTTACGTCACCTACCACTCCACCCACAAGCTGGACCCATACCGTCCGCTGGATTCGGACGTGAAGCCGATCCAGATCGACGTGGTCGCACTGGACTGGAAGTGGCTGTTCATCTACCCGGAACAGGGCATTGCCACCGTCAACAAGATCAACTTCCCGGCCAACACCCCGGTGAACTTCCGCGTCACCTCCGACGCCGTGATGAACTCGTTCTTCATCCCGGGCCTGGGTGGCCAGATCTACGCGATGGCCGGCATGACCACCAAACTGCACCTGATCGCCAACGAGAACGGTGTGTTTGACGGTATCAGCGCCAACTACAGCGGTGCTGGTTTCACCGGCATGAAATTCAAGGCTACTGCCCAATCCCAGGCCGACTTCGATGCATGGGTCGCCGAGGTCAAGCAGTCGCCGTTGAAACTGGGCAAAGCCGAGTACGAAGCTCTGGCCAAGCCTAGCGAATACAACCCAGTCGCGCTGTACAGCGAGGCGCCAGCAGAGCTGTTCCAGACCATCGTCGACAAGTACGAAGGCATGAACCGCGGCAAGCCGGTCCACGAAGAAGCAGGCAGCAAAGATCTGGCCACAACCAAGGGTGTGGAATCGAGTATGCAACCAGCTGCCGGTGCAGAGGAGTAAGAGATGTTCGGTAAACTAAGCCTGGAGGCGATACCCTATCACGAGCCGATAGTCATGGTGACGCTTGCCATGATCGCGCTCGGCGGTATCGCTGTCGTCGGTCTTATCACCTATTTCCGCAAGTGGACCTACTTGTGGAGCGAGTGGCTGACTACTGTCGACCACAAAAAGATCGGCGTGATGTACATCATCGTCGCGATGGTCATGCTGCTGCGCGGCTTTGCCGACGCCATCATGATGCGTACCCAGCTGGCTGCCGCAACCGGTGGCTCCGAAGGCTACCTGCCGCCTGAACACTATGACCAGATCTTCACCGCTCACGGTGTGATCATGATCATCTTCATGGCGATGCCGTTCTTCACCGGCCTGATGAACCTGGCGGTTCCCCTGCAGATCGGTGCACGTGACGTTGCCTTCCCGTTCCTGAACTCCCTGAGCTTCTACCTGCTGCTGGCAGGCGTGCTGCTGGTCAACATCTCGCTGGGCGTTGGTGAATTCGCCAAGACCGGCTGGGTTGCCTATCCGCCGCTCGCGGGCATCCAGTACAGCCCTGGGGTGGGCGTTGACTACTACATCTGGGCGCTACAGCTATCCGGATTGGGTACGACGCTTACCGGCGTGAACTTCCTCGTTACCGTGATGAAGATGCGCGCACCTGGCATGAAGCTGATGGACATGCCGATCTTCACCTGGACCTGCACCTGGGCCAACGTACTGATCGTTGCTTCGTTCCCGATCCTGACTGCTGCACTCGCGCTGCTGACTGTTGACCGTTATCTGGACTTCCACATTTTCACCAACGAGCTTGGTGGGAACCCGATGATGTACGTCAACCTGTTCTGGGCGTGGGGTCACCCTGAGGTTTACATCCTGATCCTGCCGGCCTTCGGCGTGTTCTCGGAAGTAACTTCGACGTTCTCTGGCAAACGCCTGTTCGGCCACCACTCGATGATCTACGCATCGGGCGCGATCGCCATCCTGGGCTTTGCGGTATGGCTGCACCACTTCTTCACCATGGGTGCCGGCGCCAGCGTCAACACCTTCTTCGGCCTGGCGACGATGCTGATCTCCATCCCGACCGGTGTGAAGCTGTTCAACTGGCTGTTCACCATGTACCAAGGCCGCGTGCGCTTCACCGCGCCGATGCTCTGGACCCTGGGCTTCATGGTCACCTTCTCCATCGGTGGCATGACCGGCGTACTGCTGGCCGTTCCGGGTGCTGACTTCGTCCTGCACAACAGCCTGTTCGTAATTGCGCACTTCCACAACGTGATCATCGGTGGCGCGGTATTCGGCTACATCGCCGGTTTCGCCTTCTGGTTCCCGAAAGCCTTCGGCTTCACCCTGAACGAGAAGTGGGGCAAAGCTGCCTTCTGGTTCTGGCTGTCGGGCTTCTACGTTGCGTTCATGCCGCTGTATGCCCTGGGCTTCATGGGCATGACCCGTCGTCTGAACCACTCCGACAACCCACTGTGGGAACCCTACCTGTACGTAGCCGTTGTCGGCGCCGTGCTGATCCTGTTCGGTATTGCTTGCCAGCTGATCCAGATCGTCGTTTCGGTTCGCGACCGCAAAGACAACATGGACGTCACTGGCGACCCATGGGGCGGCCGTACCATCGAGTGGTCCACTTCGTCGCCACCACCGTTCTACAACTTCGCTCACATGCCTGAGAAAGTTGGCCTGGACGCCTGGCACGAAGCCAAGGAAGCCGGCGTTGCGTACAAGGTTCCGGCCAAGTACGAAGCGATCCACATGCCGAGCAACACCTCCACCGGTCTGTTCATGGGTCTGTTCCTGACCGTGTTCGGCTTCGCCTTCATCTGGCACATCTGGTGGCTGGTGGGCGCGAGCCTGTTGGCAACCATCGCAGTCTTCGTTCGCCACGCTGCACGTGACGACCAGGGCTACATGGTTCCGGCCGAAGAAGTGGCGCGCATCGAAGGCGAGCGCATGAAAGCGCTGGCCAAAGCAGGTGTTCTGCCTGCCGGCGCACGTGTCGAATCGTTTGAGCGGGTGTAATCAATGTCCAGTCAAGTAATGCACGGCGGCGCTGCTCATGGTCACGACCATGGGCATGACGACCACCACCACGACTCGGGCCAGATGACCGTACTGGGCTTCTGGCTGTACCTGATGACCGACTGCATCCTGTTTGCGTCGCTCTTCGCCACCTACGCGGTGCTGTCCGGCAGTTTTGCCGGCGGCCCGTCGGGTCATGACATCTTCCAGCTCGATTTCGTAGCTGTTGAAACGCTGTTCCTGCTGCTGTCCTCGATCACCTTCGGCTTCGCCATGCTGAAGATGTTCGACGGCAAGAAAGCGGGCGTACTGGGCTGGTTGGCTGTGACCTTCCTGTTCGGTGCTGGCTTCATCGCGATGGAAATCTATGAATTCCATCACCTGATCAGCGAGGGCTTCGGCCCGCAGCGCAGTGGCTTCCTGTCGGCGTTCTTCGCCCTGGTAGGTACCCACGGTCTGCACGTGACTGCCGGCCTGATCTGGATGGCAATCATGATGTACCAGATCAACAAGCACGGCATCACGCCGACCGCCAAGACCCGCATGAGCTGCCTGAGCCTGTTCTGGCACTTCCTGGACGTGGTCTGGATCTGCGTATTCACCGTCGTTTACCTGCTGGGGGTTCTGTAATGGCTAACGCACACGACACTCATCACGAAGGTAATCACGGTAGCGTCAAGTCGTACATGATCGGCTTTGTCCTGTCGATCATCCTGACCGCGATCCCGTTCGCGCTGGCGATGACTGCCAGCCTGCCGAAGAACCTGACCGTTCTGATCATTGTTGCCATGGCCGTGATCCAGGTTGTTGTTCACCTGGTTTACTTCCTGCACATGGATCGCTCGAAAGAGCAACGCAACAACGTGTCGACGTTCCTGTTCACCGTACTGGTAATTGCACTGCTGGTCGGCCTGTCGCTGTGGATCATGTTCAACATCCACATCGAAATGATGGCCAAGTGAGGTAAGACTGCATGTCCGTTAAGCACTTTATCCAAATCACCAAACCGGGGATCATTTTCGGTAACGTGCTTTCCGTGGCAGGCGGTTTCTTCCTTGCCTCGAAGGGCCATGTGGATTTCGCCTTGTTCCTGGCGGTGGTGATCGGTACTTCGCTGGTGGTTGCGTCCGGATGCGTGTTCAACAACTGCATCGACCGTGACATCGACCACAAGATGGAGCGCACCAAGAACCGCGTCATGGTTCAGGGCGGCATGTCGCTGCCCCTCGCGCTGATCTACGCCACCCTGCTCGGGGTGGCGGGTTTCAGCCTGCTGTATGTTCAGGCCAACCCGCTGTCGGCGTTCTGCGCGCTGATTGGCTTCATTGTCTACGTCGGTTTCTACAGCCTGTGGCTGAAGCGTAAATCGGTGCACGGTACCTTGGTCGGCAGCCTGTCCGGTGCCATGCCTCCGGTGATCGGCTACTGCGCCGTCAGCAACAGCTTCGACCTGGCTGCGGTGACCCTGCTGGTGATGTTCAGCCTGTGGCAGATGCCGCACAGCTTTGCCATCGCCATCTTCCGCTTCAAGGATTACAGCGCTGCCAACATTCCGGTCCTGCCGGTGGCACGTGGTGTTCTCGCGGCGAAGAAGCAGATCGTGCTGTACGTGCTGGCCTTCGTGCTCGCCACCTTGATGCTTACCCTCGGCGGTTACGCCGGCCTCGGCTACCTGGCCGTGGCGGCTGCCATGGGCCTGTACTGGCTGTACATGGCCTGGGGTGGCTACAAGGCGGAAGACGACAGCAAGTGGGCCCGCAAGGTGTTCGGCTTCTCCATCCTCACCGTTACCGCCCTGAGCGTGATGATGGGGGTGGACAGCCAGACTGCTGCGGATGTGCTGATGACTTACGCACGCTGAAACTGCTGCCTGTTTCACGAAAACCCCGGCCAGTGTGCCGGGGTTTTTTTATGGGTGTTTTCCTGTGCCGGCCTCTTCGCGGGCCTGCCCGCTCCCACAGGTACGGCGCAAGTCTCAGGGGCTGTGGATAACCCTGTGGGAGCGGGCAAGCCCGCGAAGAGGCCGGCACAGGAAAACATAAATCCATGAATTTCAAGCAATACGTCTGAAAAAATATGACAAAACAGGAAATTGTCCTTTACAGGCATCCTGTTTCGGCACTATCTTCTGATCCAGGCCGCCACATCGGCCAGCGTCGCTCGGACGGTTCCGGGCGCTTACGTACTCAGAGGAAGCCATGGCCAACCCAGGTTCGCCGCGCCGCTTTGCGCGCATCGATCGTCTCCCCCCTTACGTCTTCAACATCACCGCCGAGCTCAAGATGGCTGCCCGCCGCCGTGGTGAGGACATCATCGACCTGAGCATGGGCAACCCCGACGGTGCCACTCCGCCGCATATCGTCGAGAAGCTGGTGCAGGTCGCCCAGCGTGAAGACACCCACGGCTATTCCACCTCGCGCGGCATCCCGCGCCTGCGCCGGGCCATTTCCAACTGGTACAAGGACCGCTACGAGGTCGACATCGACCCGGAAAGCGAAGCCATCGTTACCATCGGCTCCAAAGAAGGCCTGGCCCACTTGATGCTGGCCACCCTCGACCAGGGCGACACCGTGCTGGTGCCCAACCCCAGCTACCCAATCCATATCTACGGTGCGGTCATTGCCGGCGCCCAGGTGCGGTCCGTGCCGCTGGTGCCGGGTGTGGACTTCTTCAACGAACTCGAGCGGGCGATCCGCGAGTCGATCCCCAAGCCGAAGATGATGATCCTCGGCTTCCCGTCCAACCCCACGGCCCAGTGCGTGGAACTGGACTTCTTCGAGCGCGTGGTGGCTTTGGCCAAGCAGTACAACGTGCTGGTGATCCACGATCTGGCCTACGCCGACATTGTCTACGACGGCTGGAAAGCCCCTTCGATCATGCAGGTGCCCGGTGCCAAGGACATTGCGGTGGAGTTCTTCACCCTGTCCAAGAGCTACAACATGGCCGGCTGGCGGATCGGCTTCATGGTCGGCAACCCCGAGCTGGTCAGCGCCCTGGCGCGGATCAAGAGCTACCACGACTACGGCACCTTCACGCCGCTGCAGGTTGCGGCCATTGCTGCGCTGGAAGGTGACCAGCAGTGCGTGCGCGATATTGCCGAGCAGTACCGCCAGCGTCGTAACCTGTTGGTGAAGGGGCTGCACGAGCTGGGCTGGATGGTCGAGAACCCCAAGGCTTCGATGTATGTGTGGGCGAAGATTCCGGAGCAATATGCGCACCTGGGTTCGCTGGAGTTTTCCAAGAAGCTGCTGGCCGAGGCCAAGGTGTGCGTGTCGCCGGGGATTGGTTTTGGTGACTATGGTGATGACCATGTGCGCTTTGCCCTGATCGAGAACCAGGACCGCATTCGCCAGGCTATTCGCGGCATCCGCCAGATGTTCCGGGCTGACGGCCTGGCCCGCAATTAAGCCCGTTGGGGCCGCTTTGCGGCCCATCGCCGGCAAGCCAGCTCCCACAAGATCTTCACCGATTTCAAGGCTTGTGCAGTACCTGTGGGAGCTGGCTTGCCGGCGATGGGCTGCAAAGCAGCCCCAACTGCCTTGAAGGTGAACTTTCCACCTGCCTTCTGGCTATCCGTATTCCTATCTTAGGCACTCATTTCTCACCAAAGAGATCCCCCATGAGTGTATTCACCGCCTACTTCTGCGGCACCGGTTCGCACCGCTTCGACGACACCAACCCCAACTTCTGGAATGGCGAGCTGGTCTCGACCCTGGCCAGCAACGACCAGGGTCGCGAATTTGCCCACTGGATCGCCGTCGACGGCCCTGGCAGCGGCAACCTGCAGGATGACGACCTGTTCGTCGAACCCGGCGGCTATTTCAACTGGACCGGGCAGCTGTTTGGCCGCGGCTGGGAAGAAAACGTCAACCATGTGCTGCAAGTCATCAAAGGCGAAAGCAGCTGGCAGCGCACCGAACTCAGCGAAGAAGAATACGAGCGCCTTAAAGCTGCCGGAGTGCCCATCCCGGATGCCTCGTCTACAGCCTCCTGGTTCTGGCGCACCTACAACTATGGCGAGCGCCACCCAACACCGCAGGAACTTCAGGAACGCATCATCAGCATGTTCCGCAAACCGCGCCTGCCCACCCAGGTCAACCTGGTGGGCTGGAGCAGGGGAGGCATCAGCTGCCACATGCTGGCCAACGCCATGGCGCAAGACCCTGTACTACGCGACATACCCGTGAATATTTTTGCCATCGACCCCGTTCCCGGAGTCGGCAACGTGCAAACCGAACGCGTCACGTTGGCTGGCAACGTCAAGGAGTACGTCGGTTTCTACTCGCGGGATGAGCGCTCCAAGGGCTTCGCGTGCGTGATCCCTGCGGTCGAAAGGAATACTCGGTTGTGCGTGTATCCCATGCCGGGGCGCCATGCCACGCTAGTGGGCAACGCGTCGCTCAGTGGTGTCGGAATCGGTCGGCTGTTGGTAGAACCAGGGCTTATCGTGCGCCACTTCGCCGAGGTCTGCCTTGCACGTTGGGGGGTAAGCCTGGATAAATGCCTGGGGCTGAGCGAACCGCAGCTGTTGGAGTATCACGAAGCTATTGCAGCACGTGATGGCCAGTATCTGGACATGCGGGGACAGTCCTATACCTATATCACCGAGGGTGATAAGCAAGACCGGTTGGTGCACGAGGGCGAACAGCAGACCCGGTTCAGCCAAGTGTGCGGCGAAGGCTATGACCCTAGTGCGGGGTTGAGTGTGCAGCGCAGCGACGTCGACGCATACAAAGCGTTGCGCTGAGAAAGGCCGACGGCCAAGGCTGTGCCTTGGCCGCCGAATCTGTAGCCGGATCAACGGCAACTATTTTTGCATTGCCCCTCTATCCAGCCACCCCGGCTTGGATTAAAAATGGCGCCGCGGGCCAAGCCCCGATAACAACAACCTTCCTTCCGTGGCCTCATGTCCGACTATAACCCTTGCCTTGACTGCGGCGCCTGCTGCGGGTACTTCCGTGTGTCCTTCTTCTGGGGCGAATGCCAGTCTGCCGGGGGCGTTGTGCCGGACGACCTGGTGGTACAGATCAACCCCACCCGCGTTGCCATGATCGGCACCGACGCCAAGCCGTGCCGCTGTGTCAGCCTTGAGGGCGAGATTGGCAAAGAGGTGGCTTGTACCATTTATGCCAACCGTTCCAGCCCGTGCCGCGAGTTTGATGCCTCGTGGGAGGGTGGGGTGCACAACCCCAGCTGTGATGATGCGCGGGCGGCTTATGGGCTGCCGCCGCTGACACCGCCAGAGGCCAATGAGCCGCTTTGGCCGGATGATGGGGCTGAGGTGGCCTGAGCCATCTTGAGCGCCTGCGCTGGCCTCTTCGCGGGCACGCCCGCTCCCACAGGGACCGCACATTATTCGAGCCCTGCGCAGTACCTGTGGGAGCGGGCATGCCCGCGAAGAGGCCATCAGCTGTAAGAAGATTCTGAACCTGAAACCAAATGCTTCAGGTTGCCATGGATTAGGAATTATCCTACGACCTCAGTCGGATGCCGTCTGCTAGGCAAGTACACATCTCAGAGATAAGGTTCCTGCGTCGCCATATCTGGTGACCGGGTGTGAGAAGCCCGAAGTTCCGGGTTGCTTCTTAAACACATCCGAGATGACTATGACTAGCTTCGTACCTGATCCACCCATTACCGACCTCACCTACCAAGCCGCCAAGTCCCAGGCCACCCAGGTCATGGACAACCTCTCCGGCACCATCATCAAATATCTGGGCGCCGAAGCCCCAGCCTTGCGTTCCTCCCTCCTTGAAGACATGTCGATTCAAACCAACCAGCTGCAAGCCCTGCTAGCCCACATGAAATCGCAGGAGGTGCAGGCATGAGCGAGCACCTTAAATCCCGCACCACCGCCGGCGTGGAAAAATTCCTTGAGCTGTACCGGGTAGAACCGGGTGTGCCGCTCGACCTGGCCTTCGATGAATTGTCGGTGTTGATCGGCTGCATCAAGCACCTGAACGAAGAGGCCGAGATGGAGGGCGACAAGATCGCCGGCAGCGCGGCGCGGATTCTCAGTGCCATGGCCAAGGCGCTGATCAATGACATGGAAATGGGCTTGAATCGGGGGGATTGAGTATTGGCCCCGTGTGCCTGTCGATCGGGCCAGTAGCGGCTGACAGGTGCATGCCTTGAGGTGTTCGGCGCCTATGAGATCGAGCGCCGCCCGCGCGGCGCATCGCGAGCAAGCTCGCTCCTACGTTTGTTTCGGGCCAGTTATTCCTGTGAAGGGCGCGCGCGGCCCGTGGTGAATGCCGCAGTATCGCGTTGGACGAACCAGGCGGTAGCGCGCGCTGGCACAGGTTGTATTGGCCCGAAATAAATGTAGGAGCGAGCTTGCTCGCGATGCGCCGCGCGGGCGGCGCTCGATTTCCGCACCACCGCCAAATCCGAGGCAGGCACCTCTCAAATACAACCCAAAACCCAACACCTGCCCCACCCACCCCACATGAAGTTAAACTGTCATCTCCCCAGCAATGGACAGGAGATCCGGCGTGACCCCACCCCGCAGTTTCCCCAGTGACCTCTGCCTCGACAGCCCGCGCCTGCACTTGCGCCCCATGCGCCATGCCGATGCCGCGCAGTGGCTGGCAATCATGGCCGACCCCGAGGTCATGCGTTATTGGCACCATGCCCCATGGCAAGACCTGGCCGAGGCCGAAAGCGCCCTGGCCGCCGACCGCGAAGCCTATGCCAATGGCGACCAGCTCAAGCTCGGCATGTACCGCCGTGACAACGGCGAACTGATCGGCATGGTCCAGCTGTTCAATATCGACGACATTTCCCGTCGCGGTGAAATCGGCTACTGCCTGGCCAGCGCCGTGCAGGGCAGGGGCTACATGGACGAAGCGCTCACCTGCTTCATCGACTACCTTGCCCATACCCTGCACATGCGCCGCCTGGAAGGCGAAATCGACCCGCGCAACCAAGGCTCGGCACGCACCCTGGAGCGCCAGGGCTTCGTGCTCGAAGGCACCCTGCGGGCACGCTGGTGCGTGGCAGGTGAGCTGTCCGACTCGGGCATCTATGGCCTGTTGCTGGAACCACCTGTTGCATAGTATTACGGCGAATAGCTACTATTCGGGAATAATTCTCACTTGTGCCCCGGTGCCCCATGCCCGTAGCCGACTCACCGAGCCAGTACCCGCTTGAACAGCTGTACAGCGAGCACCATGGCTGGCTGTTCAGCTGGCTACGCCGCAAGTTGCGCTGCTCGCACAGTGCAGCCGACCTGGCCCAGGACACTTTCGTGCGCATCCTGGCCTCGCGTGATGCCCTGCTGGGCATGCGCGAGCCACGCGCCTACCTCAGCACCACTGCGCGGCGCCTGCTGATCGACCGGGTGCGCCGGCAGCAGATCGAAGCGGCCTACCTCAGTGAACTGGCCCTGGCTGCCCAGGCGCTGGAAGGGCACCAGTCACCCGAAAGCATCCTCATCACCCTGGAAGCACTGGAGCAGATCGCCTTCCTGCTCGAAGGCCTGCACGTGAATGCACGCGAAGCCTTCGTTGGTTACTACCTGGACGACCTGACCCAGCCACAGATTGCCGAACGCCTGCAGATTTCCCCGCGCATGGTGCGCAAGTACCTGGCCCAGGCCCTGATCCATTGCCACCGCACGCTGGACATTGCCGCACCGTGAACCCGTCGCGTATCGAGCAGGAAGCCGCCGAGTGGGCCCTGAGCCTGGGCGAGGGTGAACTGGATGCCGACGAGGCACGTGAGTTCGACGCCTGGCTGCAAGCCGACCCACGCCACGGCGCCACCTTGCGCCGCATGCAAGGGGTAATCAGCCAGGTGCAGGCGCTGCGCCAGCAGCGCGGGCCGGTGGGGGCCGGGCTGCGCGCCGGCATGCCCGCCCCCACACCACGTTCGGGTGCACGCCGCACGCTGCTCGGCCTGGCCTTGGCGGCCTCGTTGCTCGGCACCTTGCCGTTTGCCGGGATCTCGCCGCAGGGCTGGCTGGCCGACCTGCATACCGCGCCGGCCGAGTGGCACAGCCAAACCCTGGAAGATGGCTCGCAACTGACCTTGGCGGGCAACTCTGCCGTGGATGTCGAGTTCAGCGCCGGTGAGCGGCGCATTCGCCTGCTGCATGGCCAGGTGCTGGTGGATGTCAGCCATGACCCGGCGCGGCCGTTCGTGGTGCAGACCGACGAAGGCAGCTTCAAGGCCCTGGGTACGCGCTTTGTGGTCAGCCAAGGCCGCGCCCGCAGCGAGTTGACCATGCTTGAGTCGCGGGTCGAGGCGCGCAGTGCCGTGTCTGGCGATCAGTTGGTCGCCGGGCGCGGCGAGCGGGCCTGGGTGGCGCGTGACGGGCTCGGCCCGTTGCCGGCCATCGACCCGGCGCGGGTCGACCAGGCCTGGCAGCATCACCAGCTGGTGGCCGATGGCGTGCCGCTCGATCAGGTGCTTGATGCCTTGGCCCAGCAACGCCGTGGCGTGCTGCGTTTCGACCGCCAGGCCATGCAGGCGATCAAGGTATCGGCAGTGCTGCCGCTGGATGACAGCGAACGCGCCCTGCGCCTGTTGGCCGAGGCGTTGCCCATTCGTATCGGCGGCGTTGGCCGTTGGTGGACCACGGTCGAGCTCGTTTCACGAGAAAATTGAACAAGGTGGTTCCGCTTCTGCGCAGTGGCCCGTCAAACAAGAGGCCAACCGATCAAGAACAAGGAGCCGATCCACCATGCGCCGATTCCCTGGCCACCCCGTCCTCAGCCCGCTAGCCCTGGCCTTGCGCCTGTCCTGTGCCGGGCTGGCCCTATCCGTTGCGGCCCTGCCGGCCGTGGCCGAGGAAGCCGCCCGCCGTAGTTTCGAGGTGCCCGCCGGCAACCTGGCCCAGGCGCTTGGCAGCTATGCCCAGCAAGCCGGCGTTTCGCTGGCCTTCACGCCGGAAGCGCTGGCAGGCCTGCAAAGCAACGGCCTGCATGGCCTGTATGCGGTGGACAGCGGTTTTGCCGTGCTGCTGGCCGGCAGTGGTTACCGGGTGGAGCGTAGCGACAACGGCTACCGGCTGGTTGCCGAGCCGCAAGCGGCCGTAAGCGGTGACGCGCTGGAGCTGGGCGTGACCACGGTAGCCGGGCAGGGTATGGGCGAAAGTACCGAAAACACCGGTTCCTATGCACCGGGCCTGCTCAGCGTCGGCTCCAAGACCCCGACCAGCCTGCGCCAGACGCCGCAGTCGGTGTCCACCGTGACCCGCCAGTTGATCGAAGATCAGCAACTGACCGACATCAACCAGGCGATGAAAGTGACGCCAGGCATCGTCACCCAGAGCACCACCTTCCGCACCCAGGACTTTCTCTCGCGCGGTTTCAGCATCCAGAACCTGCAAATCGACGGCGCCGCGCCGCAGGCGTTGGGCACGGCCATGGGCTCGTTCTACTCATCGAACATTTTCGAGCTGGCCGAATTCGACCACATCGAAGTACTGCGCGGAACCGCTGCACTGTATGGCGGTTCGGGCGACCCGGGCGGCATCATCAACATGGTGCGCAAGCGGCCGACTTCGTTTAACCAGCTCAAGCTGACCCTGTCGGCCGGCAGCTGGGACAACTACCGGCAGGAATTCGACCTGTCCGGCCCGTTGGGCTGGGATGGCCGCCTGCGCGGGCGGCTGGTGATGTCCAACACCGACCGCCAGTATTTCACCGACAACCGCGCCACCGAGCGGCCGCTGGTATACGGCGTGCTTGAGGCGGACGTTACCGACGACACCATGCTCACCTTCGGTGCCCGCTACAACAAGTCCCACGAAACCGGCAGCAATAGCTCGGTGCCACGTTACAGCGATGGTGCCGACCTGAACCTGCCGCGGCACACCGGCCTGACGCAGAAATGGGCCTATGTCGATGCCACTGCGCGTGAGTATTTCGCCAAGGTCGACCACCGCTTCAACGACGACTGGAAGCTCAACGTCAGCTACACCAACACCTGGGACCTCGGGCTGTTCAAGACCGCCACCACCCTGAACGCGGTAGACCCGGTAACCAATACCGGTGCAACCTGGTACGGCACCTCGACCCGCCAGGAAAACGAGCAGCACCTGTATGACGCTAACGTCTCGGGCCACTTCCAGGCCTTTGGCCTGGACCATGAATTGGTCTTCGGTGCCGACTACCAGAAGATCGACAGCCGTTGGCTGGGGACCGCACCCTTCGCTGCATCGGGCGCGCCGGCCAACCTGTTCGACCCCGACAGCACGCCTTTCGGCGACCCCGGCAACGGGCGTGACTACAAGCGCGACTACAGCCCCAACTCGCAACGCCAGTATGGCCTGTATGGCAGCCTGCGCCTGCAGCTGGCCGAGCCGCTGCACCTGATTGTCGGCGCGCGGGCGCAGCGCTTCCACTTTTGGCAGACCTACACCAACAACCTGACGACGCCAGCGAGTATCTCCAGCCCAGAGCAACGTATCGGCACCAAGGTGACGCCGTTCGGTGGCCTGGTCTACGACCTGGATGATCAATGGTCGGCCTATGCCAGCTACTCGGAAATCTACAAACCGCAGTCCAGCAGGATTAGCGGCCCTGCCGAAACCGGCACTGCGCTGGAGCCCATGACCGGCAAGACTTACGAAACCGGCCTCAAGGGCGAGCTGTTCAACGGCGCGCTCAATGCCAGCGTGGCGCTGTACTACACCACCCGCGAGAACGAGGCGGTGCAGGACCCGAACTTCCCGGCGACCAGTGCCGGCTTCTCCGGTAGCTGCTGCTACGTGTCCAACGGCAAGGTGGTGAGCAAGGGCATCGACATGGAGCTGTCTGGCGAGCTGTTGCCGGACTGGATGCTGGTGGGGGGCTACACCTTCAACCTCAACCGCAACCGCAGTTCGGACACCCCACTGAGCACGGTGATGCCCAAGCACCTGTTCAAGTTGTACACCACCTACCGGCTGCCGGGTATCTTGAGCGACTTCAAGGTCGGCGGCGGTGTGCAGGTGCAAAGCGCCACGTACATGAGCGGTACAGTGAATCGCTACGCCAGCAACGGCGCGCTGTTGGAGCGAAACGTACCATTCGATTTCGACCAGAGCGGCTATGCGATCTGGAACGCGTTGGTCGAATACCGCGTCGATGACCACTGGAACGTCACGCTCAACGGCAACAACCTGTTCGACAAGAAGTACTACGAAACCGTGGGTACTTCGACCTATGGCAACTACTACGGCGAACCCCGCAACTTCATGGTGACCCTGCGCGGCACCTATTGAGGGTTTGGAAGCGGGGCAGGGCCTGGGTTAAGGTCGTACCCTGTCCCGTTTCCCCCAGGAATCCCCCTTGCCCGTTTTCTACCTGAGCATCAGCCTGCTGCTGTACTTGCTCGCCCTGTTCTTCGATGGCGCGCAGATGAGCGGCGATCGCCATATGCCGGCCCTGCAGATGCTGCTGTACGGGCCATGGGGCTTGCCCTTCGGCTTGCACCAATGGTTTGCCAACCCGCTGCTGGCCCTGGCCATCCTTGCCCATCGGCGTTTTCGCCGGCTGGCATTGCTGGCCGGGTTGGCGGCGGCGTACCTGGCGGCCAGCAGCTTCGGTATCACCCGCTTGCCGGATAACCAGACGTATGAATTCCATGACCTTACCGGTTTTGGTGCCGGCTTCTACCTGTGGCTGGCGGCGATTGTGGTGTTTTGCCTGGGCCAGGCGTGGCACTGCTGGAAGGCGCGCCGGGCTGATGACATGCCGGGCTGGAGCTGGCTTGATGTGGTGCTGATTGCGGCACTGGGCGTGGCGTTGTATGCGGCAACGCAGATGCCCTCGCTACGCTTTGAACCGGGCAAGGTGCTGATGCCGCCTGAGCAGCCGCAGACGTTGTGATATCCACGAGGAGGATTCGCATGATCAAGCATTACCTGGCAGGCCTGGCGCTGGCCTGCGTGCTGCCGATAGCGGTGGCGGACGATTACACACCGGCCTATGGCCAGTGCATGGACAAGGCCTCCACTACCGTGGCCATGAGTGACTGCATCGGGGCCGAGACGCAGGTGCAGGACCAGCGCTTGAACCGGGTGTACAAGCAACTGATGGGCAGGCTGGATGCCGGGCAGCAGAAGAGCCTGCGTGATGTGCAGCGCAAGTGGCTGGCCTACCGCGATGGCAATTGCCAGTTCCATGTACAGGCCAGTGGCGGGACCATGGCGCAGCTGGAAGGTGGCAGCTGCCTGATGGACATGACCCGCGACCGCGCGGCGGAGCTGGAGCGGGTGCTCAGCCCGGGGCAGTGAGTTGTCTGTACTGGCCTCTTCGCGGGTGAACCCGCTCCCACAGGTGCTGCGCAGGCTTCGGGATTACGCTGTACCTGTGGGAGCGGGCGTGCCCGCGAACACCGGCAACGCCGGTGCCATCCACCGCGCTGGGTTCTTCGCGGGCATGCCCGCTCCCACAGGTTCTGTGCAGGTTTCAGGTTCAGGCAATACCTGTGGGAGCTGGTTTACTTGCGTGGTTCGCGCAGCGCCCGGGCCTTGAGGTATTCGCGCACTTCCAAGCCATCCCCGGCAAACTCGATGCGCTCGGCCTTGGCTGCCCGCTGGTAGGCATACATCGGGTCGTAGTACTCGTTCAGCAAGCCTTCTATCCAGCCCCGGTGCAGGTCTACCGCGCCGCTGCGCTGCTGCTCTTCCAGGGCTTCGCGCAGAATCGCTGACAAGCGCTGATAGCGCTCGCCACCCAAGCGCTTGTAGATGTTGCCCATGCTTTGCAACATGCGCTCGGCAAACAGCTGGCGGCCTTCTTCCTCGCCATGAACAGCGGCGAACTCGGCACTCAGGTTGACCACATAATCACGCAGGATACGCTCAACACGGTTGGCAAAGCTGTCTTCCAGCCACACCAGCGGGTACTGCTGCATGCCCTGGTACAACTCCAGCGGCACCGTGCAACTGCCAACGATACGGCCTTCATCTTCCAGCACGAACTGCTCGATCCCGCTGGCACGCTTTTTCAGCACATCGATCGCCAGCTGGTTTTCGAAGTCGATCTGTGCCGGCTGCGCGGTGGCGCGCTTGCCGAAGCTGGAACCGCGATGGTTGGCATGGCCTTCAAGGTCCAGCACGTTGCCCAGTTGGTGCAGCACATCGGTCTTGCCGGTACCGGTCAGCCCGCCCACCAGCACGAAATCGCATTGCTCGACTGCCTGCCGGGTCGTCTCCAGCAGGAAGGTGCGCAAAGCCTTGTAGCCACCTTTGACACGCGGGTACTGAATACCCGCCTCATCGCGCAGCCAGCCCTGCACGATCTGCGATCGCAGGCCGCCACGGAAGCAGTACAGGTACCCTTGCGGGTGGGCCTGAGTGAAGGCCACCCAGGCGTCCATCCGTGCCTGTTTGGTGGCGCCGCTGACCAGCTGGTGGCCCAGGGCGATGGCGGCGGCCTGGCCCTGTTGCTTGAAGCAGGTGCCGACCTTCTGCCGCTCCTGATCGTTCATCAGCGGCAGGTTGACCACACCGGGGAAGGCGCCCTTGGCGAATTCGACGGGCGCGCGCATGTCCATCATCGGCACATCATTGAGGAACAGATGGCCAAGGTCGGTGCAGTCGGGGCGCATCAGATCACCTCGACCGCGTGGCTCTGTCGCTCGACCAGCTTACCGATCGGGGCCAGTTGCAGGCCCAGCTCGGCCGCCACGGCAAGGAACTCGGCTTCGCCCTCCGGGGCAACTGCCACCAGCAGGCCACCGCTGGTCTGTGGGTCGCACAGCAGGTGTTTCTGCTCGTCGCTGAGCGCACCAATCTTGTGGCCGTAGCTGTCGAAGTTGCGCAGGGTGCCACCGGGGATGCAACCCTCGGCCAGGTAGTGGTCGACGCTGGGCAGGCGCGGAACGGCGGCGTAGTCCAGGTGCGCGGTAAGGCCACTGCCTTCAGCCAGCTCGACCAGATGGCCGAGCAGGCCGAAACCGGTGACGTCGGTCATGGCCTTGACCCCGTCGAGCTTGCCGAAGCGGCTGCCGGGGGTATTGAGGGTGCACATCCAGTCACGTGCCAGGCCCTGGTCCTGTGCACGCAGCCTGGCCTTTTTCTCGGCGGTGGTGAGGATGCCGATGCCCAGGGGTTTGGTCAGGTACAGCTGGCAGCCGGCGCTGGCAGTGTCGTTGCGCTTGAGGTGGCGCTTGCTGACCACACCAGTGACGGCCAGGCCGAAGATGGGTTCTGGGGCGTCGATGGAGTGGCCGCCAGCCAGCGGAATGCCGGCTTCGGCGCACACCGCCCGGCCACCGCGAATCACTTCACGGGCGACTTCTGGCGGCAGCACATTGATCGGCCAGCCGAGGATGGCGATGGCCATCAGCGGGTCGCCGCCCATGGCGTAGATGTCGCTGATGGCGTTGGTGGCGGCGATGCGGCCAAAGTCGTACGGGTCATCGACAATCGGCATGAAGAAGTCGGTGGTCGAGACCACGCCACGTTCGTCGTCCAGCGCGTACACGGCGGCATCGTCGCGCGAGGCGTTGCCAACCCACAGCTTCGGGTCCAGGGCCTGGGCGCCACTTTCGGCGAGGATCACGTCCAGCACCTTGGGGGAAATCTTGCAGCCACAGCCGGCACCGTGGCTGTACTGGGTAAGGCGGATCGGCTCGCTCATACGTACCTCGGCAGGTCGAATTGTTGCGCGAGTGTAGCAAAGCTGGCCATTGCGCCTTTGCCTCTTATACTTCCCGTTGTCGGCGGATTAGTCGGCGGTTTTGTTGGCATTGTCCCGCTCTTGAACCGGAGAACACCCATGCTCAAACGCCCCTTGGCGCTCGCCGCCGGCCTCGTGCTGTCCTGCTGTGCCGTTGTCGTCCAGGCCGCTGAAACACTGCGGGTCAGCGCCATCCCCGACGAAGCGCCAACCGAACTGCAGCGCAAGTTCAAGCCGTTGGGCGAGTACCTGGCCAGGCAATTGGGCATGGAGGTGAAGTTCGTACCGGTGGCCGATTACCCGGCCGTAGTCGAATCGCTGGCCGCCGACCGGCTGGACCTGGCCTGGCTGGGTGGCTTTACCTTTGTCCAGGTGCACCTGAAAGACCCGGCTGCCACGCCTCTGGTACAGCGTGAGCAGGACGCGCAGTTCACCTCCAAGTTCATCACTGCCAACCCCGACGTGAAGAGCCTGGCCGACCTCAAGGGCAAGTCGTTCGCCTTCGGTTCCATTTCGTCTACTTCGGGCAGCCTGATGCCGCGTTATTTCATGCTCAAGCAGGACAATATCAAGCCTGAGGACTACTTCAGCCGCGTGGCCTACTCCGGCGCGCATGACGCTACCGTGGCCTGGGTGCAGGCCGGCAAAGTCGATGGCGGCGTGCTCAATGCCAGCGTGTGGCAGAAGCTGGTGGATGCCGGCAAGGTCGATACCGCCAAGGTGAAAGTGTTCGCCACCACGCCGACTTACTACGACTACAACTGGACCGTGCGCGGCAACATGGCCCCGGCGCTGAAAGAGAAAATCAAAAAGGCCTTCCTTGACCTCGACCCGGCCAACCCCGACCACAAGGCGATCCTTGACCTGCAGGCCGCCAGCCGTTTCATCGAGACCAAGCCTGAGAACTATGTGGGCACCGAGCAAGCTGCACGCGAGGCTGGCCTGCTCAAGTGACCGCTTCGAGCGTGGCCGTTCACCTGCACGGTGCCAGCCTGCGCCATGGCCAGGTACGTGCGCTTGACGCGGTCAATTTGCGCATCGGGCAGGGCGAACGTGTTGCCATCATCGGGCCGTCGGGGGCGGGCAAGTCCAGCTTGCTGCACCTTATGGCCACTGCCATCGAGCCCAGTAGCGGGCGCCTGGAGTTGCTGGGTGAACGGCCCTGGGCGTTGTCCGCCAGGGCACGCCAGCGCCTGCGGGCGCGGGTCGGCCTGGTGCATCAGGCGCCGCCCTTGCCGCCACGCCAGCGGGTGGTCACGGCGGTGCTGGCAGGCCGCCTGGGGCAGTGGGGTGTGTTGCGTGGTTTGCTCAACCTGCTGTACCCCAGCGATGTGGCAGGTGCGCGCCAGGTGTTGGCTGAGCTGGGCCTGGCCGACAAGCTGTTCGTGCAGTGCGGGCAGTTGTCCGGTGGCCAGTTGCAGCGGGTGGGCATTGCCCGGGTGTTGTATCAGCAACCGCAGCTGCTGCTGACCGACGAACCTGTGTCAGCCATGGACCCGGTGCTGGCTGACCACAGCCTGGCCTTGCTCAACCGCCATGCCCAGGCGAACGGCCTGACACTGGTGGCGAGCTTGCATGCCGTTGAGCTGGCGCTGGCACATTTTCCGCGGGTGATCGGTATTCGTGAGGGGCAGGTGGTATTTGATTGCCTGGCCGAAGCGGTTACCGAACCGATGCTGGATGCGCTTTATGCCAACGAACAACTGGCTTCGCCGCCCACCCAGGGGCCAACCCTGACCGTGCAAATCCCGCGATGCTGAAGGCCGATAGCCGCGACCCGGCCTTGCTGCCGCGGGTGCTTCTCGCTTTGCTGGCCGTGGCGGTACTGTGGCCGGGTATTCAGTTGAGCGAATTGAACCCTGGGGTGCTGTTGCAGGCCGAGAACCGACGGCAGATCGCCGTTTTCACCAGCGCTTTCTGGCCGCCCGCGCATGACGCCGAATTCCTTTCGCTGCTTTACGAAGCCACGTTGCAGACCCTCGCCGTAGCGACTGCTGGCATGGCGCTGGCGCTGCTTTTAGCAATTCCTGCCGGGCTGTTGGCTAGCCGTGCTTTGTCGCTGCGTGCAGCCTCTCGTGCCGGGCGTGCCGGATTGAGGTCGCGGCTTGTGCGCCTGCCGGTGCGCGGGTTGCTGATTTTCCTGCGCAGCGTGCCGGAAATCGTCTGGGCGTTGCTGTTCGTGCGCGCCGTGGGGCTGGGGCCGACGGCGGGTGTGTTGGCCATCGCCATCACCTACAGCGGCATGCTGGGCAAGGTCTACGCCGAAATCTTCGAATCGGTCGACCAGCGCCCGGTCCATGCCTTGTTGCAAGCCGGCAGTGGCCGGTTGACCGCTTTTCTCTACGGCATCCTGCCTAATGCAGCGCCCGAAGTGGTGTCATACACCGTGTACCGCTGGGAATGCGCGGTGCGCGCTTCGGTGGTGATGGGCTTTGTCGGTGCTGGCGGGCTGGGCCAGCAGATCGACCTGTCGATGCGTATGTTCGCCGGTGCCGAGGTGGCGAGCATGCTGCTGACGTTCCTGCTGCTGGTGATGCTGGCCGACCTGCTCAGCCGCGTGCTGCGCCGGAGGCTGGCATGAACCGGGTAATCAACCTGTTGTTGCTGGGTGCAATCGTGGCGGCGGTGCTGGCCTCGTTCGCCTATCTGGAGCTGGACCTGCATGCACTGGTCGGCAACGGTGGGCTGGGGCAGATGGGGGAATACGCCGGGCGGTTCCTGCACCCGGACCTGTCTGCCGGGCACCTGAAGGCGGTGTGGCGCGGAGCACTGGAAACCCTGGCCATGTCGGGGCTGGGCACCTTGTTGGCGATGGTGCTGGGGATGTTGCTGGCACTACCGGCGGCGGGCCGTTTCGGTTGGCCGTTGCAGGGTGCGGCGCGCTTGCTGCTGAATGCCCTGCGGGCCATACCCGAACTGGTGTGGGCGGCGCTGACCGTGCTGGCGGCCGGGCTTGGGCCCAATGC
This sequence comes from Pseudomonas sp. NPDC008258, assembly GCF_042956345.1. Taxonomy (NCBI): domain Bacteria; kingdom Pseudomonadati; phylum Pseudomonadota; class Gammaproteobacteria; order Pseudomonadales; family Pseudomonadaceae; genus Pseudomonas; species Pseudomonas sp. NPDC008258. Next base: position 156,783 of record NZ_JBIBGE010000001.1, read on the forward strand.
CGGTACCCTGGCGTTGGCATTGCACACCGCTGGCGTGCTGGGGCGGCTGTTTGCCGAAGCGCTGGAAAACGCGCCGCCGGAGCCTGCTGCGGCGATCCGCTTGCAGGGCGGCAGCCAGGTGGCGGCGTTCTGCTTTGGTACCTTGCCCAACCTGTGGCCGCAGTTGCTGGCCTACAGCTTGTACCGCTGGGAGAACAACATCCGCATGGCCAGCGTGCTGGGGTTTGTCGGGGCTGGTGGGTTGGGGCAGATGCTGTACACCACCCTGAGTCTGTTTCAGGAAGCCCAGGCCAGCACGGTGATCATCGGCATGCTGGTGCTGGTGTTGCTGGTGGATATGTTGAGTGATGTGTTGCGCCAGCGTTATGTGCGGGCCTGACCGATAGCCGGGGCCGCGTTGCGGCCCATCGCCGGCAAGCCAGCTCCCACAGGGATAGCGCAAGTCTTCAGGTTTTCACGCTCCCTTGTGGGAGCTGGCTTGCCGGCGATAGGGCCCTTGAGGTCATGCGCTAGGCCAGCTCCCCACGCTGCGCCTCCCGCTGCATCGAGTCCAGGTTGCGCTCGATCGTCTCGCAAATGGTGTCCATCTGGATCTGGTGCTCACTGAACTTGAACGGGCTCTGCAAATCCGTGCCGATCCGCTCGATGGCCAGCAACATGAACCCCACCACCGTCGATGCCAGCGGCGTGAACCAGCCCAGCGACTCCACCAGCCCCACCGGCACGATCAGGCAGAACAGGGTGATGAACAGCCGCGGAAAATACACATAAGGGTAGGGCAGCGGCGTATTGGCAATGCGCTCCATGCCACCTTGGGCATTGGACAGGTCGACCAATGTCGACTCCAGCCGTGCCAGGCGAATGCTGTCCAGCCGCCCGGCCTGGTATTCCCGCGCCAGCAAGGCCGCCGAACCGCCGAGAATGTCGTTGGCGAAGTTGTTCGAGCGGTTACGCCGTTCAAACTCGGCCGGCGGTATGAAGGCCATCAGCTCATCCGGGCAGCTTTCACCCTTCAAGTGAGCCGCCAGGCAGTTCACATAGGCGATATGCCGGCGCAACAGCGTGGCCTTGACCGGGTTCAGGCCGTCAGCCGGGTCATCGATCAGGGTCAGCGTCTGCCGTGCAAAGCTACGCGACCCGTTCACCAGCGCCCCCCACAAGGTACGCGCCTCCCACCAGCGGTTGTAGGCGCTGCTGTTGCGAAAGCTCACCAGCACCACCAGCGCCGAGCCCAGCAAGGTCAACGGGATCAGCGGCAGGGTGAACTTGCTGTTGAAGAACAGCATGAAGTCGATGGTGACCAGCACATCCCAGATCAGCAGCCAGAACAGCGACCAGCCGATGTAGCCGATGGTCTTTACGACCAGGCGGTACTTGCGGGTGATGATGTCTTTCACGCGGGGTACCTCGGAATGCAGGGGATGCAGGATCGGACGTCGAGGGGCGTCGAAGGTTCGGGGGCCGAATGTTGCAAGGGATTTATGAGCTGATGTGAAGAGAAAAGTCTGACCTGGTTATGAGAAGTGCCTGAATTCCCATCACGGATGAGGGGCGACAGAGTTGAACACTTCAATACTTGAAAAGGGTGTATCCGTACGGATACGATTTGGGTGAGCGCTTGGTGTTTCTCGTAGAACAGACGGAGAGTTTTGCAGCTTGGCTGTCCAGCTTGAGAGATTTAAGGGCTCAGCTTGCGATTGGTCGCAGACTGGAGCGAGCGGCGATGGGCAATCTAGGTGACTTCAAATGGCTTGGAGGCGGTATTGGTGAGCTGCGGGTCGATGTGGCAGCCGGGTATCGTGTCTATTTCACGCAAAAGGGAAACAGGCTAGTTGTGTTGCTGGTTGGCGGCGACAAGTCCACCCAAGCTACCGATATTCTCAAGGCCCGAAAGCTGCTGAAGGAGATGAAATGAGCGAAAAACTGATTCCGTTTGATATTGCAGCGCTGTTGAACAGTGATGAGGCGATCAGTGAGTACCTTAGCCAGGTGCTATCAGATGGTGATACCGAGGAAATCATTCGAGCATTGGGGCATATCGCGCGTGCACGAGGGATGACCCAGATCGCTGCTGAAAGCGGCTTGGGGAGAGAAAGCCTTTACAAGGCTCTGAGCCCTGGCGCAAAGCCGCGGTTTGACACTGTCTTGAAAGTCATTCGAGCCTTGGGTGTCGACCTTCTCGTTCAGCCGCATGCCGTGCCCCGTTAGCTGAACTGCTGCTTCATCTGCACCAGCGCCACCCGCGTGCCGTCCCACCCCTGCCGTTCCTCGATGCCGAACGGCACAAAGCCCAGTTTTGGATAAAGCAGCAAACCTGCGGTGTTTTGATTGAAGCATGACACCCAGACCTCCCGGGCAGAGTATTGCTGGCGGGCAAGTTCGATCATGGCGCTAACCAGATAGCGCGCTACCCCATGGCCGCGCACGCTGGGCACCACTACCACATTACCCAGGGCGCACACGCCGCCGTTTTCGGCTTTGTAGAAATTGGCGAAGGCCAGGATCTTGCCGTTGCCTTCCACCACCGTGGAGCCGCTGCGTTGGGCGATGGCATCGCTCAACTGGGCCGGGGTGAGGGGGTAGGTGGCTTTGGGGAACATGTGGAACAGCTCGTCCGGGCTTTGCGGGAAGCTGCAGATGGCGGGGATGTCGCCTGGCTGGACGGGGCGGTGGGTCAGGTGCATGGCAGGTCCTTCTTGCGCGGGCTGGCAGGGCCCCTTCGCGGGCAAGCCCGCTCCCACAGGTACTGCACAGGTCTCGAAGCCTACGCCGGTCCTGTGGGAGCGGGCTTGCCCGCGAAAGGGCCATCAGCCTCACATCATAAGCCGCTTTCCATCCACAAACGCGACCCGGCCGGCCTCACGGCTTGGCGGCAACCGCCACGTAGCCTTTGACCGCAGCCGGTGCCTGAGGCTTGCCCTTGTTCGCCGTCAGATACTGGAAGCGCCGCCATTCCTTGTCGATCTCGTTGAACGACATGAACACGCTGATCCGCTCCTTGCCAGCCAGGTCCGGGCGCTTGCCGGCATCGATTTCGCTGGTAGGGATGATGGCGACGTTGATCCCGACCACTTTGCCGTCATCGGCGAACACTGGCCCACCCGACATGCCTTTGGTGATCGGGCCGTCATGTACCGAGTAGAAGACGCTGCCTGGCGTGCCTTCAAGCCTTACCAGTGATGGCATTGCATGGCCCTTGCCCTGCATCGGCATCATGAAGCTGTTGAAACCCACCGCTGTCACCGCTTCGCCAGGCACATACTGGCGCCAGTGCGGCACGTTGCTGGCCTTGTGCTTGAAGAACACCACGTCACCGAGGCCCTCGTGGACCACGTTGCGCAGGAAGGGGGTGTGTTTGGCGGTTACGGCGTAATCCTCGTTCCACTGGATGGCACTGGCCATCAGCAACATTGGCAACGGGGCACCGGAGGTGACCACGAAAGCCTGGCTGTAGACGGGATCGGAAACGTACGAGGTTGGCACTCCATTGCACCCACTGAGCAGCATCATTGCCGCCATGCAGGGCGCGATTGTTTTCATGGGTCACACAGGGCGTGGTGGAAAGGGAGCGCAACTATGGCTAAGTGCCATTACGCGATCAATACTTTCGGCATATATCCGATGAATGACAGCTTAAGTAGTGGGGGGCAGGATGGCTAATAGGCTTCATGCATGGCTGCAGGCCCCACAGTCATTGGCGTGCCGTCAATTTTTACTTGTCACGGGGAAAGGGCCGGCACAGGAATAATTGATCTGATAATCGTTATCATCTAAGGTGCGATCCTCGCCCGGAGGGATACCCGTGATTAACGACGATCTGAGTCAGGTCTATGCCGAGCACAATGGATGGCTCAAGCAGTGGCTGTACCGCCGGCTGGGCTGTTCGGCGCAGGCGGCCGACCTGGCGCAGGACACCTTCCTGCGGATCCTTCAGGCCCAGCAGAAGGCGGGCGCCAGCCTCAGCCTGCAGCGCCCCCGGGCCTACCTGGCAACGGTTAGCCGCCGGCTGGTGCATGACCACTTCCGGCGCCAGTCACTGGAGCGCGCCTACCTGGAAATGCTGGCGCAATTGCCGGAGTTGTTCGCGCTGTCCGCCGAAGACCAATGGGAAATGCGCGAAACCTTGCAGCAACTGGACGCGTTGCTCGACACCTTCAAGCCGGTGGTGCGCTCAGTGTTCCTGCTGGTGCAGCTGGAGGGCCTGACTTACATCGAGGTGGCGCGTCGCCTGGGTATTGGTGAGCGCACGGTCAAGCGGCACATGGCCAATGCCCTGCAAGCCTGCATCCTGTTCGACGACGATTTCTGATGCCCAGCCAGCACCTGCGCATCACGCCGGAAGTAGCTCGGCAAGCAGCCAACTGGCACATGCTGATGCTCGACGAAGCCGTCAGCCCGGCCCAGCGCGCTGCCTGTAGCCGCTGGCGCGCGGCGGCGCCCGAGCATGAGCGGGCCTGGCAGAAGGCACTACGGGTTCAGGCCCGGTTGGGCATGTTGCCGCAGCAACTGGCCATGGGCACCTTGAACCGTGAGCGCCGCCAGGTGATGAAGCAGATGCTGGCACTGGCCATCGTCGCGCCGCTCGGTTACGTGGGCTATCGCCAGCTTGTACCGCAGTCGGCTTATGCCACCGATGTTGGCCAGCACAGGCAGATGACCTTGGCTGACGGTACCTTGCTGGACATGAACACCGATACCGCCGTGGACGTGGACTTCGACGCGCAGCAACGGCTGATCAGCCTGCGCCGTGGCGAAGTGCTGATCGACAGCGGGCCGGATAGCCATAGCACCGTTCACCGGCCACTGCGCGTTGCCACCGTGCAAGGCCTGATGGAAGCCTTGGGTACTCGCTTCATGGTCCGCCAGCGTGAGGGCACGACCCAACTGGCCGTGTTCCAGGGCGCAGTAAGGGTGACGCCTGCCCGTGGCCCAGCGCAAACACTTGAGGCCGGCCAGCAGCTGACTTTCGATGCCTGGGGGCAGGGTGCTTTGCTGCCGGCCCGTGAGCAGGACAGCCAATGGACCCATGGCCAGCTTGTGGTCGAAGAGATGCCGTTGCGCGAATTCCTCAGTGAACTGGGGCGCTACCGACCGGGTTGGTTGCGCTGTCAGGCCGATGTCGGGTACCTGCTGATCAGCGGCGCTTTCCAGCTGGACAACACCGACGCCATCCTGGCTGCGCTACCTGCCACATTGGCCGTGCAAGTGGACTACCGCACCCGCTACTGGGTTACCGTCAGTAAACGTCAATGAGAATTGGCCCGTTTTTGAAACTCGTCAGTCCTTATCTGTGGAACTGCCACACATAAAGGGACAACTTCTCAATGATCCGCTCTTCTTCACCGGTCGCCACCACCGGCCTCGCCAAGGTTCAACCACGCGTGCCCAGCTATCGTCGGCTACTCGCCCTGAGCGCCCTGGCCATTGCCCTGCAGGGTGTTGGCGCGCACGCCCTGGCTGCGACTGCGCAGGCCCCGCAAGCCTACAGCATCGCGTCCGGCAGCCTGGCCCAGGTACTTGCCCGGTTTGCCAGTGAAGGAGGGTTCACCCTTCAATACACCTCGGAACTGACCCGTGGGCTCTCCAGCCCGGGGCTGCAAGGGCAGTATGGGGTTGAAGAAGGGTTGCAGCACCTGTTGGCCGGTACTGGCCTGCAGGCCGTGCGGCGCGGCAACAACGTCTATGGCTTGCAGCCAGTTCCGCTGAGCGCCGCGTCGGGTGGCGCCGCCTTGAATCTGGAACCGCTGAACATCAATGGCGTTCAGGATAATGCAACCACCGAGGGCTCGGGCAGCTACACCTCCAGCGCTGTCACCATTGGCAAAGGCACGCACCGCCTGAAGGACATCCCCCAGTCCGTCAGCGTGGTCACGCGCAAGGCCATGGACGACCAGCGCCTCGATACCCTGGATGAAGTGCTGGAAAAGACCACCGGCATCACCACCCTGCAAAGCCCGTCTGGCGGCAAGTACATCTACTCGCGTGGCTTCGAAGTAGAAACCATCCAGTACGACGGCGTGCCACTCGACCGCCGCTACTACGCCATCGGCAGCAGCTTCACTTCCGACACGCTGTTGTATGACCGTGTCGAAATCCTGCGCGGTGCCAACGGCCTGCTGCAGGGCAGCGGCAACCCGGGGGCAGCCATCAACCTGGTGCGTAAACGGCCAAAAGCCGACCCGTTCCTGTCCGTTACTGCCAGTGCCGGTTCCTGGGATACCTACCGTCAAACTGTCGATGCCGGCGCGCCGCTCAATGCCGATGGCTCGCTGCGTGGCCGTGTGGTGGCCGGGCACGAAGACCAGAACTACTTCTACGACACCGCCGAAAGCCGCAAGAACGTACTTTACGGCATCGTTGAATACGACCTCGGCGCCGCCACCACGGTAGCAGCGGGCGCCAGTGTCGAAGACCTGCATTCCACGCCATTCTTCAGTGGCCTGCCGCGTAACAAGGACGGCAGCGCCGTGAACGTCAGCCGCTCCACCTACACGGGTGCCGACTGGAACAAATGGGATAACAAGCAGACCACCTACTTTGCCGACGTTACCCACGACTTCAACGAAGACTGGCGCCTGAAGGCTTCCGGCAGCTACATGCGCGAAACCAACTACATCCTCTACAGTTTCGGCCGGGGTGCTGTCGACCCGGCCACCGGCGACGGTATGCGCTCGCGTGCCTACATGTACGACTTCGAGAACATCAACAAAGGTGCCGACATCAACCTGACCGGCAAGTGGCGCGCCTTTGGCCGGGAGCACGAAGTGGTGGTGGGCGCCAACGCCAGTGACTTGAAGACCGACGACCTGCAAGGCGGCTTCCTGAGCCTGGGGCCGATGAACATCTACGACCCGGTCTCGCCGCAGCGCCCGACCCAGGACCAACTACTGGGCAACGGTACTAGCAACACCTACCCCGGCACTTCCAAAGGCAAGATTCGCCAAAACGGGCTGTACGCGGTCACGCGCTACAAGCTGGCCGACCCTTTGACCCTGGTAGTGGGTGGGCGCACCAGCAATTACACCTACGATTACGAACTGCACCGTTTCAACGGCGTGTCGCCAACCCCGGCCCACTCGCGCGAAAGCGGCGAGTTCACGCCCTATGGCGGCCTGATCTACGCGCTGAATGACCAGTGGTCGGCTTACGTGAGCTATGCCGATATCTTCAAGCCGCAAACCGAACTGAGCGTGGACTACGCCCCGCTCAAACCCATCGAAGGCGCCAACTATGAAATGGGCCTGAAGGGTGAGCTGCTCGACGGTCGTGTGAATACCAGCTTTGCGCTGTTCCAGGTCGACCAGGAAAACCGCGCCCAGGCCGCGCAGTGCGGGGTGAACGGTGGTGAGAACTGCTACGTGGCCGGTGGCAAGGTGCGTACCCAGGGCTTTGACGCGGAGATCAGCGGCGAGGTGCTGGACCGCCTGCAACTGTTTGCCGGCTACACCCACACCGAATACCGCAACGACCCGGCTGATGGTGAGTCCGAGGCCGGCGGCACCTTCAACACCTACACGCCCAAGCATCTGCTGCGTTTCTGGGCGGACTACAACCTGCCTGGCGAACTGGCACCTTGGACCGTGGGCGCTGGCGCCAACATCCAGAGCCGCAACTACCACGGCAACTTTGGTGGGACCGACGGGATAGCCAAGATCGAGCAGGCGGGGTATGCCATCTGGAACGCCCGGGTGGCTTACCAGATCAACAAGAACTTCAGCGTGTCGTTGAACGGCAACAACCTGTTCGACAAGAAGTACTTCTCCAGCATCGGTTGGTTGTATGCGGCGAACTACTACGGGGATCCGCGCAACTACACCGTTACCTTGCGGGCGGATTTCTAACGGCTGGCCGGGTTCCCTGTGGGAGCGGGTTCACCCGCGAAGCAGACGACGCGGTGGCTGGCACCGGCTTTGCCGGTGTTCGCGGGCTTGCCCGCTCCCACAGAGATTGCGCGAGCTTGAAGATTTTTAATAAGACAGCTGCTCGCACAGGCGCGACAATACCCTGAAGATTGCGCAATACCTGTGGGAGCGGGCGAGCCCGCGAAGAAACCAGCGCGGTGGTTGGCACCGGCTTCGCCGGTGTTCGCGGCTACAGTCCCATAGGGGCCGCATGGCGCTGGCAGCCATGGGGGTCAATTCAAGAAAACGCAGACGAAAAAAAACCGACCATAAGGTCGGTTTTTTCCGGATCTTGGTGCCCCGAGGGAGACTCGAACTCCCACTCCTTTCGAAAACGGATTTTGAATCCGCCGCGTCTACCAATTCCGCCATCAGGGCAGTGGCGCGCAGTATAGAGAGGTGCCGCTGGTCGGTCAATCGGCTTTCATGGTCAATTTTCACACATTGGGCTAAACTTCCCGGCCCTGCCGAACCGAACATCATCATGCGCGTCGCCGATTTCTCCTTCGAACTCCCTGATTCCCTGATCGCCCGCCACCCGTTGGCCGAGCGCCATGGCAGCCGTCTGCTGGTGCTCGATGGGCCGACCGGCGCGCTTTCGCACCGGCAATTCCCCGACTTGCTCGACCACCTGCGCCCCGGCGACCTGATGGTGTTCAACAACACCCGGGTGATCCCGGCGCGGTTGTTCGGCCAGAAAGCCTCCGGCGGCAAGCTGGAAGTGCTGGTCGAGCGCGTGCTCGACAGCCACCGGGTGCTGGCCCATGTGCGTGCCAGCAAGGCGCCGAAAGAAGGCGCGGTCATCCTCATCGATGGCGGTGGCGAGGCCGAAATGGTCGCGCGCCACGACACGCTGTTCGAGCTGCGCTTCACCGAAGAGGTGCTGCCACTGCTCGACCGCGTCGGCCATATGCCGCTGCCGCCTTACATCGACCGCCCCGATGAAGGCGCCGACCGCGAGCGCTACCAGACCGTGTACGCCCAGCGTGCCGGTGCGGTTGCAGCGCCCACGGCGGGCCTGCATTTCGACGAGGCCCTGCTGGAAAAGATCGCCGCCAAGGGCGTGGAGCGGGCCTTCGTGACCCTGCACGTGGGGGCGGGTACCTTCCAGCCAGTGCGGGTCGACAAGATCGAAGACCACCACATGCATAAAGAGTGGCTCGAAGTGGGCCAGGATGTGGTCGATGCCATCGAGGCCTGTCGCGCCCGTGGCGGCCGGGTGATCGCGGTGGGCACTACCAGCGTGCGTTCGCTGGAGAGCGCGGCGCGCGACGGCGTGCTCAAGGCCTTCAGCGGCGACACCGACATCTTCATCTACCCAGGCCGGCCGTTCCATGTGGTCGACGCCCTGGTCACCAACTTCCACCTGCCGGAGTCCACGCTGCTGATGCTGGTTTCGGCCTTCGCCGGCTACCCCGAGACCATGGCCGCCTACGCGGCGGCGGTCGAGAACGGGTACCGCTTCTTCAGTTACGGTGATGCCATGTTCATCACCCGCAATCCGGCGCCACGCGGCCCCGAGGATCAAGCATGAGTCGCACCTGTCGAATGTCCTTCGAACTGCTGGCCACCGACGGCAAGGCCCGTCGTGGCCGCATCACCTTCCCACGTGGCACCGTGGAAACCCCGGCGTTCATGCCAGTGGGCACCTACGGCACGGTCAAGGGCATGCTGCCACGCGATATCGAGGCCATTGGCGCCGAGATGATCCTGGGCAACACCTTCCACCTGTGGCTGCGCCCGGGTACCGAGGTGATCAAGAAGCACAACGGCCTGCACGACTTCATGCAGTGGAAAGGCCCGATCCTCACCGACTCCGGTGGCTTCCAGGTGTTCAGCCTGGGCGCCATGCGCAAGATCAAGGAAGAGGGCGTGACCTTCGCCTCGCCAGTCGATGGCTCGAAAGTGTTCATGGGCCCGGAAGAGTCGATGCAGGTGCAGCGCGACCTGGGCTCGGACGTGGTGATGATCTTCGACGAGTGCACCCCGTACCCGGCCGAGCACGATGTGGCGCGCACCTCCATGGAGCTGTCGCTGCGCTGGGCCCAGCGCTCGAAGAACGCCCACGCCGACAACACCGCGGCGCTGTTCGGTATCGTCCAGGGCGGTATGTACCAGGACCTGCGCATGCGCTCGCTGGAAGGCCTGGAAAACATCGGCTTTGACGGCCTGGCCATCGGCGGCCTGTCGGTGGGCGAACCCAAGCACGAAATGATCAAGGTGCTGGATTACCTGCCGGGCCAGATGCCTGCTGACAAACCTCGTTACCTTATGGGGGTAGGCAAACCGGAAGATCTCGTTGAGGGTGTGCGCCGCGGCGTCGACATGTTCGACTGCGTGATGCCGACGCGTAACGCGCGCAACGGCCATCTGTTCGTCGATACAGGGGTGATCAAGATCCGCAACGCGTTCCATCGCCACGATGAATCGCCGCTGGATCCGACCTGTGACTGCTACACCTGCACCAACTTCTCCCGCGCCTATCTGCATCACCTGGACAAGTGCGGCGAAATGCTGAGCAGCATGCTGAATACCATCCACAACTTGCGCCATTACCAGCGCTTGATGGCCGGTTTACGCGAGGCTATTCAACAGGGTAAATTGGCCGCCTTTGTCGACGCCTTCTACGCCAAGCGCGGGCTTCCCGTTCCGCCCCTGGACTGACTGTTCGCACACATTATTAGAAAATTACATTAGGAGTGCCCAATGAGCTTCTTGATCCCCGCCGCATACGCGGACGCAGCAGCACCCGCCGCCGGCCCAGCCGGTACCGGCTTCGAGTGGATTTTCCTGGTCGGTTTCCTGGTCATCTTCTACCTGATGATCTGGCGCCCGCAGGCCAAGCGTGCCAAAGAGCAGAAAAACCTGCTGGGCAACTTGCAGAAAGGTGACGAAGTTGTCACCAACGGCGGCATCGCCGGCAAGATCGTCAAGGTTTCCGATGACTTCGTGGTACTGGAAGTGTCCGACACTGTCGAACTGAAGTTCCAGAAGGGTGCCATCGCGGCAACCCTGCCAAAAGGTACGCTCAAGGCTATCTGAGTTACCGGTTTTATTTTCCAGTCGGGGCGCGCAACGCGCCCCGCGTCTTGAACGGGCGGCGTGATGCTGAACAAATACCCTCTGTGGAAATATGCACTGATCGTGCTGGTACTGGTGGTCGGTTTCATTTATTCCGCTCCCAACCTCTACCCGGATGACCCGGCGGTGCAGATCAGCGGTGCCAGCTCGGCGCTGCAGGTGAACCAGGCCGACCTCGATCGCGTCAGCAAGGCGCTGGTCGATGCCAAGATTGCCGTCAAGGGCGCAAGCCTGGGTGAGAAGGGCAGCGGGCTGATCCGCCTGACCAATCAGGAAGACCAGCTGCCAGCCAAGGATGTAGTGCGCAAGGCACTGGGCGATGATTACGTCGTGGCCCTGAACCTGGCCCAGACTACCCCGCAATGGCTGCGCAACCTGGGTGCAAGCCCGATGAAGCTGGGCCTGGACCTGTCCGGTGGTGTGCACTTCCTGCTGGAAGTGGACATGGACAAGGCCATGACGGCCCGCATGAAAGTCTACGAAGGCGAGGTCAAGACCTTGCTGCGCAAAGAGCGCGTCCGCTACCGCAGCCTGCCTCAGCAGGATGGCGGCATCATGCTGGGCTTCGCCGACGATGCTACCCGCGAACAGGCACGAGCCCTGATCCGCAAGAATTTCAATGACTTCGACCTGACCACCACCGAGCGCAACGAGCTTGCGGTGCTGCGTCTGGCGCTGACCCAGGCCAAAGTTGCCGAGATCCGCGAATACTCGATCAAGCAGAACCTCACCACCGTCCGCAACCGTGTCAACGAGCTGGGCGTGGCCGAGCCGCTGGTGCAGCGCCAGGGCGCCAACCGCATCGTGGTCGAGTTGCCAGGCGTGCAGGACACTGCCGAAGCCAAGCGTATCCTCGGTAAAACCGCCAACCTGGAGTTCCGCTTCGGTGCCGAGCCGGGCGCGTCCAAAGCCACTACCGAGGTGTTCGAGTTCCGCGAAGGCGGCCGCTCCGCCCCGGTAGAGCGCGGCCTGATCATCACCGGTGACCAGGTAACCGACGCCCAGGCCAGCTTCGACGAGCACGGCCGCCCACAGGTGAACATCCGTCTGGATGGTCACGGTGGCGAGCTGATGAGCCGCGCTACCCGCAGCAACGTTGGCCGCAGCATGGCGGTGATCTTCATCGAGCAGAAGCCGGTCACCCGCTACGTCAAGCAGACCGTCGACGGCGTCGAGAAGGACGTTGCCGTACAAAGCTTCGTGGAAGAGAAGAAGATCATCAGCCTGGCGACCATCCAGTCGCCGCTGGGCAGCCAGTTCCGCATCACCGGCCTGAACGGCCAGGGTGAATCGTCCGAGCTGGCCCTGCTGCTGCGTGCCGGTGGTCTGGCCGCGCCGATGTACTTCGCTGAAGAACGTACCATTGGTCCAAGCCTGGGTGCCGACAACATCACCAAGGGTATCGATGCGTCGCTGTGGGGCATGCTGTTCGTCTCGCTGTTCATCATCGCCATCTACCGCGGCTTCGGCGTGATCGCCACCATCGCCCTGGCGGGCAACATGGTGCTGCTGCTGGCATTGATGTCGCTGCTGGGCGCCACCCTGACCCTGCCGGGTATTGCCGGTATCGTGTTGACCATGGGTATGGCGGTGGACGCCAACGTGCTGATCTTCTCGCGTATCCGCGAAGAGCTGAAGGCCGGCATGTCGGTACAGCGCGCCATCCACGAAGGTTTCAACCGCGCCTATACCGCGATCATCGACGCCAACCTGACCAGTCTGCTGGTCGGCGGCATCCTGTTCGCCATGGGTACCGGCCCGGTCAAGGGCTTTGCGGTCACCATGTCCCTCGGGATTTTCACCTCGATGTTCACCGCCGTCATGGTGACCCGCGCAATGGTCAACCTGACCTGTGGCGGGCGTGACATCAAGAAGCTGTGGGTTTGAGGGAGCTGCGATGAAAACCATCAACTTCATGGGCGTGCGCAACGTTGCGTTCGCCATTACCGTGCTCCTCACCGTGCTGGCGCTGTTCAGCTGGTGGCAGAAAGGCCTGAACTTCGGCCTGGACTTCACCGGCGGTACGCTGATCGAGCTGACCTACGAGCGCCCGGCCGACCTCAAGGCGGTGCGTGCCGAGCTGGTCGACTCCGGCTTCCACGAAGCCGTGGTGCAAAGCTTTGGCGCTACCACCGACCTGCTGGTGCGTATGCCGGGTGATGACCCGCAGCTGGGCAACAAGGTCGCTGCCGCGCTGCAGAAGGCGGGCGGTGACAACCCTGCCACGCTCAAGCGTGTCGAGTTCGTCGGCCCGCAGGTGGGTGAAGAGCTGCGTGACCAGGGTGGCATGGGCATGCTCCTGGCGCTGGGCGGCATCCTTATCTACCTGGCCTTCCGCTTCCAGTGGAAGTTCGCCGTGGGTGCGATCATCTCGCTGATCCACGACGTGGTGGTTACCCTGGGTATCCTGTCGTTCTTCCAGATCACCTTCGACCTGACGGTGCTGGCGGCGGTGCTGGCGATCATCGGTTACTCGCTGAACGACACCATCGTCGTGTTCGACCGGGTGCGTGAAAACTTCCGCGTGATGCGCAAGGCCTCGCTGATCGAGAACATCAACGTTTCCACCACCCAGACCCTGCTGCGTACCATCGCCACCTCGGTTTCGACCTTGCTGGCCATTGCTGCACTGCTGTTCTTTGGTGGTGACAACCTGTTCGGCTTCTCGCTGGCGCTGTTCATCGGCGTCATGGCCGGTACCTACTCGTCGATCTACATCGCCAACGTGGTACTGATCTGGCTGAACCTGAACAGCGAAGACCTGATCCCGCCGACCAAGGCAGAAGGTGTGGATGACCGTCCGTAAGGGCTAGTCCATCACCGCCTGGCGGTGCAAAAGGCGCGAGTATTGAACTCGCGCCTTTTTTTTTGCTCCAAGGCTGGGAGAAGCGCGGGTTGATGCCCGCTGGTACGATCAGGAGGTTCACGTGAACAAATCAATGCTGGTGGGTGCGGTACTGGGTGCTGTCGGTGTTACTGCCGGAGGTGCTGTGGCGACCTACAGCTTGGTCAACAAGGGGCCTGAGTACGCCCAGGTCACCGACGTGCAGCCGATCAAGCAGCAAGTGAAAACCCCGCGTGAAGTGTGCAAGGACGTCGCCGTGACGCGCCAGGCACCGGTCAAGGACCAGCACCAGATCGCCGGTACCGTGGTGGGCGCCATTGCTGGCGGCCTGCTGGGTAACCAGATTGGTGGTGGTACCGGCAAGAAGATCGCCACCGTGGCCGGTGCGGTCGGTGGTGGTTATGCCGGCAACAAGGTGCAGGAAGGCATGCAGCAGCGTGACACCTACACTACCACGCAAACCCGCTGCAACACAGTCAATGACATCAGCGAGAAGGTGGTGGGTTACAACGTGACCTATTCCATCGGCGACCAGGTCGGCAAGGTGAAAATGGACCGTGAGCCGGGGTCGACCATTCCGCTGGACAAGAATGGCAAGCTGATCCTGAGTGAAGCTGGCCAGTGATTGATGTTGCCTGAGCGGGCCTCTTCGCGGGCTTGCCCGCTCCCACAGGTAAAGCGCTGTCCTTCAGGTTAGTGCCATCCCTGTGGGAGCGGGCAAGCCCGCGAAGAGGCCGGTACAGGTAGTGCAAAACTGTCAGGCACAAAAAAAGCACCCCGAGGGGTGCTTTTTGCGTTCTGGCAATCCGCGCTTAGCGCTTCATGCTCTCTGGCAGGTGCGGCTGGATAGCAGTCAGCACGGCCTTGAAGCACTTGATGTTGCCTGCAACGATGTGGCCCTTGTCGAGGAAGTCGTGGCCACCGTTGAAGTCGCTCACCAGGCCACCGGCTTCCTGGATCAGCAGCACGCCGGCTGCCATGTCCCACTCGGACAGGCCCGACTCCCAGAAGGCGTCGAAACGGCCAGCGGCCACGTAGGCCAGGTCCAGGCTGGCGGAGCCGGCGCGGCGGATGCCGGCGGTCTGGCCAGTCAGGGCGCGGAACATGCCCAGGTAGTTGTCCATGTCAGCCATCTGGCCGTCACGGAACGGGAAGCCGGTACCCAGCAGGGCGCCTTCCAGGCTGGTGCGCGAGCTGACGCGCAGGCGACGGCCATTGAGTTGGGCGCCACGGCCACGGCTGGCGGTGAATTCTTCCTGGCGGACCGGGTCGAGCACTACGGCGTGTTCAAGGCGACCACGGTATTTGCAGGCGATGCTGACGGCGAAGTGCGGGATGCCACGCAGGAAGTTGGTGGTGCCGTCCAGCGGGTCGATGATCCACAGGTAATCCTTGCCTTCTTCGCCGCTACCCGCGTGCAGGCCGGTTTCTTCGCCCTGGATGGAGTGGTTCGGGTAGGCCTTGCGCAGCGCGTCGACGATTTTTTGCTCGGCGGCACGATCAACTTCGGAAACGTAGTCCTTAGCCTCTTTCTCGTCCACCTTGATGCTATCCAGGCGTTCGATGGAGCGGAAAATCAGTTCACTGGCGCTGCGAGCGGCGCGCAGGGCGATATTCAGCATAGGCTGCATGGGCGGGTCACCTGGAGATGTTAAAGAAGAAAGCCGGCCATTCTAGCAGAAAACTTTGGCGGCAGAAGTGTCACATTTGCTTTCATGGCGTTACGTCCGTCGGTTCTGTAAGATCGAAGGCCCTGATTCCTGCATCTGTGAGCACAACACCTTGCTGCAAAATATTCGTGTTGTTCTGGTCAATACCAGCCACCCCGGCAACATCGGCGGCGCTGCGCGTGCCATGAAAAACATGGGCTTGTCGCGCCTGGTGCTGGTGCAGCCAAAAGAATTCCCCGCCGAGGATGCCAGTGCCCGAGCCTCGGGCGCCGACGATGTGCTGGCCAACGCCCTGGTGGTCGACAGCCTTGAACAGGCGCTGGTCGGCTGCAACCTGGTGATGGGCACCAGCGCCCGCGAGCGCAGCATTCCCTGGCCGTTGATCGGCCCGCGTGAATGCGGTGCCAAGGCGGTGGAGCATGCCAGCGGTGGCGAAGAAATCGCCCTGGTGTTCGGGCGCGAACACGCTGGCCTGACCAACGAAGAACTGCAGCGATGTCACTTCCACGTGCACATTCCCTCCAACCCCGACTTCAGCTCGCTGAACCTGGCGGCCGCAGTGCAGGTGCTCGCCTACGAGGTGCGCATGGCCTGGCTGGCCGCCGGTGAAGCGCCGAAAGTCGAGAAGGTTGACGCCAGCGAGCTGGCGACCATGGACGAAATGGAGCTGTTCTACGACCACCTGGAAAAAACCCTGGTGGGTATCGGCTTCCTCGACCCTGAAAAGCCCAAGCACCTGATGCCGCGCCTGCGCCGGCTGTACGGGCGGGTGGCGGTCGAGCGTTCGGAAATGAGCATTTTGCGCGGCATCCTCACCGAGACCCAGAAAGTGGTCCGGGGCGAGCCGCATAAACGGAAGGACTGACAGATGTTCGAACGCCTGCGTGAAGATATTCAAAGCGTATTCCACCGTGACCCGGCTGCGCGCAATGCCTTCGAGGTGCTCACCTGCTACCCCGGCATGCACGCTATCTGGCTGCACCGCCTGGGTAACGCCCTGTGGAAGCGCGATTTCAAGTGGCTGGCCCGGCTGGTGTCGAACTTCGGCCGCTGGATGACCGGTATCGAGATCCACCCCGGTGCCACCATCGGTCGTCGCTTCTTTATTGACCATGGCATGGGCATCGTTATTGGCGAAACCGCCGAAATCGGCGACGACGTCACCCTTTACCAGGGCGTGACCCTGGGTGGCACCAGCTGGAACAAGGGCAAGCGTCACCCCACCCTGGAAAACGGCGTGGTGGTAGGGGCGGGGGCCAAGGTACTGGGCCCGTTCACCGTCGGTGCCGGTGCCAAGATCGGCTCCAATGCGGTGGTGACCAAGGCCGTTCCGGCCGGTGCCACGGCGGTGGGCATCCCTGGGCGGATCATCGTCAAGAGCGAAGACAATGAAGTCGAGGCCAAGCGCAAGGCCATGGCCGAGAAGATCGGCTTCGATGCGTATGGCGTCAGCGGCGACATGCCCGACCCGGTGGCGCGTGCCATCGGCCAGATGCTCGACCACCTGCAAGCGGTCGACGAGCGGCTGGAGGGGATGTGTGGCGCCCTGACCAAGATGGGTAGCGACTATTGCGCCAAGGAGCTGCCGGCCCTGCCTGAAGACGACTTTACCGAGGTTGCCCAGGCGGCTCAGCGCGACACTCAGTCGCATTGATTGCGCCGCACTGAAATCATAGTGACATACGGGGCGTGTGCTCACGCCCCTCGTCTGCTACAATCGCGCCCGCCTCCCCGATGCAAACCCGACTAAAGCACTAGGTCTAATAGTTGACTTAAATGCTCGGGAATCGCATACTCGCACACATCCCGAAACTCCCGTGGTACCCAATAGCCATGCGACTGACTACCAAAGGCCGATACGCCGTGACCGCCATGCTTGACCTGGCGTTGCACGCGCAGCATGGGCCGGTGTCTTTGGCCGACATTTCCGAGCGCCAGGGCATTTCCCTCTCTTATCTGGAACAGCTGTTCGCCAAGCTGCGCCGCAGCAGCCTGGTTTCCAGCGTGCGTGGTCCAGGCGGTGGTTACCAGCTGTCGCGCGGCATGGAAACCATCCAGGTGGCGCAGGTCATCGATGCGGTCAATGAATCGGTCGATGCTACCCGTTGCCAGGGCCTCGGGGACTGCCATGCCGGTGATACCTGCCTGACCCACCACCTGTGGTGCGACCTCAGCCAGCAGATCCATGAATTCCTCAGCGGCATCAGCCTGGCCGACCTCGTCATGCGCCGTGAGGTGCAGGAAGTCGCCCAGCGCCAGGACCTGCGTCGTGTCGCAGGCCGAACCGCCCAGCTGGACAAGATTGAGACGTCCGCCGTCGATTGATCCCCCTGGGACGATGAGCGACGCCACCGCCTGATAGGAGAGACAAATGAAGTTGCCGATCTACCTCGATTACTCCGCGACCACCCCGGTCGACCCACGTGTGGCCCAGAAGATGGCCGACTGCCTGCTGGTCGACGGGAACTTCGGTAACCCGGCCTCGCGCTCCCACGTCTTCGGCTGGAAGGCCGAGGAAGCGGTCGAGAACGGCCGTCGCCAGGTTGCCGAGCTGATCAACGCCGACCCGCGTGAAATCGTCTGGACCAGCGGTGCTACCGAGTCCGACAACCTCGCGCTGAAAGGTGTCGCGCACTTCTATCAGACCAAGGGCAAGCACATCATCACCTCCAAGATCGAGCACAAGGCGGTCCTGGATACCGCTCGCCAGCTGGAGCGTGAAGGTTTCGAAGTCACCTACCTTGAGCCAGGCGAAGACGGCATCGTCACCCCGGCCATGGTCGAAGCCGTACTGCGCGACGACACCATCCTGGTCTCGCTGATGCACGTGAACAACGAAGTCGGCTCGATCAACGACATCGCCGCCATCGGTGAACTGACCCGTTCGCGTGGCGTGCTGTTCCATGTCGACGCTGCCCAGTCGGCCGGCAAGGTCGAAATCGACGTGCAAAAGCTGAAGGTCGACCTGATGTCGTTCTCGGCGCACAAGGTCTACGGCCCGAAAGGCATTGGCGCGCTGTACGTCAGCCGCAAGCCGCGCGTGCGCCTGGAAGCCATCATTCACGGCGGTGGCCATGAGCGCGGCATGCGTTCGGGCACCCTGCCGACCCACCAGATCGTCGGCATGGGCGAAGCCTTCGCCATTGCCAAGCAGGAAATGGCCGCGGAAAACGTGCGCATCAAGGCCCTGAGCGACCGCTTCTTCAAGCAGGTCTCCAACCTTGAAGAGCTGTACGTCAACGGCAGCCAGACTGCCCGCGTGCCGCACAACCTGAACCTGAGCTTCAACTACGTCGAAGGCGAATCGCTGCTGATGTCGCTGAAGGACATCGCCGTATCGTCCGGTTCGGCCTGCACCTCCGCGTCGCTTGAGCCGTCGTACGTACTGCGCGCCCTGGGCCGCAACGACGAGCTGGCGCACAGCTCGATCCGCTTCTCCTTCGGCCGCTTCACCAGCGAAGAAGAAGTCGACTACGCCGCGCAGAAAGTCTGCGAAGCGGTCAACAAACTGCGTGAACTGTCGCCGCTGTGGGACATGTACAAAGACGGCGTCGACATCTCCAAGATCGAGTGGGCCGCCCACTAAGCAGTCGCCGGCAAGAGCGGCTCCCCTGATGAGGAAGGAATAGCACCATGGCATACAGCGAAAAGGTCATCGACCACTACGAAAACCCACGCAACGTCGGCAAGATGAATGCCGAGGACCCGGATGTCGGTACCGGCATGGTCGGCGCCCCGGCGTGCGGTGACGTGATGCGTCTGCAAATCAAGGTCAACGAGCAGGGCGTTATCGAAGACGCCAAGTTCAAGACCTACGGCTGCGGTTCGGCCATCGCTTCCAGCTCCCTCGCCACCGAGTGGATGAAGGGCAAGACCCTGGACGAAGCCGAAACCATCAAGAACACCCAGCTGGCCGAAGAACTGGCGTTGCCGCCGGTCAAGATCCACTGCTCGGTACTCGCCGAGGATGCCATCAAGGCAGCCGTACGCGATTACAAGCAGAAGAAAGGCTTGATCTAAGTCGCCTGTTGCAAGGTAAGGAGTCCTGATGGCTATCAGCATGACAGAAGCCGCCGCCAACCACATTCGCCGCTCCCTCGACGGGCGCGGCAAGGGTGAGGGCATTCGCCTGGGCGTGCGCACCACCGGTTGCTCGGGCCTGGCCTACGTGCTGGAGTTCGTCGACGAACTGGCGGACGAAGACACGGTGTTCGAGAACCACGGCGTGAAGGTGATCATCGATCCCAAGAGCCTGGTCTATCTCGACGGCACCGAACTGGATTTCGTCAAGGAAGGGTTGAACGAAGGCTTCAAGTTCAACAACCCCAACGTGCGCGGTGAATGTGGCTGCGGCGAAAGCTTCAACGTTTGAGGCTGGCTGTGGGTACTCCTTGTCATTACGCATTGTTTGACCTCCAGCCAAGCTTCCGCCTGGACCTCGACAAGCTGGCCACTCGCTACCGCGAGCTGGCCCGCGAAGTCCATCCTGACCGCTTTGCCGACGCCTCCGAACGTGAGCAGCGCGTGGCGCTGGAAAAGTCCGCAGCCCTCAACGATGCCTACCAGACGCTGCGCAGTGCGCCGCGTCGCGCCCGCTACCTGCTGGCCATCAGCGGCCATGAAGTACCCCAGGAAGTCACGGTCCACGACCCGGACTTCCTGTTGCAGCAGATGCAGTGGCGTGAAGAGCTCGAAGAGTTGCAGGACGAAGCCGACCTTGATGGTGTTGGTGTGTTCAAGAAGCGCCTGAAGGTTGCCCAGGACACACTGAACGAGGACTTTGCCGCGTGCTGGGATGCCCCAGGCGAACGCGAGAAGGCCGAGCGCCTGATGCGCCGCATGCAATTCCTCGACAAGCTCGCCCAAGAAGTGCGCCAACTGGAAGAGCGCCTCGACGATTAACCCGGTGTCGCCCGTGATGACGCCTAAGGTATTCAGATAAGCATGGCCCTACTGCAGATTGCCGAACCCGGTCAAAGCCCTCAGCCGCACCAGCGCCGCCTGGCGGTGGGGATCGACCTGGGTACCACCAACTCTCTGGTCGCTGCACTGCGCAGCGGCCGTAGCGAGCCCCTGCCTGACGCGCAGGGTAACGTCATTCTGCCGTCCGCGGTGCGCTACCTCGAAGGGCGCAACGAAGTGGGGCAGGCTGCGCGTGATGCCGCCTCCAGCGACCCGTTGAACACCGTGCTGTCGGTCAAGCGCCTGATGGGGCGTGGCCTGGCTGACGTCAAGCAGCTGGGTGAGCAGCTGCCTTACCGCTTTGTTGGCGGTGAATCGCATATGCCATTCATCGACACCGTGCAGGGGCCGAAAAGCCCGGTAGAAGTGTCTGCCGATATCCTCAAGGTGCTGCGCGAACGCGCCGAAGCGACCCTGGGTGGCGAGCTGGTAGGCGCGGTAATCACCGTACCTGCCTATTTCGACGACGCCCAGCGCCAGGCCACCAAGGACGCTGCGCGCCTGGCTGGCCTGAACGTGTTGCGGCTGCTCAACGAACCGACCGCAGCCGCCGTGGCCTATGGCCTGGACCAGAACGCCGAAGGCGTGGTGGCCATCTATGACCTGGGCGGCGGTACCTTCGATATCTCCATCCTGCGCCTGACCGCTGGCGTGTTCGAAGTGCTTGCCACCGGTGGCGACACCGCCCTGGGCGGTGACGATTTCGACCACGCCATTGCCGGCTGGATCATCGAGCAGGCTGGCCTGTCGTCCGACCTGGACCCGGCTACCCAGCGTGCATTGCTGCAAACAGCATGCGCCGCCAAGGAAGCCCTGACAGACGCCGACGTGGTCGGCGTGAGCCATGGCGCCTGGCAGGGCGAACTGAGCCGTGCTGCCTTCGAAGCCATGATCGAGCCATTGGTTGCCCGCAGTCTCAAGGCCTGCCGCCGCGCCGTGCGCGACAGTGGCGTGGAGCTTGAAGAAGTCAGTGCCGTGGTCATGGTCGGCGGTTCTACCCGGGTTCCGCGGGTGCGTGATGCCGTGGGTACGCTGTTTGGCCGTACCCCGATGACCTCGATCGACCCTGACCAGGTGGTGGCCATTGGCGCTGCCATTCAGGCCGACACCCTGGCCGGTAACCGCCGCGAAGGTGGCGAGCTGCTGCTGCTTGATGTCATTCCGCTGTCGCTTGGTCTTGAGACCATGGGCGGGCTGATGGAAAAGGTGATCCCGCGCAACACGACCATTCCGGTGGCGCGTGCGCAAGAGTTCACCACTTATAAAGATGGCCAGTCGGCCATGATGATCCACGTCCTGCAGGGCGAGCGCGAGCTGATCAGCGACTGCCGCTCGCTGGCACGCTTCGAGCTGCGCGGCATTCCGGCCATGGTTGCCGGCGCTGCGAAAATTCGCGTCACCTTCCAGGTGGATGCCGACGGCCTGCTCAGCGTTGCTGCCCGCGAACTGGGCTCGGGCGTGGAAGCCAGCATCCAGGTCAAGCCGTCCTACGGCCTGACCGACGGCGAGATCGCCCGCATGCTCAAGGACTCCTTCGAACACGCAGGTTCCGACAAGCAGGCCCGCCAGTTGCGTGAGCACCAGGTGGACGGCGAGCGCCTGCTCGAAGCGGTACAGGGCGCCCTGGACGCCGACGGCGAACGCTTGCTCAGCAGCGACGAGCGCGACGCCATTGAGTTCCAGATGCAAGAACTACGTGATTTGCTGGCCGGCACCGATGGCGCAGCCATCGAGCAACAGACCAAGCGTCTGTCGCAGGTGACCGACGCATTTGCCGCCCGTCGCCTTGATTCGACGGTCAAAGCCGCACTGGCCGGGCGCAACCTGAATGAGATCGAGGAGTAACCGATGCCGCTGGTGACATTCCTGCCGCATGAGAAGTTCTGCCCAGAGGGGCTGACCGTGGAGGTGCCGACCGGGACCAACATCCTGGAGCTGGCCCACGACCATCACATCGAGATGGAAAGCGCCTGCGGCGGCGTCAAGGCCTGCACCACGTGCCACTGCATCGTGCGCAAGGGTTTCGACTCCCTTGAAGAAGCCGACGAGCTGGAAGAGGACATGCTGGACAAGGCCTGGGGCCTGGAGGCGCAGTCGCGCCTGGGTTGCCAGGTGGTGGTCGCCGACGAAGACCTGACCATCGAGATCCCCAAGTATTCGCTGAACCACGCTGCCGAAGCACCGCACTGAGGGCCTGTACATGAGTCTGAAATGGGTTGATGTACTTGAGATCGCAATCCAGCTTGCAGAAAGCAAGCCTGAGGTCGATCCTCGTTATGTGAATTTCGTGGACCTGCACCGCTGGGTGCTGGCATTGCCAGAATTCAGCGACGATCCGTCACGCGGCGGTGAGAAAGTGCTTGAGGCCATCCAGGCTGCCTGGATCGACGAAGCCGACTAAGCGTCACTTGCAGGTTAGGCAATCCCCCGGAACCCGCGTATAATTCGCGGGTTTAATTTTTCGTGTCACTCATATTCTGGAGTTTTCCATGGCTGTTCAACGTACTTTCTCGATCATCAAGCCTGACGCAGTTGCCAAAAACGTCATCGGCAAGATCACCACTCGCTTCGAAGAAGCCGGCCTGAAAATCGTTGCCTCGAAAATCAAGCAACTGTCCAAAGCCGAAGCTGAAGGCTTCTACGCTGAGCACAGCGCTCGCGGCTTCTTCGGTGACCTGGTTGCCTTCATGACTTCCGGCCCGGTTGTTGTTCAGGTTCTGGAAGGCGAAAACGCCATCGCTCTGAACCGTGAGCTGATGGGCGCTACCAACCCTAAAGAAGCTGCTGCCGGCACCATCCGTGCTGACTTCGCCGAGTCGATCGACGCCAACGCCGTTCACGGTTCGGACTCCGAAGCTGCTGCTGCTCGCGAAATCGCTTACTTCTTCGCTGCTACCGAGGTAACCACTCGCTAAGCGAAAGCTTACGGGTGAGGGTGAATCCATGACGACATCTACTGGCAAAATCAACCTGTTGGGTCTGACCCAGCCGGAAATGGAACAATTCTTCGACTCAATCGGGGAAAAACGCTTCCGTGCCGGCCAGGTGATGAAATGGATTCACCATTTTGGCGTGTCCGACTTTGCGGCCATGACCAACGTAGGCAAGGTCTTGCGCGAAAAGCTCGAGGCCGTTGCCGAGATTCGCCCACCGGAAGTGGTCAGTGAAGACATTTCCGCCGACGGCACCCGCAAGTGGGTGATCCGCGTTGCCTCCGGCAGTTGCGTCGAAACCGTCTACATTCCTACCGACGACCGCGGCACCTTGTGCGTATCGTCGCAAGCCGGCTGTGCCCTGGACTGCAGTTTCTGCTCCACCGGCAAGCAAGGCTTCAACAGCAACCTCACTGCCGCCGAAGTGATCGGCCAGGTGTGGCTTGCCAACAAATCCTTCGGGACCGTTCCTGCCAAAGTCGACCGCGCGATTACCAACGTGGTGATGATGGGCATGGGCGAGCCCTTGCTGAACTTCGACAACGTCATCGCCGCCATGAAAATCATGATGGATGACCTTGGCTATGGCATTTCCAAGCGTCGCGTCACCCTGTCCACCTCGGGCGTGGTGCCGATGATCGACGAACTGGCCAAACACATCGACGTGTCGCTGGCCCTGTCGCTGCACGCACCGAACGACGAACTGCGCAACAAGCTGGTGCCGATCAACAAGAAGTACCCGCTGAAGGTGCTGCTGGAATCGTGCATGGGCTACATGTCGACCCTGGGCGGCAAGCGTGTGCTCACGGTTGAATACACCCTGCTCAAGGACGTCAACGACCAGCCTGAGCATGCTGCGCAAATGATCGAGTTGCTGCGCGACGTACCGTGCAAGATCAACCTGATCCCGTTCAACCCGTTCCCGCATTCGGGCTATGAGCGGCCGAGCAACAACGCCATTCGTCGCTTCCAGGACCTGCTGCACCACGGTGGTTTCAACGTTACCACCCGTACTACCCGCGGTGACGATATCGATGCCGCCTGTGGGCAGCTGGTTGGCCAGGTCAACGACCGCACCCGCCGCAGTGAGCGCTACATTGCCGTGCGTCAGCTTTCTGCAGACGTCGAGCTGCAAGACAGCGCCGCCAGCCACTGACCGGAAACTGCCCATGAGCCTGCGCGCCGCGCTGTCGATCCTTGCGCTTTTGCTGCTGGCCGGCTGTGTGTCGGGCGGCGCCGGCGACCCTCTGGCCAGCCGCCAGGGCAGGATGGAGGCGGGGCGGGCTTATGTGCAGCTTGGCCTGGGGTATTTGCAACAGGGTTTGATCGAGCAGGCCAAGGCGCCGCTGGGCAAGGCCCTGGCCCTGGATAGCCGTGATGCCGATGCGCACGCCGCCCTGGCGCTGGTATTCCAGGCCGAAGGTGAGCCGGCTCTGGCCGAAGCACACTTCCACAAGGCGTTGCAGGCCCGCGCTGGCGACACGCGAATTCGCAACAATTACGGCAGTTTCCTTTATGCTCAGGGGCGATTTGCCGAAGCCGAGCAGATGTTTCGCCTGGCCAGTGGCGATACCCTGTATCCTGAGCGCTCACGCGTGTACGAGAACCTGGGCCTGACCGCCCTGAAGCTCGAACGCCGCGATCAGGCGCATGCGTATCTGCACAAAGCGTTGCAACTCAACCAGCGGCAACCAAAAGCCTTGTTGGAAATGGCTGAGTTGTCCTACGAAAACAGGCATTATGTGCCGGCCCGGGACTACTACGATCGTTTCAGCCAGTTGAGCGACCACGATGCCCGTAGCCTGCTGCTGGGCAGTCGCCTTGCCCGGGTGTTCGACGAGCAGGGCACACTGGCCGAGATGGGCCAGCAATTACAACGACTTTATCCCGGTACGCCGGAATATCAGCAATACCTGTCGGAGCAACGATGAACGCCGCGCATCCCGAAGTAGCAGTAGCGCCTGGCCAGAACCCCGGTGAGCTTTTGCGCCTGGCCCGTGAGAAACGGGACTGGTCTCAAGCCGAGGTGGCCCGCAAGCTCAACCTCACTGTCAGTTCGTTGAACCACGTGGAAACCGGCGCCTTCGACAAGCTGCCCGGGCATACCTTTGCCCGTGGCTACATCCGCGCCTATGCCAAATTGATGGAGCTCGACCAGGCCGCCCTGGTAGAGGCTTTCGACCGCTACACCGGTACCCACGCCAAAGGCAGCGAAGTGCACTCGCTGGGCCGTATCGAAGAGCCGGTACGCCTCTCGCACAACATACTGCGTGGCGTCAGCCTGCTGTTGCTGGTGGCTGTGGTGGGTGGTGGTTTTGTCTGGTGGCAGGACCAGGGTAGCTTGCGTGGCAAGGACCTGGCCAAGATGGCCCTGGAGCATGTCGAAGTCGAAAGCGCCGACGGCACCACCCAGATTCACCCGCTTGATGAGCCTGAAGACCAGGCCGTCACCGCTGGCCAGCAGCCCGAAAGCGCGCCGCTGGCCCTGGAGCAGGGCACTGCCGGGCAGCCTGCCGCTGTTGCCGACCAGGCGCCTGCCAGCCCGGCGCCAACGGTTGCCGCAGCGCCAGCCCCGGCACCCGCGCAACCTGCTGCCAGCACACCGGCTGTTGCGCCTGCCCCGGTAGTACCGGCTACCCCGGCACCGGCCGCAGTTGCGCCCGCAGCGCCGGCTGCAGCCGTGGCCGCCGCCGAGCCAGCCGCAGTGCCTGCCGGCAGTGCCAAGGTCTCCATCCAGTTCGTCGCCGATTGCTGGACCCAGGTCAGCGACGGCAACGGCAAGGTGCTGTTCAGCGCCATCAAGCGCAAGGGGGACAACCTCGAACTGACCGGCAAGCCGCCATTTGCGGTACGCCTGGGCTTTGCCCGTGGCGCCCAGGTCAGCTACAACGGCCAGGCCGTCGATGTTGCCCCGTTCACCAGTGGCGAGACCGCTCGCCTGAAGTTGGGACAGTAAGTCATGCACGGCGAATCTCCGATCAAACGTCGCGAATCCCGCAAAATCTGGGTCGGCAATGTGCCGGTGGGTGGTGATGCGCCCATCGCGGTGCAGAGCATGACCAACACCGACACCAACGATGTAGCCGCCACCGTCGGGCAGATCCAGCGCCTGGTCGATGCCGGCGTGGACATCGTGCGTGTTTCGGTGCCGGACATGGACGCGGCCGAGGCGTTTGGCAAGATCAAGCAACTGGTCAGCGTGCCGCTGGTCGCAGACATCCACTTCGACTACAAGATCGCCCTGCGCGTGGCCGAACTGGGCGTTGACTGCCTGCGTATCAACCCGGGCAACATCGGCCGTGAAGACCGTGTACGCGCCGTGGTCGATGCCGCCCGCGACCGTGGCATCCCGATCCGCATCGGCGTCAATGCCGGCTCGCTGGAAAAAGACCTGCAGAAAAAGTACGGCGAACCGACCCCGGCTGCGCTGGTCGAGTCGGCCTTGCGCCATGTCGAACACCTCGACCGCCTGGACTTCCAGGACTTCAAGGTCAGCGTGAAGGCCTCCGACGTGTTCATGGCCGTCGAAGCCTACCGCCTGTTGGCCAGGCAGATCGTACAGCCGCTGCACCTGGGCATCACCGAAGCCGGTGGTCTGCGTTCGGGGACGGTGAAATCCGCCGTCGGCCTCGGTATGCTGCTGGCCGAAGGCATTGGCGATACCATCCGTATCTCGCTGGCGGCCGACCCGGTCGAAGAAGTGAAAGTCGGCTACGACATCCTCAAGTCGCTGCACCTGCGCTCGCGTGGCATCAACTTCATCGCCTGCCCGAGCTGCTCGCGGCAGAACTTCGATGTGGTCAAGACCATGAACGAGCTGGAAGGGCGCCTGGAAGACCTGCTGGTGCCGCTGGACGTGGCGGTGATCGGTTGCGTGGTCAACGGCCCGGGTGAAGCCAAGGAAGCCCATGTAGGCTTGACCGGCGGCACGCCAAACCTGATCTACATCGACGGCAAGCCGGCGCAGAAACTGACCAATGACAACCTGGTCGATGAGCTGGAAAAGCTCATCCGCCAGAAAGCGGCCGAAAAGGCCGAAGCCGACGCGGCGCTGATCGCCCGTGGCTGACACACAGAATTCGTAAGGACTATTCGTGAGCAAATCGCTGCAAGCCATCCGTGGCATGAACGACATCCTGCCAGAACAGTCGCCACTGTGGCGCTACTTCGAAGGCACCGTGGCCGGCCTGCTGGACACCTACGGGTACAGCCAGATCCGCACGCCGATCGTCGAGTTCACCGAGCTGTTCAAACGCTCGATCGGTGAAGTGACCGATATCGTCGAAAAAGAGATGTACACCTTCGAGGACCGCAACGGCGACTCGCTGACCCTGCGCCCCGAAGGCACCGCCGCCTGCGTGCGTGCCGTGCTGGAGCATGGCATCACCGGCAACGGCCAGGTGCAGAAACTGTGGTACATCGGCCAGATGTTCCGCCACGAGCGCCCGCAGAAGGGCCGCTACCGCCAGTTCCACCAGATTGGCGTGGAAGTGTTCAACCTGGACGGCCCGGACATCGATGCCGAGCTGATCATGCTCACCTGGCGCCTGTGGGGCCTGCTGGGTATCCAGGACGCCGTCAAGCTGGAGCTCAACAGCCTGGGTACCAGCGAAGCCCGCGCACGCTACCGTGACGCGCTGGTCGAGTTCCTCTCGGCGCGCCTGGAGCAACTGGACGAAGACAGCCAGCGCCGCCTCAAGAGCAACCCGCTGCGTATCCTCGACAGCAAGGACCAGAACACCCAGGCGGTGCTGGTTGGCGCACCAAGGCTGGAAGACTACCTGGACGAAGAGTCCCGCGTGCACTTCGAGGGCCTCAAGGCCCGCCTGGACGCCGCCGGTATTCCGTTCGTGATCAACACCAAGCTGGTGCGTGGCCTGGACTACTACAGCAAGACCGTATTCGAGTGGGTCACCGACAAGCTCGGCGCCCAGGGTACCGTGTGCGCCGGTGGCCGCTACGACGGCCTGGTCGAGCAGATGGGCGGCAAACCGACCACGGGCGTTGGCTTCGCCATGGGTATCGAGCGCCTGATCCTGCTGCTGGAAACCCTCGGCAAGGTGCCGGAGTCCATCAGCCGCCAGATCGACGTTTACCTGTGTGCCTTCGGCGAGCAGGCCGAGCTGGCGGGGCTGCGCCTGTCCGAGGGCTTGCGTGACCGCCTGCCGGGCCTGCGCCTGGCGGTGAATGCCGGTGGCGGCAGCTTCAAGAGCCAGTTCAAGAAAGCCGACAAGAGCGGCGCGCTGTTCGCCCTGATCCTCGGTGACGACGAACTGGCCAAGCAAGAAATCGGCTTGAAGCCCCTGCGTGGCCAGGGCGAACAACAGAACATTGCCTGGGATGCTCTTGCAGGGCACCTGGAAACCGCGATCGCGCAGGCGTAACGCGGTTCAACAAGCGAATAGGCGAAAAGGAGTATTGGGGTGTCGAGTACCGATGATGATGACCTGGCAGGGGTCAAGGACTGGTGGAACCGTAACGGCAAGCCGCTGCTGACCGGCGCCTTGCTGGCGGGCGTGGTGGTGTTGGGCTGGAATACCTGGCACAAGTACCAGAACAACCAGTCGCAAGGTGCCTCGCAGCTGTATCAGGCATTGCTTGAGACCAGCCTGACGCCGACTGGCCAGCCAGACGCCACCAAGGTTGCGGAACTGGCCGGCAAGCTCAAGAGCGAGTTCGGCGGCACTGCCTACGCCCAGTACGGTAGCCTGTTCGTGGCCAAGGTCGCGGTCGAGAGCGGCAAGCTCGACGACGCCGCTGCCGAGCTGAAAAGCGTGCTGGACAAGCCGGCCGACGTGACCCTGGGCGAGATTTCGCGCCAGCGTCTGGCGCGTGTGCTGGCCGCTCAGAACAAGGCCGAGGATGCCCTCAAGCTGCTCGACGGCGACGCCGACAAAGCCTTCCTGGCCAGCCGTGAAGAGTTGAAGGGCGACCTGCTGGTACAGCTGGGTCGTGCCGACGACGCACACACTGCTTACGAGAAAGCCAAGGCTGCGCTGTCTGATGAGGCGGCGGTCGGTGGCCTGCAATTGAAGCTGGATGACCTGGCTAAAGGGGACGCGTAAGTGATCGGTTGGAAACATGCAGCAGTGCTGACCCTGGCCGTATTGGCCGCAGGTTGCAGCAGCAACAGCAAGAAGGAACTGCCCCCGGCCGAGCTGACCAAGTTCACCGAGGAAGTGGTGCTGAAGAAGCAGTGGAGCCGTTCGATCGGTGACGGCCAGGGTGAAACCTACAACACCCTGGTACCGGCCATCGAGAACGACCGTATCTACGCTTCCGACGTCAACGGCGAAGTCTTCGCCCTCGACCGCATCACCGGCGACGTGGTGTGGAAGAAGGACCTGGAGCTGCAGGTTTCCGGCGCTGTTGGCGTGGGCTACGGCCTGGTCATGCTCGGTACCCTCAAGGGTGAAGTCATTGCCCTGGATTCCAGCACCGGTGAAGAGCGTTGGCGCTCGCGCGTGACCAGCGAAGTGCTGGCCCCGCCTGCCAACAACGGTGACGTAGTGGTAGTGCAGACCCAGGACGACCGCCTGATCGGCCTGGATGCCGCCACGGGCGACCGCCGCTGGATCTACGAAAACTCCCCGGCCGTGCTGACCCTGCGTGGCACCGGTGCACCGATCGCCACCAACCGCCTGGCCGTCGCCGGCCTGTCCACCGGCAAGGTGGTGGCGGTGGACATCAACAACGGCGTGCCAGTGTGGGAAAGCCGTGTGGCCATCCCTAAAGGCCGCTCCGAGCTGGACCGTGTGGTTGATATCGACGGCGGCTTGCTGCTGTCTGGTGGTACCCTGTACGTCAGCACCTACCAGGGCCGTGTAGCGGGCCTGGACCTGGAAAGCGGCCGCGAGCTGTGGCAGCGCGATGCCTCCAGCTATGTGGGCGTGGCCCAGGGCTTCGGTAACGTCTACGTCAGCGAAGCATCGGGTACCGTGGAAGGCGTGGATGAACGCTCCTCCAGCGCCCTGTGGAGCAACGACAGCATGGCTCGTCGCCAGTTGACCGCGCCTGAAGTGTTCAGCAGCTACGTTGCAGTGGGTGACTTCGAGGGTTACCTGCACCTGCTGAGCCAGGTGGATGGCCGCTTCGTGGGCCGCGAACGTATCGACAGCGATGGCCTGCGCGCCCGCCCACTTGTGGTCGGCGACACCATCTACGTCTTCGGCAACAGCGGCAAGCTCGAGGCACTGACCATCCGCTGAAGCTATGCTTGAAGCCTTGGCGGGCTTCAAGCCGCGGCGTAGGACACGCCGCCCGTACTCCGGCCGCTGCCTTGCAGCGGCCTTTGCATTTTCAAGAATTCAAGAGTGGAGAGCCGATGGTTCCCGTAATCGCCCTGGTGGGCCGCCCGAACGTCGGCAAATCCACCATGTTCAACCGCCTGACCAAAACCCGCGATGCCATCGTGGGTGACCTGTCGGGCCTGACCCGTGACCGCCAGTATGGCGATGCCAGCTGGCAGGGTCGTTCCTTCATCCTGATCGACACTGGCGGTATCACCGGTGACGAAGTAGGCATGGACGAGAAGATGGCCGAGCAGTCGCTCATGGCCATCGAAGAAGCCGACTATGTGCTGTTCCTGGTCGATGCCCGCGCCGGCATGACCGCCGCCGACCAGATGATTGCCGAGCACCTGCGCAAGCGCAACAAGTCGGCGATTCTGGTCGCCAACAAGATCGACAACATCGACGCCGACGTCGCCCGCGCCGAGTTCTCGCCGCTGGGCATGGGCAATGCCATTCCGGTGGCAGGCTCCCAGGGCCGCGGCATCAACGCGCTGATGGAAAGCGTACTGGGTCATATTCCTCGCGACGCAGAGGAAGAGGCCCTGGACCAGGAAGTCGCCGAAGGCGAGGAAGCGGTTCGCATCCCCGGCCCGAGCGAGAAAGATGGCATCAAGATCGCCATCATTGGTCGCCCGAACGTGGGTAAATCGACCCTGGTCAACCGCATGCTCGGCGAAGAGCGCGTGGTGGTCTACGACCAGCCGGGCACCACCCGTGACAGTATCTATATCCCGTTCGAGCGCGATGGCGAGAAGTACACCTTCATCGACACCGCCGGCGTGCGCAAGCGCGGCAAGATCCACGAAGAAGTCGAAAAGTTCTCGGTGGTGAAGACGCTGCAGGCGATCAAGGACGCCAACGTGGTGATCTTCGTCATGGATGCCCGTGAAGGCGTGGTTGACCATGACCTGAACCTGCTGGGCTTTGCCCTGGAAGCAGGCCGAGCCATCGTTATTGCCTTGAACAAGTGGGACGGCATGGAGCCGGGCGAGCGCGCCTACGTGAAGACCGAGCTGGAGCGCCGGCTGTTCTTTGTCGACTTCGCCGACATCCACTTCATTTCCGCCCTGCACGGCACTGGCGTGGGCAACCTGTACAAGTCGGTGCAGGCCGCGTTCACGTCGGCTGTTACCCGTTGGCCAACCAGCCGCCTGACGCAGATCCTCGAAGATGCTGTGAGCGAGCACCAGCCACCGCTGGTCAACGGCCGCCGCATCAAGCTGCGTTATGCCCACCTCGGTGGTGCCAACCCGCCGCTGATCGTGATCCACGGCAACCAGACCGAGAGCATTCCCAAGTCGTACTCGCGTTACCTGGAAAACACCTACCGCCGGGTGCTGAAGCTGGTCGGTACGCCGATCCGCATCGAGTACAAGGGCGGTGAGAACCCGTACGAGGGCAAGAAGAACACCCTCACCGACCGCCAGGTCAACAAGAAGCGCCGCTTGATGTCGCACCACAAGAAGGCCGAGAAGAAGCGCCGCGACAAGCGCTGATTCCGCGTCTGCTTCTTCGCGGGCTTGCCCGCTCCCACAAGTACTGCACAGCTATTGAAACCTGTGGAGGACCTGTG
The DNA here is from genome assembly GCF_042956345.1 of Pseudomonas sp. NPDC008258. Taxonomy (NCBI): domain Bacteria; kingdom Pseudomonadati; phylum Pseudomonadota; class Gammaproteobacteria; order Pseudomonadales; family Pseudomonadaceae; genus Pseudomonas; species Pseudomonas sp. NPDC008258. The sequence continues at coordinate 189,040 of NZ_JBIBGE010000001.1, forward strand.
GGAGCGGGCAAGCCCGCGAAGAGGCCCTTTGATCCAGCGCAATCCCCTATTGTTTCAACCTTTTTCCTGACCGCTCGATCCGCTATGCTCGGACTCCACCCCGTGCCGGATACACCCCAGGAAAGAGGGCTCCATGATCCGCAGCAAACTGCCGAATGTCGGCACGACCATCTTTACCACCATGTCCCAGCTCGCCGTGCAGACCGGCGCGCTCAACCTGTCCCAGGGTTTCCCTGACTTCAACGGCCCCCAGGCCCTGCTAGATGCAGTGGGCCGGCACGTGGCCGCCGGGCATAACCAGTATTCGCCGATGACCGGCCTGCCGGCCCTGCGCCAGCAGGTAGCGGCCAAGGTGGCGCGGCTGTATGGCGCACAGGTGGATGCCGACCAGGAAGTGACCATCACCCCCGGTGCAACCGAGGCAATTTTCTGTGCCATTCAGGCAGTGGTGCATGCTGGTGACGAGGTGATCGTCTTCGACCCTTGCTACGACAGCTATGAACCGTCGGTGGAGCTGGCCGGTGGTCGCTGCGTGCATGTGCAACTGAGCGACGGCGACTTCCGTATCGACTGGCAGAAGTTCAGCGATGCCCTGAGCCCGCGCACGCGCATGGTCATCCTCAACTCGCCGCACAACCCCAGCGGCGCGCTGATCACCCGCGAAGACCTTGACCAGTTGGCAAAGCTTGTTGCCGACCGCGATATCTACCTGGTCAGCGATGAAGTCTACGAGCACCTGGTGTACGACGGTGTGCGCCACGCCAGCGTGCTGGCCCATGAGCAGCTGTATCAACGCGCCTTCGTGGTCAGCTCGTTCGGCAAGACCTACCACGTGACCGGCTGGAAGACCGGCTACGTGATCGCACCCCCGGCGCTGAGCGCCGAGCTGCGCAAGGTGCACCAATACGTGAACTTCTGCGGCGTGACGCCGTTGCAGTGCGCGCTGGCCGACTTCATGGCCGAGCACCCCGAGCACATCGATGAGCTGCCGGCGTTCTACCAGGCCAAGCGCGACCTGTTCTGCGGTTTACTCGAAGGCTCACGTTTCAACTTTACCCGTACGACGGGCACCTATTTCCAGTTGGTGGACTACTCGCAGATCCGCCCCGACCTGAACGATGTCGAGATGTCGCTGTGGCTCACCCGCGAGCACGGGGTGGCGACCATCCCGGTGTCGGTGTTCTACCAGCAACCCATCCCCGAGCAACGCCTGGTGCGCCTGTGCTTTGCCAAACGTGAGGAGACGCTGCGTCAGGCAGCGGAACGACTATGCGCGATCTGAGTACCTTGCCGAACCTGAAAGTCGCCCTGGTGCAAACCACCTTGGCCTGGCACGACCGCGAGGCCAACTACGCGCACTTCGAGGTGCTGCTGGAGCAGGTGGGTGAAGTAGACCTGGTGATCCTGCCGGAAATGTTCACTACCGGCTTTTCGATGCAGTCGGAAAGCCTGTGCGAGCCGGAGAACGGCCCGACCTACAAATGGCTGAAGGCCCAGGCGAAAAAGTGCAACGCGGTGATTACCGGGAGCGTGATCATCCAGGCTGCAGATGGCAGCCACCGTAACCGCCTGTTGTGGGCGCGCCCGGATGGCGAAATCCTGCACTACGACAAACGCCACCTGTTCCGCATGGCCGGTGAGCACAAGCACTACACCCCCGGCGAGCGCCAGGTGCAGTTCGAGCTCAAGGGCTGGCGGATTCGCCCGCTGATCTGCTACGACCTGCGCTTCCCGGTGTGGAGCCGCGATGCCCAGGATACAGACCTGCTGCTGTACACCGCCAACTGGCCAGCTGCGCGACGCCAGCACTGGAACCGGCTGTTGCCGGCGCGGGGGATCGAGAACCTGTGCTATGTGGCGGCGGTGAACCGGGTGGGTACGGATGGCAAAGGCTTTGCCTATTCGGGGGACAGCCAGGTGCTGGACTTCCAGGGCGAGAGCCTGCTCAGTGCCGGGGAGGCGGACGGGGTGTTCACTGCGGTGTTGAGTGCGGCGGAGCTGGCGGCCTACCGGGCCAAGTTCCCGGCCAACCTGGATGCCGATACCTTCGAGCTGCACTGACAGCAGGACCGGCCCTATCGCCGGCAAGCCAGCTCCCACAGGTACTGCACAGGCCTGAAGACTTGTGCAGTACCTGTGGGAGCTGGCTTGCCGGCGATAGGGCCAGTGCTGACTACATCAATTAAAGGTCAGTACACATCTCGCCGATACCGCCCATCCTCGATCAGCTGCTGCACAGCGGCTTCACCCAGCATGCCATTGAGCGCTGCATCCACCCCGGCTGCCATCCCTTGCAGGCTGCCACACACATACACACAGGCGCCATCTGCAACCCAGCGCTTGAACTCATCAGCCTGTTGCAGCAACACATCCTGCACATACAGCTTCTCGGCCTGATCCCGCGAGAACGCAAGGTCCAGACGTGCCAGATCACCGCTGTCCAGCCAGCCTTGCAGCTCATCGCCACACAGCAAGTCATGCGCCCGGTTGCGCTCGCCAAACAGCAGCCAGTTACGCTGCTCGCCGGCATTGACCCGTGCGCGGATCAGGCTGCGCAGGCCGGCCAGGCCCGTGCCGTTACCGATCAGGATCATCGGTGCAGCCGTCTCCGGCAGGTGGAACCCGCTGTTACGCCGCAGGCGCAGGCTCAGTGTGCCGTTCAGCGGCAGGTATTCGGTCAGCCAGCCCGAACCCAGGCCGAGGTTGCCATCCGCGTGGCGTTCCTGGCGAACGATCAGCTCCAGTACGCCATCGCTGGCAATGGAAGCGATCGAGTATTCGCGGCCGCCGATCGGTGCCAGCGCATCTACCAGCGCCTGCGGCTGCAAGCCGATCAGGTGATCACGACGGCCTGGCAATTGGCGACCTGCGAGGGCCTGGGCGAGGGTTTCGCCAAGGCCATTGACCTGCACCTTGGCCCCGGCGTCCAGTGCCATGCCGTTCAGGAACGCGTCAACGCGTGGCTGCCCATTGAGTGGCAGGATCTCTACCAGGTCGCCAGCCTCCCAGCTGGCAGGCTCTTGCGGTTGCAAGCCCAGCAGGTACACCGGCTGACCCTGGCTGCCCGGGTTCAACAGCTCGCGGCGCACCAGCGACCAGTTGCCAAAGCTTGGCGGCTGCCAAGCGGCCACCGGTTGGGCACCGGTCAATTGCGCCAGTTCCTGCTGCCACTGCTGCAGCGCGGCTTGGTCGGCATTGTCCACTTCTACCGGGCTGAATGCGCTGCTGGCACCGCGCTCACCCAGCCACGCCTGCAAGCGGCGGGCGAAGCCGCAGAAGTGCGGGTATTGGCGGTCGCCGAGGGCGAGCAGGGCGTAGCTGAGGTTGTTCAGTGCCCATGGCTGGCCGAGCACCTTGCGCTCGAAGGCTCGGGCGCTGTCGGGTGCTTCGCCGTCGCCAAACGTACTGACCACGAACAACGCACGGCGGGCCTGGCGCAGGTCGTCTTCACGCAGTTCGGCCAGTGCCCGTACCTGCACCGGCAGGCCGGCGGCCTGCAACTGGCCGGCACTTTGCCAGGCCAGCTGTTCGGCAAAGCCGCTTTGGCTGGCGAAACCGATCAGCCAGCTGTCGCCGCTGCCGTTGCTGCTGGCGACGTTGCCACGGGCTGCACGCACCTGGCGCTTCTTGCGGCGGCGGTCAAGGTAGAGCAGCCAGCCGGTGACGAAGAACAGCGGCATGGTCAGGCTGGCGATGGTGACGATGATGCGCCCTGGCAGGCCGAAGTATTCGCCGACGTGCAGGGCGTAGACGCTCTGCAGCAGCTGGGCCTTGAAGGATTTGTCGGTGTAGCGGTCGTGCTTTTTCACCTGGCCGGTGGCCGGGTCCAGCATCAGGGTGTTGAAGGCGCGTGGGTGGTCGGCGTTGTCCAGCAGGTAGAACAGGTTGGCCGGCTGGCCGCCAACCGGTGGCAGGCGCAGGTTGTAGGCGGCAAGGCCTGGCCCTGCGGCTTGCTTGAGGTTGGCCCAGATGGCGTCATAGTCGACCACCAGCGGCGGGGCGTTCTTGTCGACCTGCTGGGGCCCGTGACGGCCACGGCCTTCGCCGCGTTTTTGTTGCTGGCCAGCGGCCGGCGCGTCGGCCAGCAGTTTGTTCAGGCCTTCGCGGTACCATTCGTAGGACCAGAATAGCCCGGTCAGGGCGAACAGAAGATAGAACAGCAGGCACCAGGTACCGGCTACAGCGTGCAGGTCCCAGTTGAAGGCGCGGCCTTTCTTGGCCCAGTCGAAGGTCAGCCAGGTGCGCCAGTCCAGCGCTTTGCGCGGCCAGCGCAGGTACAGGCCGGAGAGGCAGAAGAACACCAGCATCAGGGTACAGGCACCGGTGATCTGCCGGCCGGTGTCGCCCATGGCCAGGAAGCGGTGCAGGGTAAGCATGAGGTTGAAGAAGTCTTGCCCGGCTACTTCGCCCTTGAGTTCACCGGTGTACGGGTCGGCATAACGCAGCGTGCCACGGCGCTCGCCGGGTGCTGGCATAAAGAAGATCCGTGCGGCATTGCCTTCGCGAACGTCGACCCACAGCATCGACACCTTGTCGTGTTGCTGGGCCTCGACGCGCTGGACCAGCTCGGCGGGCGGCAGCACGCCTTCGGCGCGCACTTCTACCTTGAGCACATCGGCATTGAACGCTCGGAGCAGTTCTTCCTGGAACGAGTACAGCGCCCCGGTAATGCCCATCAAGGCCAGCACCAGGCCAGCGGTGATGCCAAAGAACCAGTGCAATTGGAACAGCGTCTTCTTCACCACATCTCTCACCTTGTGTTGCGGCCGCTACCTGCGCGGCGTGCATTATGCCTTGATACACAAAAGCCCCGCTCAATGGAATGAACGGGGCTTGGCGGTCTTTCGTTAGAAGTGGAAGCTGGTGGTCAGCAGGGTAGTACGACCGGCCGCCTGGTTGGCGAAGTGGGTCGAGTAGGCCTTGTCGTAGTACGTCTCGTTGGTGAGGTTCTGTACGTTCAACTGCAGGTCGATGTTCTTGGTCAGCTTGTAGCTGGCCATTGCATCGTAGCGCCAGTAGGACGGTACATACGTCGAATTGGCAACGCTGCCCCAGACCTTGTCAACGTAGAAGGCACCTGCACCGAAGGTAAGCTTGTCGGTGACCGCGTAGGTGTTCCACAGGCTGAAGGTGTTCTTCGGCGTGTTGCCCAGTTCGTTGCCGTTAGTGGGTACATCCACGTATTGGCCGTTGGTCAGCACCTTGCCGCCATCGACCTGCTCGCTGTCCAGGTAGCTATAGCCGGCAAACACTTGCCACTTGTCGGTGAGTTTCCCGGAGGCCGACAGTTCGATACCGTCCACGCGGGTCTTGCCGGCGTTTTCATAGGTATTGAGGTCGGTCAGAACGCGGGTGTTTTCCTTCTCGGTACGGAAGATGGCGGCGGTCAGCGACAGGCGCTGGTCCAGCAGATCCCACTTGGTACCGATTTCGTAGTTGGTGGTCTCTTCCGGTTTCAGGTCATTTTTAACGGTGGCGGTGGTCACCGGGTTGCCGTCAGTACCTTCACCCAGCATCGAGCCAGGCGGGGTCGCCGAGGTCGCGTACGAAACGTAAATGCTGCCGTTGTCCGCAGGCTTCCACACCAGGCCGATCTGGCCGGTGACGAATTCGCTGGTGTCTTCACCTTTGTTGGCTACACCGCTGGTTACGGTGGTGTTGCCCGCTGCGTCGTAGGTGCGGAACTTGGTGGTGAAGTGGTCATAGCGCAGGCCAACGTTCAGCAGCCATTGCGGGTCGAGTTCGATGGTGTCGAACATGTACAGCGCGCGGGTGGTGCTGCTGGTGTCGGTGCCGGCGTAGTTGCGGGCGATGGTACCGGTCCAGGCATCATCCGGGTTCGGGTTGCTCAGCGAGGTGCAGCTGCCACCATTGCTCGGCCCGGTGCAGGTGCTGATCTTGCTGTTTGGCGAAACGGTGTAGGTCTGCCGGTCAGCGTCTTCATGGGTGAATTCCACGCCAGTGGAGAAGCTGTTCTTGAAGCCGCCCAGCACGAACTCGCCAAACAGGTCGGTCTGGTTGGTGGTGGTGGCGGTGTTGCCCACACGGGTGTTGGCGCGGCGCCATACGCCATCGTTGATCACGTTGCCAGCACTGTCGTCGGGCTGGGTCAGAACGTAGTCCTGCATGCTGTTGCCGTGGCGCAGGGTGTTCTTGATGGTCAGCGAGTCGCTGAGGTCGTGCTCGACCGTGATGGTGCCGATGTCGCTGCGGGTCTTGCGGAAGTCGCGACCGGTCAGGCCGTAGAAGTTGCTGCTATCGCCGCCGTCGGTAGGCTTGTCAGGGCTGGCTGCGGTGTGGGTCTTGCCCACCGAGTAGCCGTAGGGAATGCCCGAATCCGGCAGGTCATCGCTTTCAACGTGATAGAAGTCGAGGTTCACACGGGTTGGTGTGCCCAGGCCAAAGGCCATGGAAGGCGCGATACCCCAGCGGTCGTAGTTGACCTTGTCACGGCCGGCAACGTTGCTTTCGTGGGTCATGAGGTTCAGTCGGCCGGCTACGGTGTCGCTGAACTGGTAGTTGCCATCGAAGGTGTAGCGCTGGGTCTGGTCGGAGCCCCAGGTGTAGGCGCCATTCAGGTCGTTGCCCAGGTGTGCTTTTTTGCTGACCAGGTTGATGCTGCCGCCAGCAGAACCGCGGCCACCCATGGCCGAGTTCGGGCCTTTGCTGACCTCGACCGACTCCACGGCGAAAATTTCGCGGGTTTGCGCGCCAGTGTCACGTACGCCATCGATCATGGTGTCGCTTTGCGAATCGAAGCCGCGGATGAACGGGCGGTCGCCTTGCGGGTTACCGCCTTCACCAGCACCCATGGTAATGCCAGGCACGGTACGCAGGGCATCCTGCAGGGTCAGGGCGTTGGTGTCCTTGATCACTTGCTGCGGGATCACGGTGACCGAGCGTGGAGTGTCCACCAGCGGCGCGGTGTACTTCTGCGAGGAGGCCTTCTCGACCTTGTAATCGGTGCTGGACTGTTCAGCCTTGCCATTGACGCTGGTGGCGTCGAGGGTGACTGCGCTGTTGGCGGCAGGATCGGCGGCGTAGACCGACGTGGCGCTAAGGGCGACACCGATGGCAGACACGATCAGGCGTGGTGAACTCACTGCAGATGGTACGGACTGGCGCATTGCTAAGGACCTTCCCCAAGGTGTTGAGGCGGCGGATCTTAATGTAAGCAATTGTGACTAACAATTGAGATTCGTTACCATTCGTGAAGAATTTACATTCTTTACAATTTGCCTTTACAGTTTTTTCACGCTGAAACGTCTAAAGCGGCGAACGGGGCTTGTGAAGCGTAAAAGGGAATCAATATCATTGGCCCTTTACAATTCCTGACGGTGCCGCTCCCATGCTGCTTCACATCCCCGGCCTGTTCGATGGCGATGAACTGGCCCGTATCCGCGAGGCGCTGGAGCAGGCTGACTGGGCCGATGGCAAAGTGACTGCCGGTTACCAGTCGGCCAAGGCCAAACACAACCTGCAGTTGCCAGAAGGGCACCCGTTGGCCAAGGAAATCGGCACAGCGCTGATCGACCGCCTGTGGAAAACCCCGCGCTTCATGTCGGCCGCCCTGCCGCACAAGGTGTTCCCGCCGCTGATCAACTGCTACCGCGAAGGCGGCAACTTCGGTTTCCACATCGACAACGCCCTGCGCCAGCCCAAGGGCAGCCCGGAGCGCGTGCGTACCGACCTGTCTTCCACGCTGTTTCTCAGCGACCCGGACAGCTACGACGGCGGTGAACTGGTGATTCAGGACACCTATGGCGTGCAGCAGATCAAGCTGGCCGCCGGTGACCTGGTGCTGTACCCCGGCACCAGCCTGCACAAGGTCAACCCGGTGACACGTGGCCAGCGCTATGCCGCGTTCTTCTGGACCCAAAGCCTGGTGCGCGAGGACAGCCAGCGTGCGCTGCTGTTCGAGATGGATAACGCCATCCAGCAACTGACCGCCGATGTGCCCGACCACCCGTCGTTGCTGCAACTGACCGGCACCTACCACAACCTGCTGCGCCGCTGGGCCGAGGTCTGAACCGTGTCTTACCTGTTGCGACGTGAGGAAGTGGTGGATGTGGCCGGCTTGCAGGCCATGCTTGAAGAAAGCCCCGGCAAGGCCGCCCAGGCAATCCTGGCCGCGGCGGGGCAGGGCGCGGTCGAGGCGCAGTTGTTGCTCGGGCAGATCCTGCTGGATGGGCGCGGTATCCAGGAAGATGCCACCGTGGCCCGGCGTTGGTTCGGCATTGCCGCACAAGGTGGCAGTGCCATGGCGCACAACATGCTCGGGCGTTGCCTGGAGCATGGCTGGGGCGGTGAGGTGAGCCTGGCGCAGGCCGCTGTGCACTATGCCCGCGCAGCGGATGCCGGCCTGGACTGGGGCCTGTACAACCTGGGGAACCTGCTGGCCACCGGTCGCGGGGTGCCGGCCAACCAGGCGCAGGCACTGATGTGTTACGAGAAGGCTGCTCAAATGGGGCACGCCAAGTCGATGAACCTGTATGGGCGCTACCTGGAACAGGGCATTGCCACGGCACCCAGCCCGGCGCGGGCGGTGCGCTGGTATCGGCGCTCGGCTGAGGCGGGGGATTTTCGCGGCATGTTCAGCCTGGCACTGGTGCTGTTCGAGCGTGGGCAGGTGGCGGAGGCTGCGCCATGGCTGGAGCGGGCGCGGGTAGAAGGCAACATGAACTTCCTGCGCGCTGCCCTGGTGACCTTGCAAGGTGCGGGGCCGTTGTTCATGGCCTTTGCCGTTCGGTATGCCGAGGAAATCGAGCGCCGCCAAGCCTGAGGTTGGCTGCATTGGCCCCGCCGGCAAGCCAGCTTATGCCGATGGGGCCAGTAGAGGGCCACGGGGAAGGAGTTGTAACTGCGATCATGGTTGCGCCACGTTTACTTTCCGCCTGTCGGCAACATCAGCCGTCGAGAGCGTGAGGAAACGTTTATGAAAAACCTGATCAAAGACGAAGCACAGGTGCGCTTGTGGTTGATTAGAGAGGACCACATTTGCCCGATCTGTATCAACGACAGTGGGTTCATGCAGGTTGTCGAAGACGATGTAGCGGGTGAGGTTTTCACCCTTATTGCCTGGGAGCATCCTGCAATCGGCGGGGATGTTGCGTATGAGATACACACCGAGTCGGGTAAGCAGATAACCGGTGCGGGTGGCAATGCCCTGCAAGAGGCAAGCGAACTGCTGCCATGGCCAGTACCTGCGTTCCGTATCGTCAACCAGAACGTCAGCTTCGAACATTCGCGGTTGTACGGCATCCAGTTGCAAACGCTGGATTCGCGTTTTGTCTCGGCTAACGACCGAGTAGGCACCACTTCCAGGGTGAAAAGGAGTGCCAGCTCATGGTCTGACTTTTTCTCCATTTCGCCCCACAAGACAGTTACCCGATACCACTCCGAGCCTGGGCTGCAACTCCGTATGCTGGAAACCGAAGACGCGCAGCCCGGTGATTTCCTGCTGGAGTGGATCGACACTTCGGCTGTTGGCGAGCAATGAAAAAAGGGGCTTTCGCCCCTTTTTCAGTTACAGGTAGTAGGCCTTCAGCGGCGGGAAGCCGTTGAACTCCACTGCGCTGTAGCTGGTGGTGTAGGCACCGGTGGACAGCCAGTACAGGCGGTCACCGATGGCCAGGTTCAGCGGCAGGCCGTACTTGTAGTTCTCGTACATGATGTCTGCGCTGTCGCAGGTCGGGCCTGCGATGACCACTTCTTCGGCTTCGCCTTTCTTCTCGGTCCAGATCGGGAACTTGATGGCTTCGTCCATGGTTTCGATCAGGCCGGAGAACTTGCCCACGTCGGTGTAGATCCAGCGCTCGACGGCAGTACGCGACTTGCGCGCAACCAGCACCACTTCGCTGACCAGGATACCGGCGTTGGCGATCAGCGAACGGCCTGGCTCCAGGATGATTTCCGGCAGCTCGTCACCGAAGTCTTCCTTCAGGAAGCGGATGATCTCTTCGGCGTAGGTTTCCAGGCTGTTGGTACGGGTGATGTAGTTGGCCGGGAAGCCGCCACCCATGTTGATCAGCTTCAGCTCGATGCCGTCTTCTTCCTTCAGGCGCTCGAAGATTACCTTGACCTTGGCGATGGCGGCGTCCCACACGCTGATGTCGCGCTGCTGCGAACCCACGTGGAAGGAGATGCCGTAAGGCACCAGGCCCAGGTCGCGGGCAAGGATCAGCAGGTCCATGGCCATGTCGGTCTGGCAACCGAATTTACGGGACAGTGGCCAGTCGGCCGTGGTGGAGCCTTCGGTCAGGATACGCACATACACTTTCGAGCCCGGTGCGGCCTTGGCGATGTTGCGCAGGTCGGCTTCCGAGTCGGTGGCGTACAGGCGCACGCCTTTCTCGTAGAAGTAGCGGATGTCCTTGGACTTCTTGATGGTGTTGCCGTAGCTGATGCGGTCGGCGCTGACGCCACGGCCCAGCACTTTGTCCAGTTCGTAGATCGAGGCGATGTCGAAGCTCGAACCTTTCTCTTTGAGCAGGTCGATGATTTCGACGGCCGGGTTGGCCTTGACCGCGTAGTAGACCTTGGCGAATTCGAAACCGGCGCGCAGGTCGTCATAGGCCTGGCTGATCATCTGGGTATCGATGAGTACGAACGGGGTTTCCTGCTTGTCGGCGAACGCCTTCATTTTCTGGAAGGTGTCACGCGCGAAATAGTCTTCGACCTGGATCGACATGCTCAGGGACTCCATGGGCAAACTGAAAATTTAAGTGGCTGCAAACTGAACGTCCTCCGTATCCCCACTTTGGTTCGCCTACTCAGTACTTGAGCCGGATGGATCGTTTCCAGCATGGACGTTCGGCGCGCACTTTAGGGCGTGAAGAATGCAGAATCAACAGGTAATCCGGGCGTGATCGACGTGGATCGACGACCAGCCATTTGAATAACCGACCCATGTGACCGGCTGATGTTCCCCACGGTGTTTCAAGCGTAAAAAATTGTGGAATAGATCGCGTTGGCCCCTTCGCGGGCACGCCCGCTCCCACAGGCATCGCGGGCTTTCCGTGGGAGCGGGCGTGCCCGCGAAAGGGCCTCAAGTGTTCATATTTATGGCCACAATTTCCTGGTACCCCCGTACAGGAAATTACGCATAAATTTTTTGTTACCGACTGGCGGATTTGCTGGTTTTGATGAGAAACATTACTATTCGCACCCTTATCCGCCTCCCTGATGACCCAGACCGTGTCCGGACACAAAGGCTTTCTCGACCATTACCATGAGCTGATCGGTACCTGGACGCGCAAACTGCGCAGTCGTCAGCAGGCCGAAGACCTCACCCACGATGCCTTCGTCCGGGTACTGGAAAACCCGCGTGAGCAGGTCGAGCAGCCGCGCGCCTACCTGCACCAGACCGCACGTAACATTGCCGTGGATGGCTTCCGCCGCGAGGACCGCCGCCAGTCCCTGGCGCTGGACGCTTTCGACGAGGGCGGTAGCGGCAGCGGCGACCCGGAGGCCTATGTGCATGCCCTGGAGTTGGCCGACAGCGTCGAGCGGGCGCTGGCCGAGTTGCCGCTCAACTGCCGGCAGGTGTTCATCTGGCAGAAGCTCGAAGGCCTGACCCAGGCCGAGATCGCCGAGCGCATGGGGTTGAGCAAGAACATGGTCGAAAAGTATATGATCCGCACGCTCCGGCATTTGCGTGAGCACCTGGATGTGTCGGCATGAAGAGTCAGGAGACCTTTTCGATGAAACAGCACGGTACCGATACCGTCCGCGAGCAGGCGGCCGCATGGTTTGCCCGCGTGCAGGATGCGCCTCGGGATGCCGGGCTGCAGAAACAGCTGCGCGCCTGGTTGGCGAGCGACGAGCGCCACCGGGAAGAGTACGAACACCTCAGCCGCGTGTGGCAGGCCGCCACCCTCATTCCACGCCAGCGCCTTGAAGCACTGTGCCAGCCGGACCCGGTGCAGCAGTTGCCTCGTCGGCGTTTTGTGCGTCAGGCGCTGGCCGCCAGTGTGGCGCTGCTGGCGTTGGGCCTGGGATGGGGCGGTTGGCACTACCAGCAACTGAACCACCAGGGCAGCTTGCAAACGGCCTTCAATGAGCGTCGCCAGGTCGAATTGCCGGATGGCTCGCACCTGGAGCTCAATGGCAGCACACAGTTACAGGTCGACTTCAGCGCTGGCCAGCGGCATATCCGCCTGAGTGCCGGTGAGGTGATGTTCAGCGTCGCCCACGACAGTGACAGGCCGTTCGTGGTCGACACCGCCCAAGGCCGCGTGACGGTGACCGGCACCCGCTTTGACGTTCGCCTTGACCCGGCCAGCACCCGGGTAGCCGTGGAGCAAGGCTCGGTGCGTGTGCAGGGCAAAGGGGCGTCGCTTGCGCAGCTTACGGCCGGGCAGGGGTCGCATATAGATGTACAAGGTGTGGTGAGCGCACCTTATGCAGTCAATGCTGGCGCCGTGACCGCCTGGCGCCAGGGCAAGCTGGTGTTCGACAACGCCACCCTGGCCGAGGTGGTCGCCGAGGCCTCACGCTACCGCAGCCAACCGTTGCGGGTCAGCCCTGGCAAAGTCGCCCAGATGCGCCTTTCCAGCACCTTCAGCACCGACGACACCGACGCGCTGCTGCGGGCCTTGCCGAGCATCCTGCCGGTGGCCATCAAAGCCCATGAAGACGGCTCCCGCGAAATAATTGCGAAATAGATTCAGGTTTTTTTTCGCTCGTTCGTCTTCCTCGCCAGCTGCAACTGCCAAGCATTTCCATTTGCACGCGGTTGGCGTTTATTCCGCACTCAGGAAGTTTCGACGACGTGAACAACAACAAGCCTTTCCCACGCTTTCGCGCTTTGGCGCTGGCCCTGGCGGTCAGTGCCGTGGCCGTCAACAGCCAGGCTGCACAGGCCGGCGATAGCATCCAGATTCAGGCTCAACCGCTGGGTTCGGCGCTGAGCCAGCTTGGCCAGCAGACCAACCTGCAACTGTTCTTCAGCCCGGAGTTGGTGGCTGGCAAGCAGGCCCCGGCGGTGTCTGGCAACCTGGCGCCGGTGCAGGCCCTGCAACAGTTGCTGCAAGGCAGCGGGCTGACCTTCGAGATGTCCCAGGACACCGTCGTGGTAAAGCCGCTGCCGACTGCCCTGGACCTGGGCAGTGGCAGCCTGGAGCTGGCCCCCACCGACATCAAGGTAGTCGGTGACTGGTTGGGCGATGCCCAGCAGAGCGTGGTGCAGAACCACCCTGGCGCGCGCACCGTGGTGCGCCGCGAGGCGATGGTGGAGAAGGGCACCATGAACGTGCGCGATGTGCTGCGTGGCATCCCGGGTGTGCAGGTGCAGGACTCCAATGGCACCGGCGGCAGTGACCTGTCGCTGAACGTGGGGGTGCGCGGCCTGACCTCGCGCCTTTCGCCGCGCTCCACCGTATTGATCGACGGCATCCCGGCCGCCTTCGCGCCGTATGGGCAGCCGCAGTTGTCGATGGCGCCGATTTCCTCGGGCAACCTCGACAGCATCGACGTGGTGCGGGGTGCAGGCTCGGTACGCTATGGCCCGCAGAACGTGGGCGGGGTGATCAACTTCGTGACCCGGGCGATTCCGGAAAAGGCCTCGGCGGAGCTGTCCACTACCCTGGAAACTTCCCAGCGTGGCGGCTGGAAGCACACCGAGTCGGCCTTCGTCGGCGGCACGGCGGACAACGGCATGGGCGTGGCGCTGCTGTACACCGGGGTGAACGGCAACGGTTACCGTGAAAGCAACAACGGTAATGACATCGACGACGTGATCCTCAAGACACATTGGGCACCCACCGACGTCGACGAGTTCTGGCTCAACTTCCACTACTACGATGGCCGCGCCGACATGCCAGGTGGCCTGACCCAGGCCCAGTACGACAGCAACCCATATCAGTCTGTGCGCGACTACGACTACTTCGCCGGCCGGCGCAAGGACGTTTCGTTCAAGTGGCAGCGCCAGCTCGACGATGCCACCCAGTTCGAAGTGCTGACTTACTACACCGACAGCTTCCGCGGCAGTGCCATTGCCGCGCGCGACATGAAAACCCTGTCGTCGTACCCGCGCAACTACCACACCTTTGCGATTGAGCCGCGTGTTTCGCGTATCTTCTTTGCCGGGCCGACCACCCAGGAAGTCAGCGTGGGTTACCGCTACCTGAAGGAAGCGATGCGCGAGCAATCGACCCGCCTGGCGCTGATCGACAACGTGCCCACCGTGACCCCGACTTCCGACGGCCACGTGTTCCAGGACCGTAGCGGCGGCACCGAGGCCAGCGCCTACTACATTGACGACAAGATCGACGTGGGCAACTGGACCATTACCCCGGGCATCCGCTTCGAGCACATCAACACCGACTGGCGCGACCGCCCGGTGCTGGATGCCAACAACCGCCCGGTAGCGGAGAAAAAGCGCAGCATCACCAGCAACGAGCCGCTGCCGGCGCTGAGTGTGATGTACCACATCTCCGACGCGTGGAAGGTGTTCGCCAACTACGAAACCTCGTTTGGCAGCCTGCAGTACTTCCAGCTGGGGCAGGGCGGCACCGGCAACAGCACGGCCAATGGCCTGGAGCCGGAAAAGGCCAAGACCTACGAAATCGGTACGCGCTATGACGACGGTGGCTTTGCCGGTGAGCTGACTGCGTTCTACATCGACTTCGACGATGAACTGCAGTACATCAGCAACGATGTGGGCTGGACCAACCTCGGGGCGACCAAGCACCAAGGTATCGAGGCTTCGGTGCGCTATGACCTGGCCGGGCTGGACCCGCGCCTGGATGGCTTGTCGGTGAGTGGTGGGTACACCTTTACCCGCGCCACCTATGAGGGTGAGATCCCGGGCTTCAAGGGCCGTGACCTGCCGTTCTACTCACGTCAGGTGGCCACTGCCGGCGTGCGTTACGCAGTCAACCGCTGGACCTGGAACCTGGATGCCTACGCCCAGTCCAAGCAGCGCGCACCGGGTACCGGGATCAATGCCGATGGCAGTTTCAATGGTGACTACATCACCGAGCCGAGTGCGGATGGGCAGTATGGTGATATCCCGGGCTACGTGACCTGGCATGCCCGTGGTGGGTATGAGTTCGGGCCAGAGATGTCCAACCTGAAGTTGGCCGCAGGGGTAAAGAACCTGTTCGACAAACAGTATTTCACCCGCTCCAGCGACAACAATGCCGGCTTGTATGTCGGGGAACCGCGTACCTTCTATGTGCAGGCCAGTGTAGGGTTCTGACATCTGTGTAGTCCTCTTCGCGGGCTTGCCCGCTCCCACAGTACAGCGCAAGCCTGAAGGCTTGTGAAATCCCAGTGGGAGCGGGCGAGCCCGCGAAGAGGCCGGCACAGGCAGCCAGGTTCAGGGTTCTGATCAGAGACTGCCGGGGCCGCTTTGCGGCCCATCGCCGGCAAGCCAGCTCCCACAAGTACAGAGCCAGTTTCAAGGCTTGCACTGTAACTGTGGGAGCTGGCTTGCCGGCGATGGGGCGCAAAGCGCCCCCAGCAATTACGAAACCACCGCCTCTGCCGGCGAGACAATGCTGGTCTTGGCCCCACGCGAGCGCCCCGAACTCAGGTAAGCCGCAATCGACTCTTGCGTCACCTCGCCCAGAAACACCTGCTCGGCATCCAGCACAGGCAACCACGCCCGGTTGAACTCGTACATGCGCGACAGCAGGATGCGCAAATGCTCATCATGCGACGCCGTGGCATTGAACGGCCGCAGGAAGTCACCGCACGTACCTTGCTGGCGATGTATGTCACGCCGGCGCACATAACCCAGCGCCTTGTTCTGTGCATCGGTCACCACCACGTAGCGGCGGTCGTGCTCATCCAGTAGCTCCAGTGCATCGCTCACGGGCGTTTCCGGGCTCACCGACGGGGCGTTGTCTGCCGCATCCTCGGCCCGTACCAGCAGCAGGCGCTTGAGCGTGCTGTCCTGGCCAACGAAGTTGCTCACAAAGTCGTCCGCCGGGTGCGCCAGCAGGGTGTCCGGGTGGTCCAGCTGCAACAGCTTGCCGGCACGGAAGACGGCAATCTTGTCGCCCAGCTTGATCGCCTCGTCGATGTCGTGGCTGACCATGATCACGGTTTTGTTCAACGCCCGCTGCATCTCGAAGAACTCGTTCTGGATCATTTCGCGGTTGATCGGGTCGACCGCGCCGAACGGCTCGTCCATCAGCAGCACCGGCGCTTCTGCAGCCAGCGCGCGGATCACGCCGATACGCTGCTGCTGGCCACCGGACAGCTCACGCGGGTAGCGCTGCAAGTACTGCTTGGGCTCCAGCTTGATCATGTGCATGAGCTCGCGAGCACGCTCGTGGCATTTCTGTTTGTCCCAGCCGAGCAGGCGCGGGACCACGGTGATGTTCTCTTCGATGGTCATGTTGGGGAACAGGCCGATCTGCTGGATCACGTAGCCGATGTGGCGGCGCAGGGTCACTTCGTCCAGCCCGGTGGTGTCTTCACCGTTGATGAACACCTGCCCCGAGGTCGGCGTGATCAGGCGGTTGATCATTTTCAGCGTGGTGCTCTTGCCGCAGCCCGAAGGGCCGAGGAACACGCAAATCTCGCCTTCATTCACGGTGAGGCTTACCGAGTCGACGGCTTTGACGTCCTTGCCGTTGACGTTGAAGGTTTTGCTGAGGTTCTTCAGTTCGATCATGGGCGCAGTCCTTCTGGAGTCAGGGCACGTTGCAGGGTTTGCAGCAGCAGGTCGGCAATGATGGCCAGCAGGCTGACCAGCACGGCGCCAACCAGCAGCATCGACATGTCGCTGCGGCTGATGGAGGTGAGGATAAGTACGCCCAGGCCGCCGGCGCCGATGGTGGCGGCGATGGTCATGACACCGATGTTCATGACCACGGCCGTGCGTACGCCGGCAAGGATCACCGGCACGGCGATGGGCAGTTCGACCATGCGCAGGCGCTGGCCGAACGTCATGCCGATGCCGCGAGCGGCCTCACGGATACCGGGCTCGACATTGGTCAGGGCCAGGTAGGTGTTGCGCATGATCGGCAGCAGCGAGTACAGGAACACCGCGGTAATGGCCGGTAGCGGGCCAAGCCCTTGGCCGAACTTGGAGTAGAACGGCAGCAACAGGCCGAACAGGGCAATCGAAGGGATGGTCAGCAGCACCGTGGCGCTGGCCTGCAATGGGCCGGCGAGTGCCGGAAAGCGGGTCATGAGAATGCCAAGCGGCACCCCGACGAGGATCGCCAGGCCTACCGCGATGCCCACCAGCATGATGTGTTGCCAGGTCAGTTGCAGCACCTGGGCCCAGTCCAGGTGGCTGAAGGTATCGATCAGGTTCATGGCTGGCCCTCGCTGTTCAGTGGGTGCTCACGCAAGAACGCGGCGGCAACGGCGGTCGGGTTCTGGTGCTCGACGTCGACCTTGGCGTTGAGCTGGCGCATGGTTTCGTCGTCCAGCTGCTCGGCAAGCGGCTTGAGCAGGCCGGCCAGTTGCGGGTTGGCGTCGAGCACGGCCTTGCGTACCACCGGGGCGGCGGTGTAGTCAGGGAAGTAGTGCTTGTCGTCTTCCAGCAGCTTGAGGTCGAAGGCGTTCAGGCGGCCATCGGTGGTGTACACCAGGCCGGCGAACACCTGGTTGTTGCGCATGGCGGTGTACACCAGGCCGCCGTCCATCTGGCGGATGTTGCGACGGTCCAGCGGCAGCTCGTACATCTCGCGCAGGCCGACCAGGCCGTCGGGGCGGTTGGCGAACTCGGTGTCCAGCGCCACCAGGTGGGTGCGCTGGCTTTCGTCACGCAGCACCTGGTTGAGGTCGCTGATGGTGTTGATTTGCGGGTAGGCCTCGGCTACCTGCTTGGGCAGCCCCAGCGCATAGGTGTTGCTGAACTTCGACGGGGTCAGCCAGATCAGGTCTTTCTTCGCATCCAGTGCCTTCACCCTGGCGAAGGTAGCTTCGGCACTGGGCATGCGCTCGTCGATATGGTTGTACGACACAAGCGACACGCCGGTGTATTCCCACATCAGGTCGAGCTGGCCGGTTTCCTGGGCCTGGCGCGCGATGTTGCTGCCAAGCCCGGTGGTGACGCGCACGTCGAAGCCGTTGGCACGCAGGTATTGCGCGGTGATTTCGGCGAGCACGGTCTGTTCGGTGAATACCCGCGCGCCGATGCGCACCAGCGGTTTTTCAGCTGCCTGGGCAAATCCTGCGAACAGCAGGGCCGCGCCCAGCAGCAAGGCGATTCTCTTCTTCATACGTTCCCTATCCTTATTGGGCCAGGCCACGTTCCAGCCAGCGTTTGCTGGAGAAACTCACCGCCGCATCAAGCACCAATGCCAGCAGTGCGGTGCACGCGGCACCCAGCAGCAGCTGTGGCTGGTTATTCAGGGCGATGCCGGGGAAGATCAGGCTGCCCAGGCTGTTGGCGCCGATCAGGAACGCCAGCGGCGCGGTGCCCACGTTCAATGCCAGGGCCACGCGTACACCACCGACGATGATGGGCACGGCATTGGGCAACTCCACCTGCCACAGTTGCTGGCGCGGGGTCATGCCGATGCCGGTGGCGGCTTCCTTGAGCGAGGCAGGGACGTTTTTCAGGCCCTCGTAGGTGTTACGCACGATGGGCAGGAGGGAGGCGAGGAACAACGCGAAGATCGCAGGCCCGGCGCCGATGCCCAGGATACTGAGCGCGATGGCCAGAACGGCCAGGGGAGGGATGGTGTTGCCAACGTTGAAGAACTGCATGAAGCGCTCGGCTTTGTCGACCCGGTGCGGTCGACTCAGCGCAATGCCAGCCGGGATGCCCACGGCCAACGCCGCCGCCATCGAAGCCAGCACCAATACCAGGTGCGCTTGCAGGTAGAACCCAAGATCGTCGCGATACCGCGCGATCGTGTCGATGCCGATCCAGTGGATCAGCAGGGCCAGGATGACGAGCACGGTGGCGCATCCCAACAGCCCTTTACCGTAGCGTTTAGCCACAGGCGGACTCCTTGTGTTGTCGGCGAGCACACTTCTTTTTTGCCGGCCAGTCCTGGCGGCGGTTGGTGTGTTCGCGAGTAGCAGCGAGATGCAAGCCGAAGGCTGCGATCAGGCCATGAGCCGAACCCCGTCGGGCCCGAAAATGCTGATGAAACCAGTCCCCAACCTAAGCGGGTTGCAGGGGAGTGGACGTCTCCGTGGGCGTAAAGGTTCCCATCTGGGGCGGCATTTGGCCAGCGTTAATCACTGGGTGATAGGAAAATTGGCGAGAAAAAACAGCGGGCAAATGCGCTGTAGGCGTTGAAATAACTGCCTTGTGGCCTTTTGTCGTGATAAAGCGATGGTCTGTTGAATTTGTGGTGTCAGTGCTGGCGCTATCGCCGGCAAGCCAGCTCCCACAGGTATTGCGCAGGGCTTGGGTACCGTGGAGCTTTTTGTGGGAGCTGGCTTGCCGGCGATGAGGCCGGACCTGCAACCACTCAAGCAGCAGGTTTTGGTCCAGGCTCAACTTCAGGTATGATATCGCCCCTTTTAAATCCCCCAGTCAGGCGATTTCCCATGACCAACCAGGCCGCCGAAGTCGCGAAGCGCCGCACTTTCGCAATCATTTCCCACCCCGACGCCGGTAAGACCACCATCACCGAGAAGCTGCTGCTGATGGGCAAGGCCATTGCCGTCGCCGGTACCGTGAAGTCGCGCAAGTCCGACCGCCACGCCACCTCCGACTGGATGGAAATGGAGAAGCAGCGCGGCATCTCCATCACCACCTCGGTGATGCAGTTCCCGTACCGCGAGCACATGATCAACCTGCTCGACACCCCCGGCCACGAAGACTTCTCGGAAGACACCTACCGCACCCTGACCGCGGTGGACTCGGCGCTGATGGTGCTGGACGGCGGTAAAGGTGTAGAGCCGCGTACCATCGCCCTGATGGACGTGTGCCGCCTGCGCGACACACCAATCGTCAGCTTCATCAACAAACTCGACCGTGACATCCGCGACCCGATCGAACTGCTCGACGAGATCGAAGCCGTCCTGAAGATCAAGGCCGCACCAATCACCTGGCCGATTGGTTGCTACCGCGATTTCAAAGGCGTGTACCACCTCACCGGCGACTACATCGTGGTGTACACCCCGGGCCATGGCCATGAGCGTACCGAAGCCAAGATCATCCAGAAGCTGGACTCGGACGAAGCCCGTGCCCACCTGGGCGACCAGTACGATTCGTTCGTCGAACAGCTGGAGCTGGTGCAGGGCGCCTGCCACGAGTTCAACCAGGAAGAGTTCATCAACGGTCAGCTGACCCCGGTGTTCTTCGGTACTGCACTGGGCAACTTCGGTGTCGACCATGTGCTCGACGCGGTCGTCGACTGGGCACCGCGCCCGCTGGGCCGCGTGACCCACGAGCGCACCGTGGAGCCTGTTGAAGAGAAATTCACCGGCTTCGTGTTCAAGATCCAGGCGAACATGGACCCGAAACACCGCGACCGCATCGCCTTCATGCGTATCTGCTCGGGCAAGTACGAGAAGGGCATGAAGATGCGCCACGTGCGCCTGAACAAGGACCTGCGCATCGGCGATGCGCTGACCTTCTTCTCCTCCGAGCGTGAGCAGCTGGAAGAGGCCTTTGCCGGCGACATCATCGGCCTGCACAACCACGGCACCATCCAGATCGGCGACACCTTCACCGAAGGCGAGGCGCTGGGCTTCACCGGTATCCCGCACTTCGCCCCGGAACTGTTCCGCCGCGTGCGCCTGAAAGACCCGCTGAAATCCAAGCAGCTGCGTCAGGGCCTGCAGCAGCTGGCCGAAGAGGGTGCGACCCAGGTGTTCTTCCCCGAGCGCAGCAACGACATCATCCTGGGTGCGGTAGGTGTGCTGCAGTTCGACGTGGTCGCCAGCCGCCTGAAGGAAGAGTACAAGGTCGAGTGCGCCTACGAGCCAATCACTGTGTGGTCGGCGCGCTGGATCAGCTGCGACGACAAGAAGAAGCTTGAGGAATTCCAGAACAAGGCCATGGAAAACCTGGCCATCGACGGTGGCGGGCACCTGACCTACCTGGCCCCGACCCGGGTCAACCTGGCGCTGATGGAAGAGCGCTGGCCGGACATCAAGTTCCGCGCTACCCGCGAGCATCACTAAGTATTGGAATTGGGGCTGCTTTGCAGCCCTTCGCGGGCGCGCCCGCTCCCACAGGTATCGCATAACCTTCAGATGAAGTGATTCCCTGTGGGAGCGGGCGCGCCCGCGAAAGGGCGCAAAGCGGCCCCAATTTCAATTGCCTGCCTTGATACTGGTCCAGATGCGGGTACGAATGCGGTCAATCTTGGCTGGCATCGCCTCCAGCGCATACAGCTTGCCCATCACATCCTCGCTCGGGTAAATCATCGTATTACCCTTCATCGCCGGCTCCACCAGCCCGTCAGCCTTGAGGTTGCCGTTGGCGTACTGCACATGGTTGCTGATGTTGGCCATCACGTCCGGTTGCAGCAGGTAGTTCATGTAGGCATACCCGGCTTTTTCATCCGGCGCATCGGCCGGCATGGCCACCATGTCGAACCACATCGGCGCGCCTTCCCTGGGTATCGAGTAACCCACCTTCACCCCGTTCTTCGCCTCTTCGGCGCGGTTCTTCGCCTGCAGTACATCGCCCGAGAACCCCACCACCACGCAGATATCGCCATTGGCCAGGTCGCCGGTGTACTTCGATGAGTGGAAATAGCTGATGTATGGCCGTACCTGCATCAGCAATGCCTTGGCCTTGTCGTAGTCCGCCGGGTTCTGGCTGTGGTGCGGCAGGCCCAGGTAGTGCAGGGCAATCGGCAGCAGTTCGGGGCCGTTGTCCAGTACGGCGACGCCACAGCTTTTCAGCTTGCTCATGTACTCGGGCTTGAAGATCAGGTCCCAGGAGTCCACCGGCGCGTTGTCGCCAAGCACGGCCTTGACCTTGTCGATGTTGTAGCCGATGCCGGTACTGCCCCACAGGTACGGGAAACCGTACTGGTTACCCGGGTCGTTCACCTCAAGTGCCTTGAGCAGCACCGGGTTGAGGTTCTGCCAGTTGGGCAGCTGCGATTTGTCCAGGCGCTTCAGGGCTTTACCCTGGATCTGCCGGGCCATGAAATGGTTGGAAGGGAACACCACGTCGTAGCCAGAGTTGCCAGTCATCAGCTTGCCGTCGAGGGTTTCGTTGCTGTCGTACACGTCGTAGGTGGGCACGATGCCGCTGGCCTGCTGGAAGTTCTTCAGCGTGTCGGGGGCGACGTAGCTGGACCAGTTGTAGATCTTTACCGTTTCGGCGGCGCCGGCCACGCTGGCGGCCAGCATAAGGGGGGCGAGAAGGAGCATGCGCATGTCGGGGTTACCTTGCTTTGTCTGTTGTTATCGAAGGCAGGCGATCAGCGGATCAGAAGATAAGGACGTAGGTCTTGCGTACGGTCTCCTGGATATCCCAGGTGCCGGTGCTGTTGGCCGGTAGCATCAATGCGTCTCCGGCTTCTATGACCAGGGGCTCGCCACCGTCGGGGGTGAAGGTGCAGCGGCCCTTGATGAAATGGCAGAACTCCTGTTGCACGATCTGCCGCCGCCAGCGCCCGGGGGTGCACTCCCAGATGCCGGTTTCCACGCCATCGCTGCGCTCCACGCAGGTGACCGAGGCCACGGCCACGGGGTCGCCAAGCGGTACTGCGACCGGGTTGGAACTGTCCAGCGCAACGCTGAGGGTGTTCTTGAACTGGGTGATGCTCATGACCGGTGGATCCTGTGTTTGGGAAAGGGAAGTCAGTGCATGAAGCCTTCCATGAAGTCCGCAAGCGAGCTGGCCAGGCGCCGCCTCCAGGGCGCACTGGCGGGGTTGGCGAGGGTCCGGTCCTCGTGGACGAAGCTTTGGATGATTGCGTTGTAACCCAGCCAGCGGCAGGGCTCAGGTGGCCAACTGGCCAGGCTCGACACCGGGCGGTTATCAAGTACCCAAGGTTGTGCGGTCAGTTCGTTGTGCTGGTTGAGTATCAGTGCCGCCAAGGTGCGCCCGCCCAGGTTGGTGGCGCCGACGCCTTCACCGCCGTAGCCGCCAGCCAGGGCGATGCCACGTTGCCGATCACACAGCATGTGCGGCCGAAAGCGTCGGGCCATGCCCAGGTTTCCGCCCCAGGAGTGGGTGATACGCACGTGTTTTAGCTGAGGGAACAGCTCGCTGAACAGGTAGCGGCGTAGCTCGATTTCGTTCTCATCGAGGTTGAAGTTTTCGCGCAGGCGGCCGCCGAAGCGGTAGCCGCCCCGGGCACCGAACACCAGGCGGTTGTCTGCAGTGCGTTGGCCATAAGTGACCTGCCGGCTGCTCTCGCTGAAGGCCTGGCCCAGGCCCAGGCCGATCTGCGCCCACGTCGACTCCGGCAGTGGCTCTGTCGCCACCAGCAGGCTCTGTACCGGCAACTGGTGTTTGCCCAGCGGCGGCAGGCTGGCGGCATAGCCTTCAATAGCGGGCACCATCCAATGGCAGCGAATCCGCGCCAGTGGCGTGCGCGCTTCGCCGCGCTGCCAGTCTATGGCAGGGGTGTTCTCGTAGATCGGTACGCCCAGCGCTTCCACCGCCCGCGCCAGGCCGCGCACGAGCTTGGCTGGCTGGATGGTTGCGGTGTGCGGGCTGTAGATGGCACCGAAGGCATTGCTGATCCGCAGTTGGGTGTCCAGTTGCTCGGGGCGCAGCCAGCGGTAGTCGTCCTCGGTCATGCCTTGGCGATACAGGTCGTCGAGGTAGGCACGCAGGCTGCGTTCCTGTTCCGGGTAGCGCGCGGCGCAGTACAGCACGCCGCCTTTGCGGTAGTCGCAATCGATACCTTCGCGTTGCAGCACACGCTGTACTTCATCAGGGATGCCTTGCAGCAGGTCGATGCTGGCGCGGCGCTGTTGTGGCGACAGGGTGGCGAGCAGGCGGTCTTCACCCAGCAAGTTGCCCATCAGCCAGCCGCCATTGCGCCCGGAGGCGCCAAAGCCGGCGATATTGGCGTCGATCACCGCGATGTTCAGTTGTGGTGCCTGGCGCTTGAGGTAGTAGGCGGTCCACAAACCGGTGTAGCCGGCGCCGATGATGCACACATCCACGTCCAGGTCTTCACGCAGGGCCGGGCGGGCGCACAGCGGCTCGTCGAGCTGGTCCATCCACAGGCTTAGCGTGCGCAGGGGTTGCATCGGGTTCGGCTCCACATCGGTCAAGGTCTGTGGGCGATCCTAGAACTGTCAGCTGGCGGCTGTCTTACGTGCGTGCACGCAGGGAAATTTGCTTCAGGTAGGCCTTGGGCGTGAGCCCGGTGTGTTCACGGAAGCACTTGTAGAACGCCGACAACGAATTGAACCCGGCGTTGAACGCCAGGTCGTCGATTGGCGCTTCGACGCTGTCGTCGTCCAGGCTGGCCATCAGGTGTTGCAGGCGGGCCTGGTTGACGTAGCGGTAGAAGCTTTGCCCGAGCACCTGGTTGAGCAGGTAGGAAATCTGGTTGCGGCTGTAACCGCTGGCGTCGGCGACTTGCTGCAGGT
Source organism: Pseudomonas sp. NPDC008258 (assembly GCF_042956345.1). Lineage (NCBI taxonomy): Bacteria > Pseudomonadati > Pseudomonadota > Gammaproteobacteria > Pseudomonadales > Pseudomonadaceae > Pseudomonas > Pseudomonas sp. NPDC008258. Next base: position 213,487 of record NZ_JBIBGE010000001.1, read on the forward strand.
CCAGTTCCGGGTCGAGGTAGGGGCGCTGGCGCTGGAAGTAGTGCTCCAGGTCCTGGGCCATGGTCGACAGCTGCCGGGGTGACAGGCCGAGGCGGCTGGTGGCCGGGCGCGGGCCGCTGCTGCCCGGGCCATTGCCGTTCTGGCGCACCAGCGTGGCGTATTCGTTGACCCGCCAGATCAGCCCGTCCTTGACGGTGATCGCCTCGCTGGACTGGAACGCCACCAGGCCGTCGCCACCCTGCACCGTGACCTGGTACTGGATGAACGCGGTGCAGCCATCGACCCGGATGCGGTCGCTGTGGACGATGTCTTCGCCGGCTTCATGGGGCAGGCAGGCGCGCACGTAGTCGCGCAGTTCCTGGTAGCCGAGCACGCGGTTCTGGAAAAAGTCGTGGTACTGGATGTCGGGGTGGTAAAGCGCGATGACGCCGTCGAGGTCGCGGTGCTTCCAGCACAGGTGGTAGCGCAGCACGGTATCGGCGGTGATCGGGGTCTGGGCGGGGTCATCGGGCAGCGTCATGAACGGATCATGCCTCGTCGCCCGGCCACGTTACAAGAATGCAGAACACCTGATGCACGGGGCGCAGTCGCGCATTTTGCACGGTCCCGGTTCAGCTGGGCGTTCTAACCCATTGATTTGCATAGATGTCATTTTTTGTCACAACTGGCACAGCCGCTGCAAAGGTTACTGCGCGAATGGAATTCTCGCTCACAACATAAGGCGCACACATCATGATCACCCCTGCCGATTACCCCGCTGTCGATACGCAAAGCCGCTCAGGTGTTTCCTGGGCGGCGATCTTCGCTGGCGCCGCCGCCGCTGCGTCGGTGTCCCTGATACTCGTGGTACTGGGCGCCGGGCTGGGATTTGCGGCCGCGTCACCGTGGGCCGACGAAGGTGCAAGTGCAAAAGCCCTGGGCGTTTCAACCATCATCTGGTTACTGGTGACGCAGATCATCGCTTCCGGCCTGGGCGGCTACATTGCCGGTCGGTTGCGAGTGAAGTGGGCCAACCTGCATGGCGATGAAGTGTATTTCCGCGACACCGCGCATGGCTTTTTGTCATGGGCCGTGGCGACCTTGGTAGCGGCGATGCTGGTACTCGGTGCTGCGGGCAACCTGATAGGTGCCGGGGCCAGTGCAGCCTCCCAGGCGGCTACCGTTTCGGTAGCGGCGGGTGGTGCTGCGGCAGCGGGTGGCAACAACGACTCCATGGGGTATTTCGTCGATAGCCTGTTCCGTGGCGATGGTCCGGCGCCGGTCAGCGACGATGCGGCCAACGGCGTAGCCGCGCGCATTCTGGCCAGGGGCGTAGCGGGTAATGGTGCACTGCCTGCCGAAGATCGCGCCTACCTGGCGCAGCTGGTAGCCCAGCGCACCCGTTTGACCCAAGCCGAAGCCGAAGCCCGTGTCGACCAGGTGATGGCACAGGTACAACAGCTGAAAACCGATGCCAAGCAAGCGGCGGATACCGCTGCCAAGGTGGCTGCCTGGACTGCGCTGTGGACATTCATTGCCCTGCTTTGCGGCGCATTCTTCGCCAGCCTGGCTGCCCTTTACGGTGGCCGTCAGCGCGACCGCGTGCAGTGGCTTGAAGGCGACTATGTAGCCCATCGCACCATTCAACGTTAAGCAAGGAGAACTGCCATGCGCTCGATATTACTGTGGATGATTGGCGTACCGATTCCGGTCATCATCCTGATTGCGCTGTTCATGCATTGAGGTTTTGGGGCCGCTTCGCGGCCCATCGCGACACAAGGCCGCTCCCACATTGTTCGGTGTACGCAGGCCCTTGTGGGAGCGGCCTTGTGTCGCGAAAGGGCTGCGCAGCAGCCCCGGCGATCTAAAGCCTAGAGAAACTGCTCGGCATAATGACAAGCCACCTGCCGTGTACTCACCTGCCGCAACGCCGGCACCTCCTTGGCACAGCGCTCGCTCGCATGCGGGCAGCGCTTGTGAAACGCACACCCGTCCGGCGGGTTCAGCGGGTTGGGCAGCTCCCCGGCAATGCGGATCTTCGGCTTCAACGGGTCCGGGTGAATCGCCGGTGTCGCCGACAGCAGTGCCTGGGTATACGGGTGCAGCGGCTTCTCGTAGATGTCCTCTTTAGGCCCCATCTCTACCGGCCTCCCCAAATACATCACCAGCACGTGATCGGCCACATGCCGCACCACCGCCAGGTTGTGCGAGATGAACACGTAGGCGGTGTTGAACTCCTTTTGCAAGTCCATGAACAGGTTCAGCACCTGGGCCTGGATCGACACGTCCAGCGCCGAGGTTGGCTCGTCTGCCACCAGCACTTTGGGCTGCAGCATCATCGCCCGGGCCAGGGCGATACGCTGGCGCTGGCCACCGGAGAACATGTGCGGGTAGCGCTGGTAGTGCTCGGGGCGCAGGCCGACCTGCTCCATCATTTTCTGCACTTTGTCGCGGCGCTCGGCCTTGCTCAGCGACGTGTTGATCAGCAGCGGCTCGGCCAGCTGGTCACCAATCTTCTGCCGTGGGTTAAGCGAAGCGTAAGGGCTCTGGAACACCATCTGCACGTCACGGCGCAATTGCTTGCGCTCGGCCTTGCTGGCGCCATTCACCTCGGTGCCGGCGATTTGCAACGAGCCGGACGACGGCTCTTCGATCAGGGTCAGTGCACGGGCCAGGGTCGACTTGCCACAGCCAGACTCGCCAACCACGGCCAACGTCTTGCCGGCTTCCAGTTCGAACGACACACCGTTCAGTGCACGGACCAGCGCGTGGCCTTTGAACAGCCCACGGGAGACTTCGTAATGCCGGGTCAGCTCCCGGGCGGATAGAACGACGGCCATCACGCCACCTCCTGGTTCAGCGGGTAAAAGCAGCGCACCAAACTGTAAGCCTGGGGATCAAGGGGCGGGCGTTGGTGACGGCAGTTGTCCTGCACATAGGGGCAGCGCGGCGACAGCAGGCAGCCAACAGGGCGGTCGTAGCGGCCGGGGACGATGCCGGGCAGGGTGGCCAGGCGCTCGGCACCGATGCTGTGCTCGGGGATCGCCGCCAGTAGTGCTTCACTGTAGGGGTGGGCGGGCACGTCGAACAATTCCGGCACCTGGCCCACTTCCACGGCCTGGCCCGCGTACATCACGCACACGCGCCTGGCCGTTTCGGCCACCACGGCGAGGTCGTGGGTGATCAGGATGAGCGCCATGTTGCGCTCTTTCTGCAAGTTGACCAGCAGCTCCATGATCTGCGCCTGGATGGTCACATCCAGTGCCGTGGTCGGTTCGTCGGCGATCAGCAGCTTGGGCTCGCCGGCAATGGCCATGGCAATCGCCACGCGCTGGCTCATGCCGCCGGACAGCTGGTGCGGGTAGGCATCCAGGCGGCTTTCGGCCGCTGGGATTTCCACTTTCTTCAATAGCTCAAGGGCGCGCTGGCGAGCTGCCTTGCCCTTCAGGCCCAGGTGCTGGCGCAGCACTTCCTCGATCTGGTAGCCCACGGTGTAGCTGGGGTTGAGTGCGGTCATCGGGTCCTGGAAGACCATGGCGATGTCCTTGCCCACCACCTTGCGCCGCTGGCGGCCGCTGAGCTTGAGCATGTCGGTGCCGTCGAAGCTGAGGGCGTCGGCGGTGATGCGCCCGGGGGCGTCGATCAGGCCCATCAGGGCCATCATGGTCACGGATTTGCCCGAGCCCGATTCACCGACAATGGCGAGGATCTCGCCGGCCTCTACCGCCAGGTCCAGGCCATCGACCACGGGTACCGCGGTGGCGTCGCCGAAGCGCACGTTGAGGTTTTTGATCTGCAACAGTGACATGGCGTTCTCCTCAGGCGGCGTTCTTGAGTTTCGGGTCCAGCGCATCGCGCAGGCCGTCGCCCATCAGGTTGATTGCCAGCACGCTCAGCAGAATGGTCAGGCCGGGCAGGCTCACCACCCACCAGGCGCGCTCGATGTAGTCACGCGCCGAGGCCAGCATGGTGCCCCATTCCGGGGTTGGCGGTTGCACGCCCAGGCCGAGGAAGCCCAGCGCGGCAGCGTCGAGGATTGCCGAGGAAAAGCTGAGGGTTGCCTGCACGATCAGCGGCGCCATGCAGTTGGGGAGTACGGTGACGAACATCAGCCGTGGCAATCCGGCACCGGCCAGCCGTGCGGCGGTGACGTAGTCGCGGTTGAGTTCAACCATTACCGCAGCGCGGGTCAGGCGCACATAGGAGGGCAGGGAGACAATGGCGATGGCGATCACGGTGTTGATCAGGCCAGGGCCGAGGATGGCGACGATGGCCACGGCCAGCAGCAGCGACGGCAAGGCCAGCATCACGTCCATCAGGCGCATGATCGACGGGCCGAGCAACCTGGGGAAGAAACCGGCCAGCAGGCCCAGCAGGATGCCGGGAATCAGCGACATCACCACTGACGACAGGCCGATCAGCAGCGACAACCGTGCGCCCTGGATCAGGCGCGAAAGCAGGTCGCGGCCCAGTTCGTCAGTGCCCAGGATGAACTGCCAGGTGCCGCCTTCCAGCCATACGGGTGGGGTCAGCAGGAAGTCGCGGTACTGCTCGCTGGGGTCATGTGGGGCGACCCACGGCGCAAACAGCGCACAGAACACCACCAGGCACATGAAGGCCAGGCCCATCACTGCGCCTTTGTTGCGCGCAAAGGCTTGCCAGAATTCTTTGTACGGCGAGGGGTAGAGCAGGCTCTGGTCCACCGGGCTGGCCGGCGACACGGAGTTGGGAATCGGGCTAGTCATGGCAAGGGCCTCAGCGCTGATGACGGATGCGTGGGTTGGCCAGGCCGTAGAGGATGTCCACGACGAAGTTGACCAGGATTACCAGGCAGGCGATCAACAGGATGCCGTTCTGGACCACGGGGTAGTCACGGGCGCCGATGGCTTCGATCAGCCACTTGCCGATGCCCGGCCAGGAAAAGATGGTTTCGGTCAGCACTGCGCCGGCCAGCAGCGTGCCGACCTGCAGGCCGAACACGGTCAGTACCGGTATCAGGGCATTGCGCAGGCCATGCACGAACACCACGCGGGCCGGCGATAGGCCCTTGGCACGGGCGGTGCGGATGTAGTCTTCGCGCAGCACTTCAAGCATTGACGAGCGGGTCATGCGGGCGATCACCGCCAGCGGGATGGTGCCGAGCACGATGGCCGGCAGGATCAGGTGCATCACCGCGTCCTTGAACGCGCCTTCTTCGTCGCTGAGCAGGGTGTCGATGAGCATGAAACCGGTTTTCGGCTCGATGTCGTAGAGCAGGTCGATGCGCCCGGATACCGGGGTCCAGCCCAGGCTTACCGAGAAGAACATGATCAGGATCAGGCCCCACCAGAAAATCGGCATCGAGTAGCCGGCCAGCGAGATGCCCATGACCCCGTGGTCGAACAGCGAACCGCGCTTGAGCGCGGCGATCACCCCGGCCAATAGGCCGACGATGCCGGCAAACAGCAGGGCGGCGAAGGCCAGTTCGAGGGTGGCGGGGAACAGGGTAAGGAACTCGGTCCATACGCTTTCGCGGGTACGCAGCGATTCACCGAGATCGCCCTGGGCCAGCTTGCCGACGTAGTCCAGGTACTGGGCCGGCAGTGGCTTGTTCAGGCCCAGGCGCTCCATGGCCTGGGCATGCATTTCGGGGTCGACCCTGCGCTCGCCCATCATCACTTCCACCGGGTCGCCGGGGATCAGGCGTATGAGCGCGAAGGTCAGCAAGGTGATGCCGAAAAAGGTCGGTATCAGCAGGCCAAGGCGCCGGGCAATAAAACTCAACATTGTCGGGGTTACCTCTTCAGGCCGCACGGCAAACAGCGCGCTACGGCAGTGCCGCCGGTTCCCGTATGGGTTGCCGGCGGTCGTTGTTGTTCTACTTCACCTTGGTGGTGGCGAAGTTGTTTTTGGCCAGAGGGCTGATCACGTAGCCCTCCACGTTGTCACGCATGGCGGTGAACATCTTCGGATGGGCCATGCTGATCCAGGGTTGGTCGTCATCGTACACCTTCAATGCCTCGCTATAGAGCCTTGCGCGTTCGTCGTTATCGATCACTTCGCGTGCGCGGGTGACCAGCTCCTGGAATTTCGGGTTGCACCAGCGCGCGTAGTTCTCGCCGGTCTTGGCCGCTTCGCAACTGAGCAGTGGGGTGAGGAAGTTGTCCGGGTCGCCGTTGTCGCCAGCCCAGCCGGTGGACACCAGGTCGGCTTCGCCTTTCTTGGCGCGGCGCAGCATTTCGGCCCATTCCATCACGCGGATATCAAGCTTCAGGCCGATTTGCTTGAGGTCGGCTTGCAGCATCTCGGCAGACAGACGCGGGTTAGGGTTGGTCATGCCGCCGCCGTTGCGGGTGAACAGGGTGATGACCGTACCCTCGGGTACGCCAGCCTCCTTGAGCAGGGCGCGCGCGTTGTCGAGGTCACGTGGCGGGTTCTGGTTGGCCTTGTTGTAGCCGATCATGGTAGGCGGGTAGGGGTTGACGCCCACCAGCGCGTTGCCTTTGCCAAACAGCTGGTCGACGTGGGTCTGGCGGTCGAAGGCCATGTTGATGGCTCTACGTACACGCACATCGCTGAGGTATTTGTGTTGGGTGTTCATGGCGATGTAGCCGGTGACCAGCGCTTCGGTCTCGGCCACCTTCAGCTTCGCGTCGGCCTTGATTGCCGGCACGTCTTCAGGCTTGGGGTAGAGCGCGACCTGGCATTCATTGGCGCGCAGTTTTTGCAGGCGCACGTTGCTGTCGGTGGCGATGGCGAAAATCAGGGCATCGGCCGGTGGCTTGCCGCGGAAGTAGTCCGGGTTGGGTTTGAAGCGGACCTGGGCGTCCTTGTTGTAGCGCTGGAAGATGAACGGGCCGGTGCCGATCGGCTTGCTGTTCAGCTCGGCGGTTTTACCGGCCTTGAGCAACTGGTCGCCGTATTCGGCGGAGTAGATTGACGTGAAGCCCATGGCCATGTCACGCAGGAACGGTGCTTCGGGCCGGGTGAGGGTGATCACCACGGTGTGTTCGTCGGTCTTGTCCACCGACTTGAGCAGGTGCTTGAAGGCCATGCTCTCGAAGTACGGGTAGCCGACGCTGGTCTTGTCATGCCACGGGTGCGCAGGGTCAAGCTGGCGGCGCAGGCTCCACAGCACATCATCGGCATTGAACGTGCGCGTGGGGGTGAAGTAGTCGGTGCTGTGGAATTTGACGCCCTGTCGCAGGTGGAAGGTGTAGGTCAGGCCGTCTGGTGATATGTCCCAGCGTTCGGCCAGCGCCGGTTCGATGTCGGTGGTACCTGGCTTGAAGTCGACCAGGCGGTTGAACAGCGTTTCGGCGGTTGCGTCGAACGTGACGCCGGTAGTGTATTGCACAACGTCGAACCCTTCCGGGCTGGCTTCGGTGCACACCACCAGCGGCTTGGCCGCCAGCTGCGTGGCGCTGCCCAGCACCAGCGCGGCCAGAGCCAGGCGTAATGGTATCGACTTGATGAAAGCTTTCTGCATGGGTTGGAGACTCCCTGCTTTTGCATTGATTCCAGCGTAGCTGCCACGGCCCACCGCGAGCGGGCCGTGGCGCCAGCGGTCAGAGAATGTTGAATGGAATGGTGGTGACCACGCGGAACTCATCCAGGCTGCCGTCACCCTGGGCCTTGCTGGCGCGGTGGGTGGTGTAGGTGGCACGGATGCTGGTGTCTTTCAGCGGCCCGCTCTGCACCGCGTAGCTGGTGCCAATGCCCCACTCGTAGTGGGTTTCGCCGTCCAGGCCGTTCACGTCGTAGGCCGTGCCGCGGTAATGGGTACCGTCGATGCCCCAGCCACGAGCGTTGTACAGGTTGAACTTCAGGCCCGGCACGCCGTAGGGCGCCATGTTCAGCACGTAGGAGATCTTCAGCGATTTCTCGTTGGGGCCGTTGAAGTCCGACAGCAGTGAGTTGGCCAGGTAAATGCCGTTGGTTTCGTGCAGGTAGTCGAAGTACTCGTTGCCGTTGACCTGCTGCCAGGAGGCGCCGAGGGTGTGGGCCTGGTGGGTCAGGTCGAGCGACAAGCTGTAGGTGTCGTTGTCGATCTTGCCCATCTTCTGGCTGCCGGCATCGACCGTCTTGTAGTAGTTCAGGCCGGTGCTAAGGCTGAGTACTGCGCTGTCGCCCAGCACGTGGTTGGCGCCGAAGTAGTACTGGTTCCAGAAGTCGTCGACCTTGGTGGCGTACAGGCTGGTGCTAAGGCTCTTGAACGGCTGGTAGTTGACGCCGGCGGTGCTGGCCCGGTCGGTTTCCACGCCGGTGGCGCTGTATTCACTGCGGAATTTGCTCAGGCTTTGCTCGGTGCGTGGCGAGACGCGGTCGAAGGTGCCCAGGTCGAAGCTGAGGTTGTCGAACTCGGCGCTGTGCAGGAACGCCCCCTGGAAGCTGGATGGCAAGGCGCGGTTGCCGATGTAGGCGATCATTGGCGTGTCCACCGACTGACGGCCCAGGGTAAGGGTAGTGTTGGACACGCGTGCCTTGATGTTGCCCAGGCCCAGTTTGCTCCACTGGCCGATGGGGTCGCCATCGCTGTGGGTGAGGGTGCGGTTGTTGGGGCCGGCGACCGACTGGCGGTTCTGTTGCAGGGCAATGGCGTTGTAGCCGGCGGCCTCGACGGCAAAGCCCACGGTGCCTTCGGTGAAGCCGGAGCTGTAGTTGAGGATGGAGCCCTGCACCCAGTTCTCACGGCTATGCGTGTCGTGGCGGGTGCCGTCGTTCTTGTAGTACTTCCACAGCGGCGCACGTGCGGCGCGTTCGCGGGCGTACCAGTTGCGGGTGCTGCCGGACAGGCTCTGGCCGTCGATGAAGCCGCTGGCTTGCGCTTGCTCGCTGTTTTCTTTGAGGGTGAGCGGGATGTAATCCTGGCTTTGCGGGTCGGCCTGGGCCACGGAGGACAAGGCACTGATGGATAAGGCCAGTGCGGTCAAGGTGAAGACTCTCAAGGTTAAAGCTCCTTTTTATTTTCTAGTTATTGCCGGCCTTGTGGGCCGGATGGTTGTTGCGGTGTTGCCAGGGTTGCCACGGGATCGCCGGGCAAAAATGGGGAGTTGTGTTGGTTGTGCTGGCCCTTTCGCGGGCTCGCCCGCTCCCACAGGTAGGGCGCAGAGTCCGAACCTGAGGTGATCCTGTGGGAGCGGGCGAGCCCGCGAAGAGGCCGGTTCCGGCTAACGCTTAATCAACACTCACACCGGAAAAATCATTGCGCCCAAACGGGCTGACCTTGAACTCGGAAACCTTGGCACTGAGCGGTTGGTTGACCGTGGAGTGCGCCACCGGGGTAATCGGCACCTGCTGTTTGAGCCGCTGCTGGGCCTGCTGGTACAACGCGGTGCGTTGCGTGCGGTCAGTGACCTGCTTGGCCTGCCTGACCAGGCTGTCGTACTGCGGGTCGCACCACAGCGAGTAGTTGTTGCTGCCGATGGCGTCGCAGCTGTAGAGGGTGCCCAGCCAGTTGTCCGGGTCGCCGTTGTCGCCGGTCCAGCCGATCAGGGCGATATCGTGCTCGCCGCTTTTCATGCGCTTGATGTATTCGCCCCATTCGTAACTGACGATGCGTACCTTGAAGCCAAGCTTGTTCCAGTCGGACTGAAGCATTTCGGCCATCAGCTTGGCGTTGGGGTTGTACGGGCGTTGTACCGGCATGGCCCACAGGGTGACCTCGGTACCCGGCTTGACCCCGGCTTGCTGCAAGAGCTGCCTGGCCTTTTCCGGATCGTATGGCGCGTCTTTCAGGCTTTCGTCATAGGACCACTGGGTAGGCGGCATGGCGTTGACCGCCAGCTGGCCGGAGTCCTGGTACACCGCCTGGATGATGGCTTTCTTGTTCACCGCCATGTCCATCGCCTGGCGCACTTCCAGGCGATCGAAGGGTGGATGCTGGGTGTTGTAGGCGATGTAGCCGAGGTTGAAGCCTGGCTGTTGCAGCACCTGCAACTGGCTGTCGGTCTTCAGCGCCGGCAGGTCGGCCGGGCGAGGATGCAGGGTGACCTGGCATTCGTTGCGGCGCAGCTTCTGGATGCGCACCGAGGGGTCGACGTTGATCGAGAACACCAGGTTGTCGAGTTTCACCTGGTCCGGCGCCCAGTAATCCTTGTTGCCCTTGTAGCGGATCTGCGAATCCTTCTGGTAACGCTGGAACACGAACGGCCCGGTGCCGATCGGTTGCTGGTTGATGTCGCTGGGGCGACCGCTGGCCAGCAGTTGCTCGGCGTATTCGGCAGACAGTATCGAGGCGAAGCTCATGGCCAGGTTCTGGATGAATGCGGCATCGACCGTGTTCAGCGTGAACACCACGGTCAGCGGGTCGGCCTTCTCGACCCGGGCGATGTTCTTGTCCAGGCCCATGCTGACGAAATAGGGAAACTCGGTGGGGTAGGCCTGGCGGAACGGGTGGCCCTTGTCGAGCATGCGGTTGAAGGTGAACAGCACGTCGTCTGCGTTGAAGTCACGGCTTGGGGTAAACGCCTTGTTGCTGTGGAACTTCACCCCTTCACGCAGGTGGAAGGTGTAGCGCAAGCCATCGTCGGACACGTCCCAGCGGCTCGCCAGGGCAGGGTGCACGGCGGTGCCGCCGCGCTCGAACTCGACCAGGCGGTTGTAGATCGGCTCGGCCGCGTCGTTGTCGGTGGCCGTGGTGTACTGGGCGGTGTCGAAACCGGCAGGGCTGCCTTCGGAGCAGAACACCAGGTTTTTGGCCAGCACGGCCGGGGACTGGCTGAGCAGGCCCAGGGCCAGCAGGGTGGACAGGCAGGTCAAATGGCGCATGGCAAATCCTTTTTCATCTGTTTGCGCCGCCTCGTGGTACGAATGGCGGCAACAGTTCGCCGACCCCGCAGCGGTTGGCCGCAGGACGACATGAAGAGGTGGCGAGGGTGAAGGGCACCCGCCGCTCGGCGGGTGCCAGGGCTAGCCTATTTGTCCACGCTGACGCCGTAGAAGGCGTTCAGCGCGAACGGGCTGATCTTGAAGTCCTTCACCTTGGCGCTCATCGGCTGGTAGACGGTGGAGTGGGCGATCGGGGTGATCGGTACCTGCTCCTTGAGGATGTGCTGCGCCTTTTGGTACAGCTCGGTGCGTTTGGCCTGGTCGGAGGTGGCCTTGGCCTGCTTGATCAGGTCGTCGTAGGGCTTGTAGCACCACTTGGAGAAGTTGTTGCCGTCGATGGCATCGCAGCCGTAGAGGGTGCCCAGCCAGTTGTCCGGGTCACCGTTGTCGCCGCTCCAGCCAATCAGCATGGCGCCCTGTTCACCGCCTTTGGAGCGTTTGATGTACTCACCCCATTCGTAGCTGACGATTTTTGCCTTGATGCCGATCTTGGCCCAGTCGGATTGCAGCATTTCGGCCATCAGCTTGGCATTGGGGTTGTACGGCCGCTGCACCGGCATGGCCCACAGGGTGATCTCCGTGCCTTCCTTGATGCCGGCCTCCTTGAGCAGCTGCTTGGCCTTTTCGGGGTCGAACGGGGCGTCCTTGATGCTGTCGTCATAGGACCATTGGGTCGGCGGCATGCCGTTGACTGCCAGTTGGCCTGCACCCTGGTAGACCGACTCGATGATCTTTTTCTTGTCCACGGCCATGTCCAGCGCTTGGCGCACCTTCAGCTGGGCCATGGGGTTGGGCTCGTTGCTGCCCTTGATCTTGTCCATCACGTTGTAGGCGATGTAACCGAGGTTGAAGCCGGCCTGCTGTGGCATTTGCAGGTTCTTGTCGGCCTTTAGCGGTTCGATGTCGGCCGGGCGCGGGAACAGCGTGACCTGGCATTCGTTTTTCTTCAGCTTTTGCATGCGCACCGACGCATCGGTGGTGATGGCAAAGATCAGGTTGTCGATCTTCACATCATCGGGCTGCCAGTAGTCCTTGTTGCCCTTGAAGCGGATCTGCGCGTCCTTCTGGTACTTGCTGAACACGAACGGGCCGGTGCCGATCGGCTTCTGGTTGATGTCGGCGGCTTTGCCGTTTTTCAGCAACTGATCGGCGTATTCGGCGGACTGGATCGAGGCGAAGCTCATGGCAAGGTTCTGGATGAACGCGGCGTCCACTTCGTTGAGAGTGAACTGCACCGTGTGCTCGTCGAGCTTCTCAACCTTGGCGATGTTCTTGTCCATGCCCATGTCGGTGAAGTACGGGAACTCGGTGGGGTAGGCCTTGCGGAAGGGGTGGTCCTTGTCGAGCATGCGGTTGAAGGTGAACAGCACGTCGTCGGCGTTGAAGGGGCGGGTGGGCTTGAAGTAGTCGGTGGTGTGGAACTTGACCCCTTCGCGCAGGTGGAAGGTGTAGGTCTTGCCGTCGTCGGTCACTTCCCATTTGGTCGCCAGGCCCGGGATGACTGCGGTACCGCCACGTTCGAACTGGGTCAGGCGGTTGAACACGGTCTCGGCCGAAGCGTCGAAGTCGGTCCCTGTGGTGTATTGCCCCGGGTCGAAGCCTGCCGGGCTGCCTTCGGAGCAGAACACCAGGTTGGACGCGGCCAGGGCCGACGGTGCACCGGTGAGCAAGCCTGCGCCTAGCAGGAACGGAATGACTGCGTGTTTGAGCATGGTGGCCTCATTGTTGTCATTTTTTGGATGAGGTGGCCTCGTGAGCCGACCTGCCGATACTTATGCAGGGGGTGTTCCCATTGCAACAGGTAGAAGGATAGTTGGCGCCAGAAAAGTAGTACGACCGTACATGGATGTCGCATCGGTATAACTTTCGGCGAAGTTAAACGTTTGCGTAGGCAAAATGATGGCTTTTTGCGGGATGTTTCGGGGCGGGAGTAAATGTAGGAAGCACCTTAAAGGTGCGTAGGAAGGGGCTGAATAGCGCTGATTTTGCGCTTAGGTATGGTTCGTGTGGGAGCGGGCGTGCCCGCGAACACGGGCGAAGCCCGTGCCATCCATCGCGTAGGCTTTTTCGCGGGCATGCCCGCTCCCACAGGTACGTAGTAACTGTTACGGCATCTGCACTTCGATAAGCCCATCGGCATTCATGCTGACTTCACTGGTACCCGCTTCGATATCCGGCGCTGGTGCCGCCTCGTCAGCCCCCATCGCTTTCATCGCCATCGGCGCACTGCGCAGGTACGGGCGCGGGTAGCCGCTGCTGTTCAGGTTCAGGCTGACCACTTTATAGCCCTTGCCACCCAGCGCCTCGGTGGCCAGTTGCGCGCGCGCCTTGAAGGCATCGACCGCGTCCTTGAGCAGTGCGTCTTCGCTGGCCTTGCGCGTGGTCGGGGCGATGGAGAAGTCCATGCCGCCCATTTTCAGCTCTTGCAGCAGGTCGGCGGTAAGCTGGGACAGGGCCGGGAAGTTGGCGCTTTCCAGGCGCAGCTCGGCGCGCTCGCGCCAGCCGGTGATCTTCTGGCCTTTGCTGTCATACACCGGGTAGCTGTTGCGGCTGCCCTGGCTGATCTTCACATCTTTGACCTGGCGCGACTGCTGTACGGCCTTGTTCATGGTTTCGGTGATCTGCTTGGCAAGCTTGCCCGGGTCGGTGTTCTGCGCTTCGCTGTACAGGGTCACGACCATCAGGTCGCGCGGTACTTCCTTGCTGACTTCGGCGCGCAGGGAAACCTGGTTGTAACGCGGCTCATCGGCAGCCAGCGCCGGCAGGCTGGCAAGCAGGCCGCAAGACAGGGCAAGGGCGGCGCCGCGACGTGGGATTTGCATGTGGTACTCCTTGGCAATAAAGGGCGTGGGTTCTGGCCATCCATTCCACGCATGGCCCATAAGACCGGCATCAGTGTAGTGGGTTCAAAAGTGCCATCATGAACCTGTGACAAAGTGTGGCGCTTTGCCGCATCGCTGCAGCGATGCGCCCGGCTTCGGTATACTCCAGCCGATTTTTCTGGAGCACTCATCAGGAGAGCTCATGCTCGCCGCCGTACAACCGCTGTCCGCTACCCGCCAGAATCTCTGGCGCCTGACCGTCATTCGAGTCCTGGTCCTGGCTGCCCAGGCCGGCTCCGTGGGCGTTGCCTACTGGACCGAACTGCTGCCGTTGCCGTGGCTATCGCTGGCTGGCACCTTGGCGTTGTCCTCACTGCTGTGTGCGTTCACGGCGTTGCGCCTGCGCCTGTCGCTGCCGGTCACCGAAATGGAGTACGCCCTGCAACTGGCGTGCGATCTGCTGATTCACAGTGCCTTGCTGTATTACTCGGGCGGTTCGACCAACCCGTTCGTGTCGTATTACCTGGTGCCGCTGGCGATTGCTGCTGTTACCTTGCCGTGGCTGTATTCGCTGATCCTTTCGGGTATCGCCCTGACGGCCTACAGCCTGCTGCTGGTGCAGTTCTACCCGCTGGAAGGCCTGCCCATGGCGCGGGACAAGATGCAGGTATACGGCATGTGGCTGAGCATTGCCTTGGCTGCTGCGGTGATCACCTTCTTCGCCGCGCGCATGGCCGAAGAATTGCGTCGCCAGGAGCAACTGCGTTCCGAACGGCGCGAAGAAAGCCTGCGTGATGAGCAGTTGCTGGCTGTGGCCACCCAGGCCGCCGGTGCTGCCCACGAGCTGGGCACGCCGCTGGCAACCATGAGCGTGCTGCTGAACGAAATGCGCCAGGACCATGCCGACCCGTTGTTGCAGGAGGACCTGCAGATCCTTCAGGACCAGGTAAAGTTGTGCAAGGAAACCCTGCAACAGCTGGTGCGCGCTGCCGAAGCCAATCGCCGCCTGGCGATCGTGGAGCAGGACGTGACCGCTTGGCTGGACGAGGCGCTGAACCGCTGGCACCTGATGCGTCCGGAGGCCAGCTACCGCTTCCAGCGCCTGCGTGACGGCAAGGTGCCGCGGCTGACCCCGCCGCCGGACCTGACCCAGGCGCTGCTGAACCTGTTGAACAATGCCGCCGATGCCTGCCCCGATGACCTTGAAGTGCGCCTGGACTGGGACGCCCAGGACATCGTCATCAGCATCCGCGACCACGGCCCCGGCGTGCCGCCGGCCATTGCCGAAGCCATCGGCAAACCCTTCATTACCACCAAGGGCAAAGGCTTTGGCCTTGGCCTGTTCTTGAGCAAGGCCAGCGTGACCCGTGCGGGCGGTTCGGTGAAACTCTATAGTCATGAACAGGGTGGCACCCTGACCGAACTGCGCCTGCCCTATGGCAAGCGAGGAGATGAATGATGAGCGAAGAAAACCAGGTCGAAAGCGAAGAGCTGCCGCACCTGCTGCTGGTGGATGACGATGCCACCTTTACCCGGGTCATGGCCCGTGCCATGAGCCGTCGCGGTTTCCGCGTGAGCACTGCCAGTTCTGCCGAAGAGGGCTTGATCCTGGCCCAGCAGGACCTGCCGGACTATGCCACGCTGGACCTGAAGATGGACGGTGACTCGGGCCTGGTGCTGCTGCCCAAGCTGCTGGAACTGGACCCGGAAATGCGCGTGGTGATCCTGACCGGGTACTCGAGCATTGCCACGGCGGTGGAAGCGGTCAAGCGCGGCGCCTGCAACTACCTGTGCAAACCGGCCGACGCCGATGACGTACTGGCAGCGCTGCTGTCGGAACACACCGACCTGGATACCCTGGTGCCGGAAAACCCGATGTCGGTCGACCGCCTGCAGTGGGAGCATATCCAGCGCGTGCTGAACGAGCATGAGGGCAATATCTCGGCCACTGCGCGGGCGCTGGGCATGCACCGGCGGACCTTGCAGCGCAAATTGCAGAAGCGCCCGGTTCGGCGCTGATTCTGTGTTAGCTTCTTCGCGGGCACGCCCGCTCCCACAAATACCGCGCCGCCCTTGAGAGCAGCGCCGTACCTGTGGGAGCGGGCGTGCCCGCGAAGAGGCCAGCACTGGCAGCGCAGAATCTGAAAGGCATGTGCTTTTATCGCGCTCGATCCCCGCAAATCCCAGCCGTTGGCGTATCATTAGCCCCCTAACGGCAACCCCCTCCAGGATCGCTTGCGCATGCTCGCCCTTCTTATCCAGACGCTGAACATCACGGCACCGGTCTTCGCCATGTTGTTCATGGGCGTACTGCTCAAACGCATCCACCTGATCGACGACAATTTCAACCGCGTCGCCTCGCAGCTGGTGTTCAACGTGTGCATGCCCGCGCTGTTGTTCCTCGGCATCTACCACGCCGACCTGGCGTCCGCAGTAAAGCCTGGTGTCATCCTCTACTTCATCGTGGCTACCCTGGTCGGCTTCGCCATTGCCTGGGGCCTGGCCATCTGGCGCAGCCCGCTGGCCGAGCGTGGTATCTATACCCAAGGCGCGTTCCGCGGCAACAACGGCGTAATCGGCCTGGCCCTGGCCGCCAGCCTGTACGGTGACTATGGTATTTCCCTGGGGGCGGTACTCGCTGGCCTGGTCATCCTCATGTACAACTCGCTGTCGGCAGTGGTACTGGCGGTGTATAGCCCGGACCTCAAGTCCGACCCGTGGAGCATCTGCAAGAGCATCTTCAGCAACCCGCTGATCATCAGCGTGCTGGTCGCCACCCCGATGGCGTACGGCCAGGTGCCGCTGCCCAACTGGTTGCTGACCTCTGGCGACTACCTGGCGCAGATGACCCTGCCGCTGGCGCTGATCTGTATTGGTGGCACCCTGTCGCTGGCGGCGCTGCGCGACAGTGGCCGGCTGGCGATCGATGCCAGCCTGGTGAAGATGGTCTGGCTGCCGCTGCTGGGTACCCTGGGCGCGTGGCTGTGCGGCTTCCGAGGGGCCGAGCTGGGTATCCTGTTCCTGTACATCGGTAGCCCGACCGCAGCGGCCAGCTACGTGATGGCGCGGGCGGCCAACGGCAACCACGAGTTGGCTGCATCGATCATCGTGATCACTACCTTAATGGCGGCGATCACCACCAATATCGGCATTTTCATCTTGCAGTGGGGCGGATGGATCTAGATCCTTGACTGCAAACAACACAAAAAACACAGCCTCACTGAGCTAAAGGACACTTCATGCAAGACCAGAGCACGCCCGAGCGGTTACAGCGCGGGCTGAAGAATCGCCATATCCAGCTGATCGCGCTGGGCGGGGCCATCGGTACCGGGTTGTTCCTGGGCATTGCCCAGACCATCCAGCTGGCCGGCCCTTCCGTTCTGCTGGGTTATGCCATTGCCGGCCTGATGGCCTTCCTGATCATGCGCCAGTTGGGCGAAATGGTGGTGGAAGAGCCGGTTGCCGGCAGCTTCAGTCACTTCGCCCACCAGTACTGGAGCGAGTTCGCCGGCTTTGTCTCGGGCTGGAACTACTGGGTGGTGTACGTGCTGGTCGGCATGGCCGAGCTGACCGCGGTCGGCATCTACGTGCAGTACTGGTGGCCAGAGTTTCCCACCTGGGCCACGGCGGCGATCTTCTTCGTGGCGATCAACCTCATCAACCTGACCCAGGTGAAAGTCTACGGCGAGATGGAGTTCTGGTTCGCCCTGGTCAAGGTGGTGGCTATCGTCAGCATGATCGGCTTTGGCGCCTGGCTGTTGAGCAGCGGCCACGGCGGCCCGGATGCCAGCGTGGCCAACCTGTGGCAGTACGGCGGCTTCTTCCCTAATGGGGTCACCGGCCTGGTGATGGCGCTGGCGGTGATCATGTTCTCGTTCGGTGGCCTGGAGCTGGTGGGTATAACCGCCGCCGAGGCCGACAACCCGCGCCAGAGCATCCCCAAGGCCACCAACCAGGTGGTGTACCGTATCCTGATCTTCTACATCGGTGCCCTGGCAGTGCTGCTGTCGCTGTACCCGTGGCAGAAGGTGGTGCAGGGTGGCAGCCCGTTCGTGATGATTTTCCACGAGCTGGACAGCGACCTGGTGGCGACCATCCTCAACATCGTGGTGCTGACGGCTGCGCTGTCGGTGTACAACAGCTGTGTGTACGCCAACAGCCGCATGCTGTTCGGCCTGGCCAGCCAGGGTGATGCGCCGCGTCAGTTGCTGAAGGTGAGCCGCAGCGGCGTGCCGCTGACGGCGTTGGGTGTTTCGGCGTTCGCGACCGGCCTGTGCGTGGTAATCAACTACCTGATGCCGGGTGAGGCCTTTGGCTTGCTGATGGCCTTGGCGGTGTCGGCGCTGGTGATCAACTGGGCAAGCATCAGCATCACCCACCTGAAGTTCCGCAAGGCCAAGCTGGCAGCCGGCATTACCCCATTCTACAAGAGCCTGGGGCACCCGCTGACCAACTACCTGTGCTTGGCGTTTATCGTGCTGATTCTGGTGGTGATGTACCTGACACCGCCGATTCGCATCTCGGTGATGCTGATCCCGGCGTGGATCCTGGTGCTTTGGGTCGCCTTCAAGATGAAAAAGGCTCGCCAGGCCAAATAGACAAGGCAGGCCCGGCCTCTTCGCGGGCGCGCCCGCTCCCACAGGTACTGCACAGGCTTCGAAGCCTATGGGGTCCCTGTGGGAGCGGGCGTGCCCGCGAAGAGGCCGGGCCTGAAAGAGGCTGGATCAGCCTTGGTAACTGTCGATCACTTCCTGCGCTGCACGGAACGCATCAATCGCCGCTGGCACCCCCGCATACACCGCGCAATGCAGCAGCGCCTCGCGAATCTCCTCTACCGTACAGCCGTTGTTCAATGCTCCGCGCACATGCCCCTTGAGCTCTTGCGGGCACTTGAGCGCCGTGAGCGTGGCCAGGGTAATCAGGCTGCGGGTTTTCAGCGGCAGCCCGTCGCGGGCCCACACGCTACCCCAGGCATGTTCGTTGACGAAGTCTTGCAGCGGCTGGGTAAAGTCAGTGGCATTGCCCAAAGCGCGGTCGACGAACGCATCGCCCATTACCTGGCGGCGAATCTGCTCGCCGGTCTTGTTGCTCTCAGCCATGTTGTTTTCCTTAGTGTTGGCGACGCCAGGCGCGCACGGTGGTGTAGAGCAACACCACGGCGAGCACTGGCAGTACATAGAACAGCATCAACTTCTCAAGCCGGCCAGCCAGTGGCAGACCCATGGTGAACGCCGCTACGTGCAGGCCGTAAGCCACGTACAGGCAAAGGAACACCAGGCCTTCGGCGCGGGTTATGCGATAGCCGGAATAGAACACCGGCAGGCTCAGCGCGGCAACGCCTAGCATTACGGGCAGGTCGAACGACAGCGCATTGGGCGAGATCGAAAGCGGCTCCGGGGTGACCAGCGCAGTCAGGCCAAGCACGCCCAGCAGATTGAACAGGTTACTGCCGATCACCGTACCCACGGCAATCTCCCGTTCGCCGCGCAAGGCCGCGATGAGCGCGGCGGCGAGCTCTGGCAAAGAGGTACAGATGGCGACGACAGTCAGGCCAATGATGCGCTCGGACAAACCAAGGTCGGTGGCCACCTCGACGGCAGCCTCCAGCAGCAGGTGGCCCGCCAGGCTCAGCAGGCCGAACCCGGCCAGCACTTGCAACAGCGTGCCCGACCAGAAGCGCCCGGCACTGGATTTTGCAGTGTGCGGGGCAGGGTAGGTACGCGCGTAGTGACGCGACTGGTGCCAAAGCATCGCCAGGTAACCGGCAAGGCCAAGCAGCAACAGAACCCCTTCGCCCCTGCCCAGGTGCCCGTTGGCAGCCAGCGCATAGACCAGGCCGCTGGCCACGATCATCAGCGGAATGTCCAGGCGTACCAGCTGACGCGATACGCGCAGGGGGATGATGAGCGCGGCAAGGCCGAGAATGACCAACACGTTGAAGATGTTGCTGCCAATCACGCTGCCCACGGCCACATCCGGCGCGCCCTGGTAGGCCGCTTGCAGGCTGACGGTGAGTTGTGGCGCGGTACTGCCGAAGGCCACCAGGCTCAGGCCGATGATCAGAGGGCGTACATGAAGGCGCTGAGCCAGGCGCAGCGCGGCGCGCACCAGCAGCTCAGCGCCGCCGACCAGCAACAGCAGGGCGAGGCCCAGTTGCAGGAGGCTGAAGGTGGGAAGGGTGGCCAGGTCGAAAATGGTCGGACTCCTGTCGCGTCAGTCACTAAGCCCTTGTACTCGCACGCGTGCCGTTCCGTTACGGAGCATGCCGATTTTTTCTGCGGCGGCGCGAGACAGGTCGATCAGCCGGCCGCGGGTATGCGGGCCGCGGTCGTTGATGCGTACCACCACGCTGCGCTGGTTGGCCATGTTGGTAACCAGAACGCGGGTGCCGAAGGGCAGGCTGCGGTGGGCGGCGGTAAGGCCGTGCTGGTTGAAGGGTTCGCCGCTGGCAGTGCGTTTGCCGTGGTGGCGTGAACCGTAATAGGAAGCAGTGCCCGTCTGGTCGTAACCACGCGGGTCGATGTCGTGGCTGGCGCAGCCGGCCAGGAAAGAGAAGAGGGCCAGGGTGCTCAGGGATCGTTTTAGCAATTCAAATGCTCCGGTGTGGCCATTCGCGGGCAAGCCCGCTCCCACAGGTATGTCGCCACCTTTGGAAGCGGCGCTGTAGCTGTGGGAGCGGGCATGCTCGCGAACGAGGGCAAAGCCCTCGCAGGACTACAAGGGTAAAACAATCACCCTTCGAGCTTGGCCTTGAGCAATTGGTTCACCTGCCCCGGGTTGGCCTTGCCTTTGGAAGCCTTCATTGCCTGGCCGACGAAGAAGCCGAACATCTTGCCGCGCTTGGCCTCATCTGCCGCGCGGTACTGCTCGACCTGCTCGGCGTTGGCCGCCAGCACTTCGTCGAGCATCTTGTCGATCGCGCCGGTGTCGGTAACCTGCTTCAGGCCTTTGCTTTCGATGATGCTGTCGGCATCGCCTTCACCGCCAGCCATGGCCTCGAACACGGTCTTGGCGATCTTGCCGCTGATGGTGTTGTCGCGGATGCGCAGCAGCATGCCACCCAGTTGCGCAGCGCTGACAGGCGCCTGGTCGATTTCGATGCCCAGCTTGTTCAGCAGGCTGCCCAGCTCGACCATGACCCAGTTGGCGGCCAGCTTGGCGTCGCCACCGATCTTCACCACTTCTTCGAAGTAGTCCGCCTGTTCGCGGCTGGAAGCCAGCACGTTGGCATCGTAGGCCGACAGGCCGTACTGGCTCTGGAAGCGCTCGACCTTCTGTGGCGGCAGCTCCGGCAGGCCGGCGCGCACGGTTTCGAGGAAGCTGTCCTCGATCACCACCGGCAGCAGGTCCGGGTCGGGGAAGTAACGGTAGTCGTTGGCTTCCTCCTTGCTGCGCATGGAGCGGGTTTCGTCCTTGTTCGGGTCGTACAGGCGGGTTTCCTGCACCACCTTGCCGCCGTCTTCGATCAGGTCGATCTGGCGCTGGATTTCGCTGTTGATCGCGCGCTCGATGAAGCGGAACGAGTTGACGTTCTTGATCTCGCAGCGGGTGCCGAACTCGGCCTGGCCTTTCGGGCGGATCGACACGTTGCAGTCGCAACGCAGCGAGCCTTCGGCCATGTTGCCGTCGCAGATGCCCAGGTAGCGCACCAGCGCGTGGATCGCCTTGACGTAGGCCACGGCCTCCTTGGCGCTGCGCATGTCTGGCTCGGAAACGATTTCCAGCAGCGGGGTGCCGGCACGGTTCAGGTCGATGCCGGTAGAGCCGCTGAAGTCTTCGTGCAGGCTCTTGCCGGCGTCTTCTTCCAGGTGTGCGCGGGTGACCCCGATGCGCTTGATGGTGCCGTCTTCCAGGGCGATGTCCAGGTGGCCCTTGCCGACGATTGGCAGGTCCATCTGGCTGATCTGGTAACCCTTGGGCAGGTCCGGGTAGAAGTAGTTCTTGCGCGCAAACACGTTGCGCTTGCCGATCTCGGCATCGATGGCCAGGCCGAACATGCACGCCATGCGCACGGCTTCCTGGTTCAGCACCGGCAGTACGCCGGGCATCCCCAGGTCAACCAGGCTGGCCTGGGTGTTCGGCTCGGAGCCAAAGGTGGTGGCGCTGCCGGAGAAGATCTTCGACTGGGTGGCGAGCTGAGTGTGGATTTCCAGCCCGATCACAACTTCCCATTGCATGTGTGAATTCCTCAGAAGCCGTTGGGGGCGCGGGTGTGCCAGTCGGTCACTTGCTGATAGCGGTGCGCGACGTTGAGCAGGCGGCCTTCCTGGAAGTACGGCGCCAGCAGCTGCACGCCGACCGGCAGGCCGTCGACGAAGCCGGCCGGCATCGACAGGCCCGGCAGGCCCGCCAGGTTGGCGGTGAT
This sequence comes from Pseudomonas sp. NPDC008258, assembly GCF_042956345.1. NCBI lineage: Bacteria > Pseudomonadati > Pseudomonadota > Gammaproteobacteria > Pseudomonadales > Pseudomonadaceae > Pseudomonas > Pseudomonas sp. NPDC008258. The sequence goes on from NZ_JBIBGE010000001.1 coordinate 235,462, forward strand.
GGTGTAGACGTCTTCAAGGTAGGCGGCGACCGGGTCGCTGCTCTTGGCGCCAAGTTTCCAGGCCGGGTTTGGCGTGGTTGGGCCGAGGATCAGGTCGACGTCGTTGAAGGCAGCCATGAAGTCGTTCTTGATCAGGCGACGGATTTGCTGCGCCTTCACGTAGTAGGCGTCGTAGTAACCAGCCGACAGGGCGTAGGTGCCGACCATGATGCGGCGCTGTACTTCCACGCCGAAGCCTTCGCCGCGGGAACGCTTGTACAGGTCGGTGAGGTCTTTCGGCGCGTCGCAGCGGTAGCCGAAACGCACGCCGTCGAAGCGCGACAGGTTGGAAGAGGCTTCAGCCGGGGCGATCACGTAGTAGGCCGGGATGGCGTGCTGCATGTTCGGCAAGCTGATTTCCTTGACCACGGCACCGAGCTTTTCCAGCTCTTTGACGCTGGCCTGGACCAGGTCGGCGATGCGTGGGTCGAGGCCGGCACCGAAGTACTCCTTCGGCAGGCCGATGCGCAGGCCCTGCAGCGAACCATTGAGGGTGGCGCTGTAATCCGGCACCGGCTCTTCGATGCTGGTGGAATCCTTGGCATCAAAGCCGGCCATGCCTTGCAGCAGCAGGGCGCAGTCTTCGGCAGTGCGGGCCAGCGGGCCGCCCTGGTCAAGGCTGGAGGCGTAGGCGATCATGCCCCAGCGCGACACACGACCGTACGTCGGCTTGAGGCCGGTGAGGTTGGTCAGTGCCGCCGGCTGGCGGATCGAACCGCCGGTGTCGGTGCCGGTGGTAGCCGGCAGCAGGCGTGCGGCCACGGCAGCGGCCGAACCGCCCGACGAACCGCCCGGGACGTGTTCGAGGTTCCACGGGTTCTTCACCGCGCCATAGTGGCTGGATTCGTTGGCCGAACCCATGGCGAACTCGTCCATGTTGGTCTTGCCCAGGGTGACCATGCCGGCTTCGGCCAGCTTGGCGACCACGGTGGCGTCATACGGCGCCTTGAAGTTGTCGAGCATCTTCGAGCCGCAGCTGGTGCGTACGCCGTTGGTGCAGAACAGGTCCTTGTGGGCGATCGGCGCACCCAGCAGCGCGCCGGTTTCGCCAGCGGCGCGGCGGGCGTCGGCGGCACGTGCCTGGCCCAGGGCCAGGTCTTCGGTGACGCTGATGAAGCTGTTGATCTGCGGGTCGAGCTGCTTGATGCGCGCCAGCAGGGTGCCGGTCAGCTCTTCGGAGGAAAACGACTTGTCGGCGAGTCCGCGGGCGATCTCGGCCAGGGTCAATTGATGCATGGCAGGCTCTATCCCTTACTCGATGACTTTAGGAACCAGGTACAGACCACTTTCGGTCGACGGCGCGATAGCCTGGTAGGCATCGCGCTGGTTGTGTTCGGTGACCTGGTCGGGACGCAGGCGCTGGCTGGCCTCCAGCGGGTGGGCCAGGGGCTCGATGCCGGTGGTATCCACCGCTTGCATCTGGTCGACCAGGCCGAGGATGCTGTTCAGGGCGTCGGTAATGCGTGGCAGTTCGCCATCATTCAGCCCCAGACGGGCCAGATGGGCGATCTTTTCCACGTCGCAGCGTTCAAGCGCCATGGGGATCTCCAAGGGAAACAAAGAACGGAATTTGGGTCCGCGATGAGGAACATGTCAGCTTTCTGGCGGTCCAACGGCCGCGATCATCGGCTGGCATGCTCGGAAAAACAGCCAATTTAACATATTGGCTCCTTGCCCAAAATCCCTGCCATTGTTAGAGTTTGCCGCACTTTTTTACCCACGCTTTCCCCAGGGTCACTTTCCCATGTTCAAGAAACTGCGTGGCATGTTTTCCAGCGATCTCTCCATCGACCTGGGTACTGCCAACACCCTTATTTACGTGCGTGAGCGCGGTATCGTCCTGAATGAGCCCTCGGTTGTTGCCATCCGTACCCATGGCAATCAGAAAAGCGTCGTCGCCGTCGGTACCGAAGCCAAACGCATGCTGGGCCGTACGCCTGGCAACATTGCTGCCATTCGTCCGATGAAGGACGGCGTCATCGCCGACTTCAGCGTCTGCGAAAAAATGTTGCAATATTTTATCAACAAGGTTCACGAGAACAGCTTCCTGCAGCCAAGCCCGCGTGTGCTGATCTGCGTGCCGTGCAAGTCGACCCAGGTAGAGCGCCGCGCCATTCGCGAGTCGGCCCTGGGTGCCGGTGCCCGTGAAGTGTTCCTGATCGAAGAGCCGATGGCCGCTGCCATTGGTGCCGGCCTGCCGGTTGAAGAGGCACGTGGCTCGATGGTCGTCGATATCGGTGGCGGTACCACTGAAATCGCCCTGATCTCGCTGAATGGCGTGGTCTATGCCGAATCCGTCCGCGTTGGCGGCGACCGCTTCGACGAAGCCATCGTCACTTACGTGCGCCGTAACTACGGCAGCCTGATCGGCGAATCCACCGCCGAGCGCATCAAGCAGGAAATCGGTACCGCCTACCCGGGCGGCGAAGTGCGCGAAGTCGACGTACGTGGCCGTAACCTGGCCGAAGGCGTACCGCGTGCCTTCACCCTGAACTCCAACGAAGTGCTCGAAGCGTTGCAGGAATCGCTGGCGACCATCGTCCAGGCGGTCAAGAGCGCCCTGGAGCAGTCGCCGCCCGAGCTGGCTTCGGACATCGCCGAGCGTGGCCTGGTGCTGACCGGTGGTGGTGCGCTGCTGCGTGACCTCGACAAGCTGCTGGCCCAGGAAACCGGCCTGCCAGTGATCGTCGCCGAGGACCCGCTGACCTGTGTCGCCCGTGGCGGCGGTCGCGCCCTGGAGATGATGGACAAGCACGCGATGGACCTGCTCTCCAGCGAGTGATCCCACTCGCTGCTCACGAGCGCCCGGTTTACAGGTAGTACGCACAGTGCTACCTGTATGTGCTGGGCTGGCGCCCGTTCAGGGCGCCGTATCCGTCAACCCGCAACCAGGCTGGTGCGTTGTCCCATGTCCAATGACCTCCTGAGTCGTCCACGAGGAACGGCCCATTAAACCGCTTTTCTCCAAGGGCCCTTCGCTGGGCGTTCGCCTGCTCGTACTGGTGGTGATGTCGGTCGCGTTGATGGTTGTCGACGCGCGCTTCGACGTGCTCAAGCCTGTGCGCAGCCAGATGGGCGTGGTACTGATGGAGTCGTACTGGATCACCGACTTGCCGCAGCGTGCGTGGCAAGGCGTTGCCGGCCAGTTCGGCAGCCGCAACGAACTGATCGCCGAAAACGAAAAGCTCAAGACCGAAGCCCTGCTGTTGCAGGGGCGTTTGCAGAAGCTCGCCGCCCTGACCGAGCAGAACGTGCGCCTGCGCGAGTTGCTGAACTCTTCGGCGCTGGTCAACGAAAAGGTCGAAGTAGCCGAACTGATCGGTGTCGACCCCAACCCGTTCACCCACCGCATCCTGATCAACAAGGGTGAGCGTGATGGCGTGTTCCTTGGCCAGCCGGTGCTCGATGCGCGTGGCCTGATGGGCCAGGTGGTCGAGTTGATGCCCTACACCTCGCGGGTGCTGTTGCTGACCGACACCACCCACAGCATTCCGGTGCAGGTCAACCGCAACGGCCTGCGTGCCATCGCCAGCGGCACCGGTAACCCCGAGCGCCTGGAGCTGCGGCATGTGGCCGATACCGCCGACATCAAGGAAGGCGACCTGTTGGTCAGCTCCGGTATGGGCCAGCGCTTTCCGGCCGGCTACCCGGTAGCCACGGTCAATGAGGTGATCCACGACTCCGGCCAGCCGTTCGCCATCGTGCGTGCCATCCCCACCGCCGCGCTCAATCGCAGCCGCTACATGCTGCTGGTGTTCAGCGACCGGCGTACCCCGGAGCAGCGCGCTACCGACGCCGCCATCGCCCAGGAAGAGGCTGACCGCAAGGGTGGCGCGGTAACAAGCCCAGGCGAGCAGGGCACGCCAGCCGGCAGTGCGCCTGTCGTACCGGCCACAACGCCTGCGCCGACAGCTCCGGCCGCACAGCCCGCAGTCCCGGCGGCTGCCCCTGCAACGCCAGCTGCAGCGCCCGCTGCACCCGCTCATACCCGGAGACAATGATGGCTGCTTCACGCCGCAACAACGGCTGGGTCATCTGGCTGACTTTCGCCATCGGCCTGCTGCTCAGCGTCTCGCCCATGCCGCAGTTCATGGAAGTGTTCCGGCCCATGTGGCTAGCCTTGCTGGTGTCCTTCTGGACCTTGGCCGTGCCGAACAAGGTCGGCATGACCACGGCGTTCGTGCTGGGCCTGGCCGAGGACGTGCTGTACGGCACCCTGCTGGGGCAGAACGCGCTGATCCTTACCCTGATCACATTCCTGGTGCTGTCGCTGCAACAGCGCCTGCGCATGTTCCCCATGTGGCAGCAGAGCCTGGTGATCCTGGTGATCTTCGGTATCGCCCAGTTGATCCAGTTGTGGCTCAGCGCCCTGACCGGCAACCGCCTGCCCACGTTGGCGCTGGTCTGGTCGGCGGTCATCAGTGCCTTGCTCTGGCCGTGGATCAGCTTCGCCCTGCGCGACTTGCGCCGACGCTTGCATATCAACTGACGGCGATGCCGACACTGACAGGGAGATGTCTGCATGAACCCGCTTTACCTGGCCTCCGGCTCGCCCCGCCGTCGTGAACTGCTGACCCAGATCGGCGTGCCGTTCAGCGTCGTCAGCGCCCCCATCGATGAAACCCCGCTGCCCGGCGAAAGCGCGCCGGCCTACGTCGAACGCCTGGCTCGGGCCAAGGCTGCTGCAGGCCTGGCCAGCCTGACAGATCCGGTGCAGGCCCTTCGCGGGCACGCCCGCTCCCACAGGTCCGGTCATGATCTTGAAAGCAGCGCGGTCCCTGTGGGAGCGGGCGTGCCCGCGAAGGGCCGCCTTGCGGCCCCGGGAGAACGAGCAGTAGTACTCGGCGCAGACACTGCCGTGGTGCTCGATGGTCGTATTCTCGGCAAGCCGCAAAACCGTGAAGATGCCCTGGCCATGCTGGCCGACCTGTCAGGCCGCGAGCATCAGGTACTGACTGCGGTCGCTCTCATCGACGGGCTGCGCACGCAAAGCCTGTGCGTTACCAGCCAGGTTCGCTTTCGCGTGATCAGCGACGAAGAAGCCCAACGCTACTGGGCCAGCGGCGAGCCGGCGGACAAGGCGGGTGGCTACGCCATCCAGGGCCTGGGCGCGGTGTTCGTCACTGGCCTGTCCGGCAGCTACTCGGCAGTGGTGGGTTTGCCCCTCAGTGAAACGGCCGATCTGCTCGGCCAGTTTGGCGTTGCCTGCTGGCAGCCGCCCATGCCTACGCCAGAGGTAACAAACCCGCAGTAGCCAGCAGTGCGTACGCCATCCATCATTACAAGAGACCTTTGACGAGAGCCTGCCATGAGTGAAGAGATCCTGATCAACATCACCCCGATGGAGTCACGTGTGGCGGTGGTGGAAAACGGGGTACTGCAGGAGGTGCACGTCGAGCGCACCCAGCGGCGGGGCATCGTTGGCAATATCTACAAGGGCAAGGTGGTGCGCGTGCTGCCTGGCATGCAGGCGGCCTTCGTCGACATCGGCCTGGAGCGCGCGGCGTTCATCCATGCCTCGGAAATCTCCCAGCGTGAAGGCTCGGCGGTAGAGAACATCACTGCGCTGGTGCACGAAGGCCAGGCGCTCGTGGTGCAGGTGACCAAGGACCCGATTGGCTCCAAAGGTGCACGCCTGACCACCCAGTTATCGATTCCTTCACGCTACCTGGTGTACATGCCGCGCAGCAGCCATGTCGGTATTTCGCTGAAGATCGAAGACGAAGCCGAGCGTGATCGCCTCAAGCAGGTGGTCAGCGACTGCATGGAAAGCGAAAACATCAAGGATGCCGGCGGTTTCATTTTGCGCACCGCCGCCGAGGGCGCACGTTCTGAAGAGATCCTGCAGGATATCCGCTACCTGCGCCGCCTGTGGGAGCAGATCGGTACCCAGATCAAGACGTGCGGCGCGCCCACGGTCATCTACGAGGACCTTGGCCTGGCCCTGCGTACCCTGCGTGACCTGGTCAACCCGAAGATCGAGAAGATCCGCATCGACTCGCGGGAAACCTTCCAGAAGACCACGCAGTTCGTCGGCGAACTGATGCCGGAGATCGCCGACCGCCTCGAACACTACCCTGGCGAGCGTCCGATTTTTGACCTGTACGGCGTCGAAGACGAGATCCAGCGTGCCCTGGAACGCAAGGTGCCGCTCAAGTCTGGCGGCTACCTGGTGGTCGACCCGGCCGAAGCCATGACCACCATTGACGTGAACACCGGTGCTTTCGTCGGCCATCGCAACCTGGAAGAGACCATCTTCAAGACCAACCTCGAGGCCGCCACCGCCATCGCCCGGCAACTGCGCCTGCGCAACATCGGCGGCATCATCATCATCGACTTCATCGACATGGAAGATGAAGAGCACCAGCGCCAGGTGCTGCGTACCCTGGAAAAGCAGCTGGAACGCGATCACGCCAAGACCAACATCATCGGCATCACCGAACTGGGCCTGGTACAGATGACCCGCAAGCGCACCCGGGAAAGCCTGGAGCAGGTGCTGTGCGAGCCATGCCTGGCCTGCCAGGGCCGCGGCAAGCTGAAAACCCCCGAGACCATCTGCTACGAGATTTTCCGCGAGATCCTGCGCGAGGCGCGTGCCTATCAGGCCGAGGGCTACCGGGTGCTGGCCAACCAGAAGGTGGTCGACCGCCTGCTGGATGAAGAGTCCGGCAACGTGGCGGAGCTGGAGGCTTTCATTGGTCGAACCATTCGCTTCCAGGTCGAGTCGATGTATTCGCAGGAACAATACGACGTGGTGCTGCTCTGAGGTCTTCCAGAACGCAGCGCTGGATGACCGGCCTGGCAAAACCGCCACTAGCGGCCATCATGGATAAACGACTTGGAGGGCCATGGCCATGGGACGTCTGACCCGCGTTCTTGTCGCCTTGACCCGCTGGGGGCTGGGCATTTGCGCCTTGCTGGCGGTATTGGTGGCGTTGTATGTCAGCCTCGGCCGCGAACTGGTGCCGTTGGTGGCTGAGTACCGCGCCGATGTGCAGAGCAAGGCCGAGCAGGCGCTGGGCCTGCCGGTGCATGTCGGTGCCCTTGAGGGCCGCTGGAGCGGGCTGGCTCCGGTGCTGCGGGTACGCGACCTGCAGCTGGGTGAAGGTGCAACAGCACTGCGCCTGGATGACGTGAAAGTGGTGCCCGATGTGTGGGCCAGCCTCACTGCCCGCGAGGTGCGCCTGGCGAGGATACAGCTGGGCGGCCTGCAACTGATCTTGCGCGAGAGCGAGCAGGGGGCCTGGCACCTTGAAGGCCTGCCGAAGAAGGATGACGCACCCCTGGACCCCGCCGAATTGCTGCAGCGCCTGCGTCAGCTGGGGCGGGTCGATGTGTTTGACAGCCAGGTCACCCTGCACCCCTGGCAGCGTGACCCGCTGACGCTGACTTATGTGAGTGCCGGGCTGCAGGCCGGCGCTTCGCGCCAGAGCCTGGAATTGCGCGCTACCCTGCCTGACGGCCAGCCCCTCGCGCTGAACGTGCGCAGCCGTGCGTCAGCCAAGGCCTGGCGTGATGGCCAGGTCGAGGCCTACCTCAGCTTGTCGCAAAGTGACTGGGCGCGCTGGCTGCCACCGCGTCTGCTGGGCCAATGGCAAGCTGACGCATTGCGAGCAGGCGGCGAGTTCTGGGTCGACTGGCGCGAAGGGCAATTGCAGCAGGCTGTGGTTCGGCTCAATGCGCCCGAGCTGCGGGGCGCCTATACCGGCCGCAAGGCGGCCACGCTGAACAACCTGGCCCTGGGTGCCTGGTTCCAGCGCCGGGATAACGGCTTTGATGTGGTGCTGGACTCCCTGGCCATGGACATTGGCAAGACCCGCTGGGAATCGCACCTGCAATTGCAGCAGCGCCCAGGCGAGAGCGCTGCCGATGAAAGCTGGCAGGTGCAGGCCGACCGGCTCAACCTGACACCCCTGACCCCGCTGATCGAAGCGTTGGCACCCCTGCCTGACAAGGTCATGGCCGTGGTCGATGGCTTGAAGGTAACCGGCGCGCTGCGCAACCTTCGGCTGGAAGCCCGGCCCAACGCGCAGGGCGACAAGCGCCTGCAGTTCGAAGCCAATCTGGAGAAGGTGGGTTTCGACGCCTATCACAATGCTCCTGCCGCCGGTAACGTCAGCGGCAGCATCAGCGGTGACCTGGGGCACGGTGAGCTGCGCCTGGATACCGAAGCGTTCATGCTGCACCTGTACCCGATCTTCGCCAAACCCTGGCACTATCAAAAGGCCAATGCGCGGCTGACCTGGGCCTTGGATCAGGAGGGTTTTACCCTGATTGCGCCGTACCTCAAGGTGTTGGGCGAAGAGGGCAAGATTGCCGGCGACTTCCTGATTCGCCTGTTGTTCGAAGAAGGCCGCGAGGACTACATGGACCTGCGTGTCGGCCTGACCGAGGGGGATGGCCGCTATACCGCCAAGTACCTGCCCGAGGTCCTCAGCCCGGCCCTCGACGAGTGGCTGCGCAGCGCCATTGTCAAAGGCTCGGTGGATGAAGGCTATTTCCAGTACCAAGGTTCGCTCAACCATGGCGCCGCGCCGGAATCGCGCAGCATCAGCCTGTTCTTCAAGGTGCGCGATGCGGCACTGGACTTCCAGCCTGGCTGGCCGCAAGTGCAACACGTGGATGGCGATGTATTCATCGAAGACAGCGGTGTGCGCATCAAGGCCCAGCGTGGCGTGCTGCTCGATACAAAAGTCAGTGATGTGAAGGTCGATATCCCGCATGTCGATGGCGACCAGCACAGCCACTTGTACCTGGATGGCAACTTCGACGGCAGCCTGGGCGATGGCCTGAAAATCCTCAAGGAAGCGCCGATCGGTACGGGTGAAATCTTCGCCGGTTGGGAGGGCGAGGGGCCGCTCAAGGGCAAGCTCAAGCTCGACATCCCGCTGACCCATGGGCAACGCCCGAAGGTACTGGTGGACTTCGCCACCCAGGATGCGCGGCTGAAAGTTGCGCCCCCGAGCCTGGAGTTGACCCGCCTGAAGGGTGACTTCAGCTTCGATTTTGACAAGGGGCTGAGTGGCAAGGGCATCAGCCTGCAGGCTTTTGGCAAGCCTGTGACGGCGCAAATCACCGCCGAAGGCCAGCCGGGGCAGATGCAGACGCGCATCGATGCCAATGGCCAGGTGGCACTCAAGGCGCTGACTGACTGGCTGAAGTTCGACCAGGCGCTGCCGGCGTCCGGAGACCTGCCGTACCAGTTGCAACTGAGCCTGGGTAGCCGTGAAAACCGTCTTGTCGTCAACTCGACGTTGAAGGGCCTGGCCATCGACCTGCCGGTGCCTTTTGGCAAGGCGGCGGCAGACACCCGTGACAGCCGTTTCAGCATGAACCTGCAGGGCCAGGAACGGCGTTTCGATGTTGCCTACACCGACCTTGCGCGTTTTGCCTACGTCGCACCGGCCGACAAGCTCACCCAGGGCCGTGGCGAGCTGCTGCTGGGGGCTGGTGAGGCCCAACCGCCAACCGGCCAGGGCCTGCGGGTTCGTGGGCGGCTGGAAACGCTGGACCTGGCACCCTGGCAGGAACAGGCGGCACGGCTTGCCGGCGACGATCCTGGGGGCAGTGCGCGGCAAAATCTGCAAAGTGTCGACCTGAGCATTGGCCAGTTGAAAGCCTTCGGAATGGACTTGAACCAGGCCGTGGTACGTATGGCACGCGGCGGTGCGGCCTGGGACCTGCGGCTGGACAGCAAGGAAGTGATTGGCAACGCCCGCGTGCCGGATGCCAAAGGGGCGCCCATGGTCGTGCGTATGCAGACCTTGCGCCTGCCCGCCGCAGACCCTGCCCAGGCACAGGCCGAAGATGGCCCGGACCCATTGGCTTCGTTCGACCCGCGCAAGGTGCCGGCACTGGACCTGAGCATCGACAAGCTTTACAGGGGTGATGACCTGTTTGGCAGTGCGGCGATCAAATTGAGGCCGACCGCACGGGGCGTTACCGCCAGCGACATAGACCTCGACTTCAAGGGCCTGCGCATCGATGGCGGGGGTGGCTGGGAGGGCGCAACGGGCAACACCAGCAGCTGGTACAAAGGGCGCCTGGACGGCAAGAACCTGGCGGATGTGCTCAAGGCCTGGGGCTTCGCGCCGACTGTGACCAGCCGTGACTTCCGCCTGGATGTGGACGGCCGCTGGCCGGGTTCGCCCGCGGCGGTGGGGTTGAAGCGCTTCTCTGGCAGCATGGACGCGGCGCTGCGCACCGGCCAGTTTGTCGAGGTCGAGGGCAGCGCCCAGGCGTTGCGGGTATTCGGCCTGCTCAACTTCAACTCGATTGGCCGGCGCCTGCGCTTGGACTTCTCCGACCTGTTCGACAAGGGCCTGGCCTATGACCGGGTCAAAGGCCTGCTTGTAGCCAGCAATGGCGTCTACGTGACCCGCGAACCCATCACCATGACCGGCCCGTCGAGCAGCTTCGAGCTGGAGGGCACGCTGGACATGGTCCGTGACCAGGTCAACGCCAACCTGCAGGTCAGCCTGCCGGTGACCAACAACCTGCCGCTGGCCGCGCTGATCGTTGGCGCGCCAGCAGTAGGCGGGGCGTTGTTCCTCGTCGACCGATTGATCGGTGACCGTGTATCGCGCTTTGCCAGTGTGCACTACCGTGTCGAAGGCCCGTGGAAAGAGCCTAGAATCACCTTTGTGAAACCTTTCGATAAATAGTGCCAGGAGCGCCCATGAAGGCAGCGGTAATCCAGATGGTCAGCCAGGACGATGTGCTGGCTAACCTGCAGCGTGCCGGTGCCCTGTTGCAGCAGGCTGCACTGGGCGGTGCGCGGCTGGCGGTGCTACCGGAAAACTTTGCCGCCATGGGTCGTAAGGACGCCGCCGCCATAGGCCGTGCCGAAGCTTTGGGTGAAGGGCCTGTCCTGCCATGGTTGAAACGGACCGCCCGCGACCTCAAGTTATGGATTGTCGCCGGTACCTTGCCCTTGCCACCGGTCGGCCAGCCCGAGGCCAAGGCGCATGCCTGCTCGCTGCTGATCGATGAACACGGCGAGGTGGTGGCACGCTATGACAAGCTGCACCTGTTCGACGTGGATGTTGCCGACAATCGCGGCCGTTACCGTGAATCGGACGACTACGCCCACGGCGCCCAGGTAGTGGTGGCGGATACGCCAGTGGGGCGGCTGGGGTTGAGCGTGTGCTACGACTTGCGCTTCCCCGAGCTGTACAGCGAACTGCGCGCTGCCGGCGCGGAACTGATCACTGCACCCGCTGCCTTTACGGCGGTGACCGGTGCAGCGCATTGGGAGGTGCTGGTACGTGCCCGCGCCATCGAAACCCAGTGCTACCTGCTGGCTGCGGCGCAGGGCGGCACCCACCCGGGCCCACGGGAAACCCATGGCCACGCGGCGATCGTCGACCCTTGGGGGCGTATCGTCGCAGAACAGGCGCAAGGCGAAGCGGTATTGCTTGCCGAGCGCGATATTGAAGAACAAGCGTCCATTCGGGCGCGCATGCCGGTGGTATCGCACCGGCGCTTTTTTTCGCAGGGCGCGTTGCGGCCTGCGCACACCTCGGAGTGACTATGAGCCAGATGTTATCCACCGTCAGCGAGCAGCTCCTGGCCCCAGGCGGCTTGACCCTGGACAGCCTGCAGAGCGTGCTGGGTGAGTTGGCCGGCCCCGGCATCGACGCCGCCGACCTGTATTTCCAGGGCCAGATCTCGGAAACCTGGGCGCTGGAAGACGGTATTGTCAAAGAGGGCAGCTTCAACCTGGACCAGGGCGTGGGTGTACGTGCCCAGTCCGGTGAAAAGACCGGCTTCGCCTACAGCAATGCTATCAACCTTGAGGCGCTGACCTCTGCGGCCCGCGCCGCACGTTCGATTTCCCGAGCCGGGCAGAATGGCACGGTTCAGGCCTTCCGCAGCCAGGAAGTGACCGCCCTGTATGCCGCAGACAACCCGCTGGATGTACTGAGCCGCGCCGAAAAGGTCGAGCTGCTAAAGCGTGTCGATGCTGCAACCCGCGCCCTGGATCCACGTATCCAGCAAGTCAGCGTGAGCATGGCCGGGGTCTGGGAGCGCATCCTGATTGCAGCGGCCGATGGCAGCCTCGCTGCGGATGTGCGCCCGCTGGTGCGTTTCAACGTCAGCGTCATCGTCGAACAGAACGGCCGTCGCGAGCGCGGCGGGCAGGGCGGTGGCGGGCGTACCGACTACCGCTTCTTCACTGAAGAGCGGGTGATGGGCTATGCCCGCGAGGCGCTGCGCCAGGCGCTGGTCAACCTGGAAGCGATCCCGGCACCCGCTGGCACCTTGCCCGTGGTACTGGGCTCGGGCTGGTCGGGCGTATTGCTGCACGAGGCTGTCGGCCATGGCCTGGAAGGCGATTTCAACCGCAAGGGCAGTTCGGCGTTCAGCGGCCGCATTGGCGAGAAAGTGGCGTCGAACCTGTGCACTATCGTTGACGATGGCACCCTCGAAGGCCGCCGTGGCTCGCTGAGCGTGGATGACGAAGGCACCCCGACCGAATGCACCACGCTGATCGAGAACGGGGTGCTCAAGGGCTACATGCAGGACAAGCTGAACGCGCGCCTGATGGGTATGGCGGTGACCGGCAACGGCCGCCGTGAATCCTACGCGCACCTGCCAATGCCACGCATGACCAACACTTACATGCGCGCTGGCGAAAGCGACCCGCAGGAAATCATTGCGTCGGTGAAGAAAGGTATCTACTGCGCCAACCTTGGTGGTGGCCAGGTGGACATCACCAGTGGCAAGTTCGTGTTCTCGACCAGTGAGGCCTACCTGATCGAAGACGGCAAGATTACCGCACCGGTCAAGGGCGCGACCCTGATCGGCAATGGTCCGGAGGCAATGAGCCGGGTGTCGATGGTCGGTAACGACCTGGCGCTGGACAGCGGGGTGGGGACATGTGGCAAGGACGGGCAGTCGGTGCCGGTCGGGGTAGGGCAGCCTACCTTGAAGCTGGATGCGATTACCGTGGGCGGAACCGGGGCGTGATGGCCTTGGGGACCGTTGTGGGAGCGGGCATGCCCGCGAAGCAGGCGACGCGGTGCATGGCACCGGCTTCGCCGGTGTTCGCGGCGGTTCGACGCCTCGACACGCCCGCTCCCACAGGGTCCCAGTCTGTCAGCGCAACCCGCGCTGCAACTCGTCGAGGTCGCGGATGTACTTGAACACCTTGCGCGCAGCGGCAGGCGGCTTGTTCCGCGCCTTTTCGTGTTGCGCATGGCGCACCAGCGAACGCATTTGCTGGCGATCGGTTTCGGGGTACTCGTTGACGAAGCGCTCGAGATCCTCGTCGTTACCGTCGATCAGCCGGTCGCGCCAGCGCTCCAGGTTGTGGAAGCGCTCGTTGTACTGGCGAGTCGAGCTGTCCATCTGTTCGAGCAGGGCGTGGATGGCATCCAGGTCCTGCACGCGCATCAGCTTGCCGACGAACGACATGTGGCGTTTACGGGCGCCATGGGCCGTGTGCTTGCTGGCTTCGGCCAGGGCCTTGCGCAGCTCGTCGGTCAAGGGCAGGCGTGCCAGGGTATCGGCCTTGAGCGTGGTCAGGCGCTCGCCAAGTTCAACCAGCGCATGCAGTTCGCGCTTGATCTGGGTTTTGCTTTTTTCGCCGTCGAAGGCGTCGTCGTTTGAATCAACCATGGTGGCAGTCCGCTAGAAATCGCCGCCATGATAACCAGTCGGGGGCCGCTTGTCCGGCCCGGTCGTAGAATGACCCTCGCCGAACGCAGAATTTGAGTGGAGAGAACCATGAGTGCAGTCCAGAGCGTAGGTCCGAAAGACCTGCCAGCATTGCAGGAGCAGGTCGAGCAGATTATCGCCGAGGCGAAGCGCCAAGGGGCCAGCGCCTGTGAAGTGGCAGTGTCGCTGGAGCAGGGCCTGTCCACCACGGTACGCCAGCGTGAGGTCGAAACGGTCGAGTTCAACCGCGACCAGGGCTTTGGTATCACCCTTTACGTTGGCCAGCGCAAAGGCTCGGCCAGCACGTCGGCCAGTGGCCCGGACGCGATCCGCGAAACCGTCGCTGCAGCCCTGGCGATTGCCAAACATACCTCCGAGGACGAATGTTCCGGCTTGGCCGACGCCGCGCTGATGGCCCGCGAAATCCCGGATCTGGACCTTTACCACGACTGGGATATCGAGCCGGAAAAGGCCATTGAGATGGCCCTGGCCTGCGAAGCTGCGGCGTTCGATGCCGACCCGCGCATTCTCAATGCCGACGGCACCACCCTTAATACACATCAAGGTTGCCGCGTGTATGGCAACAGCCATGGCTTCATCGGCAGTTACGCTTCGACCCGGCACAGCCTGAGCTGCGTCATGATCGCCGAAGGCGACGGGCAGATGCAGCGCGACTACTGGTATGACGTGAACCGCCAAGGCAACCTGCTGGCAGACCCTCGTAGTATCGGTGTTCGCGCTGCTCAGCGCGCAGCCAGCCGCCTTGGCGCTAGGCCGGTGCCTACTTGCGAAGTGCCGGTGTTGTTTTCCGCCGAACTGGCCGGTGGCTTGTTCGGCAGCTTCCTCTCGGCTATTTCCGGCGGCAACCTTTACCGCAAGTCCTCGTTCCTTGAAGGGACCATCGGCCAGCGTCTGTTCCCCTCCTGGCTGACACTTGACGAGCGCCCGCACATTCCTCGGGCGCTGGGCAGTGCCGCCTTCGACGGCGATGGCCTGGCCACCTATGCCAAGCCGTTCGTCGACAAAGGCGAGCTGGTTTCCTACCTGCTGGGTACCTATTCCGGGCGCAAGCTGGGCTTGCCAAGCACGGCCAACTCCGGTGGTGTGCACAACCTGTTCGTCACCCACGGTGTCGAAGACCAGGCAGCGTTGATTCGTCGCATGGGCCGCGGCCTGCTGGTGACCGAGTTGATGGGGCATGGGCTGAACATGGTGACGGGTGACTACTCCCGTGGTGCGGCCGGTTTCTGGGTCGAAAACGGCGAGATCCAGCATGCTGTGCAGGAAGTGACCATTGCCGGCAATATGAAGGATATGTTCCAGCAAATTGTTGCGATTGGTAGTGATCTTGAAACCCGCAGCAACATACACACCGGGTCGGTGCTGATCGAGCGGATGACGGTTGCAGGTAGCTGATTCGTAGCCTGTACCGGCCTCTTCGCGGGCTCGCCCGCTCCCACAGGTACTGCGCAAGCTTGAAACCTGTGCAGCCCCCTGTGGGAGCGGGCGAGCCCGCGAAAGGGCCGGCACAGGCCCTAGAGAATATTCAATGCAAACCAGGACCCGGCCATGCGACGGGTTTTTTCTTTCATCACCTTTTTCTTGAAGTGATTCTGTTTATCACTTAATAATGAATATCATTATCCAGTAACCCAGTGATGATGTTCATGAAACCTGTCCTGCGCGAACTGCCCTACCTGGAAAACTGGCGCTGGCTAAGCCGGCGCATCCGCTGTGCGCTCGAGCCCGACGAGCCGCGCCTGATCGAGCATTACCTCGCCGAAGGCCGCTACCTGGTGTGCTGCACCGAGACATCGTCATGGACGGTGGCACTGACCTCTTTCCGCCTGCTGCTGGATACCGCCTGCGACCGCATGCTGCCCTGGCATTGGCGCTGCCTGTGCCTGGACCAGGCCTGGCGCCCGCTCCTTGACCTGCGCAACCTCGACCGTCAGGAACAAAACCTGCGCTGGCAGACCTACGCCCTGCAGTTGGCCAATTGCCGGCTGCTGCCGTCGATTTCTCCCGATGAACTGATGCAAGGATTTGATGATGAGTGATACCCGTATCGAGCGTGACAGCATGGGTGAACTTCAGGTGCCGGCCCAGGCCCTGTATGGCGCCCAGACCCAGCGCGCGGTCGACAACTTCCCGGTCAGCGGCCAGCGCATGCCGGCCCAGTTCATTCGTGCGCTGCTGCTCGCCAAGGCGGCTGCGGCCAAGGCCAACGTCGAGCTGGAGCAACTGTCCGCCGCGCAGGGCCAGGCCATCGTCAAGGCGGTCGAGCAACTGCTGGCCGAGGATTTCATCCAGCACTTCCCGGTGGATGTGTTCCAGACCGGCTCCGGCACCAGCTCGAACATGAACGCCAACGAGGTGATTGCCACCCTGGCAAGCCGTGTGCTGGGTGACGCGGTGAACGCCAACGACCATGTCAATTGCGGCCAGAGCAGCAATGACATCATCCCGACCACCATCCACGTCAGCGCCGCTCTGGCGCTGCACGAGCAACTGCTGCCGGCGTTGAACCACCTGGTGCAGGTGATCGAGACCAAGTCGGCGCAGGTGCATCAGTACGTGAAGACGGGGCGTACCCACCTGATGGATGCCATGCCGGTGCGCATGAGCCAGGTGCTGGATGGCTGGGCAGCGCAGGTCAACGGTGCCAAGGCGCACATTGAGGCGACCCTGCCGAGCCTGCAGGCGCTGGCCCAGGGCGGCACGGCCGTGGGTACCGGCATCAATGCCCACCCACAGTTCGCGGCCGGATTCGCCCGCCAGCTCAGCGGCTTGACCCAGGTCGAGTTCACACCGGGGCAGAACCTGTTCGCCCTGATCGGCTCGCAGGACACCGCCGTGGCGTTGTCTGGCCAGCTCAAGACCGCCGCCGTGGCGCTGATGAAAATCGCCAACGACCTGCGCTGGATGAACTCTGGCCCGCTCGCCGGCCTGGGCGAAATCGAGCTGCAAGGCCTGCAACCGGGCTCATCGATCATGCCCGGCAAGGTCAACCCGGTAATCCCGGAGGCCACCGCAATGGTCGCTGCCCAGGTGATCGGCAACGACGCGACCATCGCTATCGCGGGTCAGTCCGGCAACTTCGAGCTGAACGTGATGCTGCCGGTGATCGCCCGCAACCTGCTGGAGAGCATCGAGCTGATGGCAAACGTCAGCCGCCTGCTGGCCGACAAGGCCATCGCCAGCTTCAAGGTCAACGAGGGGAAGCTCAAGGAGGCCCTGGCGCGTAACCCGATCCTGGTCACTGCATTGAACCCGATCATTGGTTACCTCAAGGCAGCTGAAATCGCCAAGACCGCCTACAAACAGGGCCGCCCGATCATTGATGTAGCGCTGGAGCACACCGACCTGTCGCGTGACCAGCTTCAAGCGCTGCTGGACCCGGAAAAACTCACCGCTGGCGGTATCTGACACGGCGTCACCGCCCAGGAGACAACCATGCAGCACTGGAAACGCACCACGGAAACCGCCAACCGCCTGTTCGAACAAGGCGAGTTGGTCGACGCCCGGGAACACTACCTGCAAGCCCTGGCGCTGGCTCAGGTGCTGTTCGAGCGCTGGCATGACGTCGACGAAGCGGTGGCTGCTTTCGTCATCGCCCACCACAACCTGGCCGACCTGCACCTGCGCTTGAACCAGCCGCATGAGAGTGCCGACTACCTGTGCTCCGCTCATCAGCGGCTGTTGCAGGCCAGCCAGGAGGCGCGCTTGCCCCAGGCGCTGCGTGACGCAGCCTTGCGCCACAGTGGGCGTACCTACACCGAACTGCTGAGTTTCATCGCCGAGTACGGCCAGTACCCACGTACCGAGCGCCTGCTCAACCGCCACAACGCCGGGGCCAGCGAACTCGCTGCCCAGGCGGATGCGGCGCCCAGAACCCATGCCTACGGAATTCACTGACATGCCGCATACCTTGCCTGCTTTGCCATACGCCTACGATGCGCTGGAACCGCACATCGACGCGCAGACCATGGAAATTCACCACACCAAGCATCACCAGACCTACGTCAACGGTCTCAACGCCGCCGTCGAAGGTACCGAATGGGCTGAGTGGCCTGTAGAAAAACTGGTTGGTGCAGTCAAGCAACTGCCGGAGAACCTGCGTGGCGCGGTGACCAATCACGGCGGCGGCCACGCCAACCACAGCCTGTTCTGGACCGTGATGTCGCCACAGGGCGGCGGTGAGCCACAGGGCCAGCTCGCGCAGGCTATCTCGTCGCAACTGGGTGGTTTCGAAGCCTTCAAGGACGCTTTCACCAAGGCCGCGCTGACCCGCTTCGGCAGCGGTTGGGCCTGGCTCAGCGTCACGCCGCAGAAAACCCTGGTGGTGGAGAGCAGCGGCAACCAGGACAGCCCGCTGATGCACGGCAACACGCCAGTCCTGGGCCTGGACGTGTGGGAGCATGCCTACTACCTGAAATACCAGAACCGTCGTCCGGAATACATCGGTGCCTTCTACAACGTCATTGACTGGGCGGAAGTGGAACGTCGTTACCTCGAAGCCCTGAAGTGAGTCAGACCGGTATGCGCTCAGAGGTAATGTCTGTCAGCAGTGTGCGGCTGTTTCGCCTGGCGCTTGGGACCTTGCTGTTGCTGGCCGGCACCGCGCTGCTGGTGGCGCGCGGCCTTGCCTGGCTGGACTTGGAGCCACGCATGCTGCGTGCGCTGGAAGGCGGCGCATTGTGCGCGCTGGGGACTGCGTTGGGCGCGGTACCGGTACTGGTCATTCGCAACATGCCGGTGGCGTTGGCCGATACGCTGCTCGGCTTCGGTGCCGGCGTGATGTTGGCGGCCACCGCGTTTTCCCTGATCATTCCGGGGTTGAACGCGGCTCAGTCCATCGGTTTCAGCCCTTGGGGCGCGGGTGGCCTGATCAGCTTTGGCCTGATGTTCGGTGCGCTGTGCCTGTTTCTGGTTGATCTCAAGGTGTCTGGCGCCTCACCCGAGGCGCTGGTCGGCAGCGACAACCAGCCGGTGATCGCTGCGCGTATCTGGCTGTTTGTGATTGCCATCATTGCGCACAACATCCCCGAAGGCATGGCCATCGGGGTGTCGGCCGGTGGTGGCATGCCTGACGCCGACAGCCTGGCCATGGGCATTGCATTGCAGGACGTGCCTGAGGGGCTGGTGATCGCGCTGGTGCTGGCCGGGGCGGGTATGCCGCGTTTCAAGGCCTTCCTGATAGGTGCTGCTTCAGGTTTGGTCGAGCCAGTGGCGGCAGTGATCTGCGCCTGGTTGGTGAACATCGCCGAATTGCTGCTGCCGCTGGGCCTGGCCTGTGCGGCGGGGGCGATGTTGCTGGTGGTGACCCAGGAGATCATCCCGGAATCGCGCAGCAACGGCCATCATCGCCTGGCCAGCCTGGGGTTGTGTATCGGCTTCTGCCTGATGATGGTGATGGATACTGCGATGTCCTGATCTTTCGTCAGGTCGACGGGATATACACTGTGGGAGCGGCCTTGCGTCGCGATTGGGCTGCGCAGCAGACCCGGCGATTTTCAAGGTGTTCGAGATTACCGGGGCCGCTGCGCGCCCCAATCGCGACACAAGGCCGCTCCCACATGGGCGGTGCAGGGCTTAGGGGCTTACTCGCCTTCGTCGAAGAAGTTGTTGATCAGCTCGACCAGCGCATCCATGGCGTCGTTGTCCTGCTCGCCCTCGGTGAGCAGGTGCACCTGGGTGCCTTTGCCAGCCGCCAGCATCATCACCGCCATGATGCTCTTGCCATCCACCAGTTTGTCCGGCGCACGGCCAACCCTGACTGCACAGGGGAAGCGGCCGGCCACGCCGACGAACTTGGCTGCCGCCCGGGCATGCAGACCCAACTTGTTGATGATGGTGATTTCGCGGGCGGGCATCGTGGGGCGGATCCTTGGGCTAGAGGTCGCGGTGGCGGACCTGGACGTTTTTCAGGGATTGCTGCAGCTGTTGGCCAAGGCGCTCGGTGATGTACACCGAACGGTGGTGGCCGCCGGTGCAGCCGATGGCAATGGTCACGTAGGCGCGGTTACTGGCGGCGAAGCGCGGCAACCACTTGAGCAGGTAACTGGAAATGTCGTTGTACATGTCTTCGACATCCGGCTGTGCGGCCAGGTAGTCGACAACCGGTTGGTCGAGGCCGGAGTGCTCGCGCAGCTCGGGCTTCCAGTAGGGGTTGGGCAGGCAGCGCACATCGAACACCAGGTCGGCATCGACCGGCATGCCGCGCTTGAAGCCGAACGACTCGACCAGGAACGCGGTGCCAGGCTCGGGTTGGTTGAGCAGGCGCAGCTTGATGGAATCACGCAGCTGATAGAGGTTCAGGCTGGTGGTGTCGATCTTCAGGTCGGCCAGGTCGGCGATCGGGCCCAGAAGTTCGCTCTCGACGCGGATCGCTTCGGCCAGCGAGCGATTGGCATTGGTCAGCGGATGCCGTCGGCGGGTTTCCGAGAAGCGCTTGAGCAGCATGTCTTCGTCGGCATCCAGGAACAACACATCGCACTGGATGTTGCGCGCACGGGCTTCTTCGAGCAATTCGGGGAAGCGCGTCAGGTGGCTAGGCAGGTTGCGAGCGTCAATCGACACGGCAACTTTCGGTTGCAGCAGTTCGGTGTTGATCAGTGCCTCTTCGGCCAACTGCGGCAGCAGCCCGGCGGGAAGGTTGTCAATGCAGTAGAAGCCGTTGTCTTCCAGGACATCGAGGGCGGTGCTCTTGCCGGAGCCGGACCGGCCGCTGACAATGATCAGGCGCATGTTCAGTGCTCGTTCTGTACGTCCAGGACAACCTGGTACAGGGCCTCGTTACTGCTGGCGGCACGCAGGCGATCACGAACCTCTTTGCGATCGAGCATGCTGGCAATCTGGCGCAGCAGTTCCAGGTGGGCATCGGTGGCAGCTTCGGGCACCAACAGGACGAACAGCAGGTCCACGGGTGCGCCATCGATGGCGTCGTAATCGATTGGGGCTTCCAGGTGCAGCAGGGCGCTGACCGGGGAGGAGCAACCTTCAAGCCGGCAGTGCGGGATGGCGATGCCATTGCCGAAACCGGTCGAGCCGAGTTTTTCCCGGGCGACCAGCTTTTCGAAGACGTCTTGCATCTCCAGTTCTGGCACTTGTTCGGCGATGACGGTGGCGACCTTTTCCAGGGCGCGCTTCTTACTGCCGCCCGGCACGTTCACGAGGGAACGGCCGGGGGTCAGGATGGTTTCAAGTCGGATCATGGATGAGGGGGATCAGCGGGCAGCTGCACCTTGCAGCAGGCTTTGCTGTTTTTCCTTGTGTTTTTTCAGTTGGCGGTCGAGCTTGTCGGCCAAGGCGTCGATCGCTGCATACATGTCTTCGTGTTCGGCGTTGGCAACCACTTCGCCGCCGGGAATTTGCAGGGTCGCCTCGACCTTCTGCAACAGCTTCTCGACTTTCATGATGACCTGCACGTTGGTGATCTTGTCGAAGTGACTCTCCACGCGGGCGAGCTTTTCAAGCACGTAATCGCGCAGTGGCTGGGTGACTTCTACATGCTGTCCACTGATATTGACTTGCATACAGCTTCTCCTTTGTTGCCCGTGCATAAAGAGGCAGGTCTTGCACCTGCCCCACAAACGCTGTGGCACATCTCAGGCGCTACATCAGTCGCTTGCGCTCGCTCGACGGTGCGATGCCGAGGGACTCGCGGTACTTGGCGACGGTGCGACGGGCTACCTGGATGCCTTGTGCCTCCAGTAAACCAGCGATCTTGCTGTCACTCAATGGCTTTTTCTGATTTTCCGCCGCAACCAGTTTCTTGATGATCGCGCGAATCGCCGTTGACGAGCATTCCCCGCCTTCGGAGGTGCTGACGTGGCTGGAGAAAAAGTATTTCAGTTCGTAGATGCCACGCGGTGTGTGCATGTATTTCTGCGTGGTCACCCGCGAAATGGTCGACTCGTGCATGCCTACCGCTTCGGCGATGTCGTGCAGCACCAAGGGCTTCATGGCTTCGTCACCGTGGTCGAGGAAGCCGCGCTGGTGCTCGACGATCTGTGTGGCAACCTTCATCAGGGTTTCGTTGCGGCTTTGCAGGCTCTTGATGAACCAGCGCGCTTCCTGCAGCTGGTTGCGCATGAAGGTGTTGTCGGCGCTGGTATCGGCACGGCGCACGAAGCCGGCGTACTGCGGGTTTACGCGCAGGCGCGGGATGGCCTCCTGGTTCAGCTCCACCAGCCAGCGGTCGCTGTCTTTGCGCACGATGACGTCAGGCACCACATACTCAGGCTCGCTGGACTCGATCTGCGAACCGGGGCGCGGGTTGAGGCTTTGCACCAGCTCGATCACCTGGCGCAGCTCGTCTTCCTTGATTTTCATGCGGCGCATCAGCTGGCTGTAGTCACGGCTGCCGAGCAGGTCGATGAAATCGGTGACCAGGCGCTTGGCTTCGGTCATCCACGGGGTATTGGCGGGCAATTGGCGCAGTTGCAGCAGCAGGCATTCGCCCAGGTTGCGGGCGCCGACGCCGGCTGGCTCGAACTGCTGGATGCGGTGCAGCACCGCTTCGACCTCGTCCAGCTCGATATCCAGCTCCGGGTCGAAGCCGGCGCAGATTTCCTCGAGGGTGTCTTCCAGGTAGCCCTGGCCGTTGATGCTGTCGATCAGGGTAACGGCGATCAGGCGGTCGGTGTCGGACATCGGCGCCAGGTTCAGCTGCCACAGCAGGTGGCTTTGCAGGCTCTCGCCGGCCGATGTACGGGTGGTGAAGTCCCACTCGTCGTCATCGTTGCTCGGCAGGCTGCTGGCGCTGGTCTGGTAGATGTCTTCCCAGGCGGTGTCGACCGGAAGCTCGTTGGGGATGCGCTCGCTCCACTCACCGTCTTCCAGGTTGTCGGCACTGACGGTGCTTTCCTGGAAGCTGTTGTCCTGGGCTTCGGCGGCCGGTTTGTTCTCGGCGTTGTCCGCCATCGGGTCGCTGTTATCGAAGTCCTCGCCGTCTTCCTGACGTTCGAGCATCGGGTTCGACTCCAGCGCTTCCTGGATTTCCTGTTGGAGGTCCAGGGTGGAAAGCTGGAGCAGGCGGATGGCCTGTTGCAACTGCGGTGTCATCGTCAGTTGCTGGCCCATTTTTAGGACGAGCGATGGTTTCATGGCTGGGGCTTAATACCTTGTTCGCCGGCGCGCATGCGCCATCCACTACACGAGGGCGCCGGGGCGCCAGATCAAGCAAGTTTTATGCCTTAAATTGTAGCGTTTGCCTAGAGCACTGTAACAACTTTAACCCCGGTTTCAGGGCGATTTGCCAGTACCCCAGGCATGTGCCGGGGTCAGAGCCGGAACTCGTGGCCCAGGTAAACCTCTTTCACCAGGTCGTTGGCCAGGATGGTCTCGGCATCGCCTTCGGCGATCAGGCGGCCATCATTGACGATATAGGCGGTTTCGCAGATATCCAGGGTCTCACGCACGTTGTGGTCGGTGATGAGTACACCGATGCCCTTGGCCTTGAGGTGGTGGATGATCTGCTTGATGTCGCCGACCGAAATCGGGTCCACACCGGCAAATGGTTCGTCCAGCAGGATGAACTTGGGCGCGGTCGCCAAGGCGCGGGCAATCTCTACGCGGCGGCGTTCACCACCGGAAAGGCTCATGCCGAGGTTGTCTCGGATGTGGCTGATGTGGAACTCCTGCAGCAGGCTTTCCAGCTCTTTGCGCCGGCCTTCACGGTCGAGGTCCTTGCGGGTCTCGAGGATGGCCATGATGTTGTCGGCCACGGAAAGCTTGCGGAAGATTGAGGCTTCCTGCGGCAGGTAGCCGATACCGGCGCGGGCGCGGCCGTGCATGGGCTGGTGGCTGACATCGAGGTTGTCGATGAGCACGCGGCCCTGCTCGGCCTGCACCAGCCCGACAATCATGTAGAAGCAGGTGGTCTTGCCGGCACCGTTGGGGCCGAGCAAGCCTACGATCTGGCCGCTGTCGATCGACAGGCTGACGTCACGTACCACCTGACGGCCCTTGTAGCTCTTGGCCAGGTGCTGGGCTTTGAGGGTTGCCATTTACTCGGCCTTCTTCTTGGGCTGGATCACCATGTCGATACGCTGACGCGGCGAAGTCACGTTGCCACCGCGACCGGCAGTTGCCACCTGGGTCTGGGTGTTGTAGACGATTTTCTCGCCTTCGGTGGTGTTGCCCTCGTTCTCGACCTTGGCGCGGTCGGTGAGGATCACCAGGTCTTTCTGTGCCTGATACTGGATGGTCACGCCCCAGCCTTTCATCTTGTCCGGCTTGGCTGCGCTCTGTTGCTGCTCGAAGTAGGCCAGGTTGCCCACCGAGGTCACCACGTCGATATCGCCGGCGGCGGAACGGGTGATGGTCACGGTGTTGCCTTTGATCATCATCGAACCCTGGGTGATGATCACGTCGCCGGTGTAGGTGGCCACGCCTTGCTTGTCATCCAGGTGGGCATTGTCCGCCTGGATTCGGATCGGCTGGTCACGGTCATTCGGCAGGGCGAGGGCGCTCGCGCTTCCCAGTGCTGCGCTCAGGCTGAGCAAAAGGGGGAGGGTTTTAACGAGCCTCATACTGTCCTCTTACGTTAGAGAGCAAGTCCATCTTGCCTTCTTTCAAATACGCTTTCATTCCTTTGCCCGTAGTAGTGCCACCGGCGCCGTCGATTCTAACGGCTTGCTCGGTCTGCGCATATTGCTTCTGCGGGAACACAGTCATGCGTGAGCTGGTAATGATGGTTTCGCGCTGCTTTTCGTCAGTGCGGGCAACCCGTACCTTGTCGATCAGCTCGACTTCGGTACCGTCCGGGTTGACCTCGGCGCGGGTGCTTTGCACGTGCCACGGGTATTCGGTGCCCCGGTACATGTGCAGGTCCGGCGTGGTCAACAGGGTGATTTCACTGGCCTTGAGGTGTTCGACCTTGTCGGCAGTCATTTCGTACTGCAGTTTGCCGTCGGGCAGAAACTGCACGCTGTGGGCGTTGATCGCATAGTAGTCGATGGCGCTTTCGTCGACCTGGGCCACCGGCTTGTCGAGGAAGCTTTCCGGGCTGACATTCCAGTAGCCGATCGCCACCAGCAGGGCAGCGATCACTGCGAGCAGCGCAAAATTGCGGGCTTTCTTGCTGAACATGGGCAGCCTTACAGGTAATTGGCGTTGGCAGCGTCCAGGGTGCCCTGGGCCTGCATGATCAGTTCGCAGAATTCACGGGCCGCACCTTCGCCGCCGCGTGCCTGGGTCACGCCATGGGCGTGCTGGCGTACGAACGGCGCGGCGTTGGCCACGGCCATACCCAGTGCCACCCGGCGAATCACCGGCAGGTCCGGCAGGTCGTCGCCCAGGTAGGCCACTTGATCATAGCTTAGGCCCAGTTCGGCGAGCAGGCCGTCAAGCACGACCAATTTGTCCTCGCGGCCCTGGAAAAGGTGCGGGATACCGAGGTTCTTCGCGCGGCGTTCGACCACCGGGGTCTTGCGGCCGCTGATGATGGCGGTGGTCACACCCGCGTTCATGAGCATCTTTATGCCCTGGCCGTCGAGGGTGTTGAAGGTCTTGAATTCGCTGCCGTCTTCAAGGAAGTACAGGCGGCCGTCGGTGAGCACGCCATCCACGTCGAACACTGCCAGCTTGATGTGCTTGCCGCGTTGCATGAGGTCCTGATTCATTCCATCGCTCCTTACATTACACCGGCGCGCAGCAGGTCGTGCATGTTCAGGGCGCCGGTAGGGCGGTCCTCACGGTCCACCACCACCAGGGCGCCGATCTTGTAGTCTTCCATGATCTTCAGGGCCTCGGCGGCAAGCATTTCGGCGCGAGCCGTCTTGCCATGCACGGTCATGACCTGGTCGATCAGGGTGGTGTGCACGTCGATGTTGCGGTCCAGGCTGCGGCGCAGGTCGCCGTCGGTGAAGATCCCGGCCAGCTTGCCGTCGGCTTCGACGATCACGGTCATGCCCAAACCTTTTCGGGACATTTCCAGTAGTGCGTCTTTCAGCAGGGTGCCGCGGGGCACCTGGGGCAGCTCGTCGCCGCTGTGCATCACGTTTTCGACCTTCAGCAGCAGGCGTCGGCCCAGTGCGCCGCCCGGGTGCGAGAAGGCAAAGTCCTCGGCGGTGAAGCCGCGGGCTTCGAGCAGGGCGATGGCCAGGCAGTCACCCAGCACCAGCGATGCCGTGGTAGAGGAGGTGGGCGCCAGGTTCAGCGGGCAGGCCTCTTGCTCGACACGGGCGTCGAGGTTGACCTCGGCGGCCTGGGCCAGGGGCGAGTCCGGGTTGCCGGTCAGGCTGATCAGCTTGATACCCAGGCGCTTGATCAGTGGCAGCAGGGTGACGATCTCGGCAGTGCTGCCGGAATTCGACAGGGCAAGGATGACATCATCGCGGGTGATCATGCCCATGTCGCCATGGCTGGCTTCGGCCGGGTGCACGAAAAAGGCTGGTGTGCCGGTGCTGGCCAGGGTGGCGGCGATCTTGTTGCCGATGTGCCCGGATTTGCCCATGCCGACCACGACAACCCGGCCCTTGCAGGCCTGGATCAGTTCGCAGGCCTTGACGAAATTGTCGTCGATGCGTGCCAGCAGGGCCTCTACGGCCTCAAGTTCCAGGCGCAGGGTGCGTTGGGCGGATTGGATCAGCTCGCTGGATTGGCTCATGTCGAAAAAGCAATGCCTGATGAAAAGGCCGCGATTATACGCGCAATGACGAAAACCCTCACCCTTTCGATTGCTGTGGCGAAAGTCAGCAAAGCCTGTCCCGGGGCTGAACGACTGCTCGCATGGCCTTGGGGCGGTGCCGTCAGCGGTGCTATAGTTCGCCGCTATTCGGCCTGCCAGGGGTGCGTGTGCCTTCCTGACGGAGGCCGGCGTCCACTAGGACGAGGCTGCACTAGCAAGGAGTCTAGATGAGTGTGGATAGCGCCTACGCGGTCGAGTTGAAGGGGGTTACCTTCAAACGCGGTTCGCGCAGCATTTTCAGCAACGTCGACATTCGCATCCCGCGCGGCAAGGTCACCGGCATCATGGGGCCATCGGGTTGCGGCAAGACCACGTTGCTCCGCCTGATGGGCGCACAACTGCGCCCCTCGAGCGGTGAAGTATGGGTTGCCGGGCAGAACCTGCCGACGCTGTCGCGCAGTGATCTGTTCGACGCCCGCAAGCAGATGGGTGTGCTGTTCCAGAGCGGCGCGCTGTTCACCGACCTTGATGTGTTCGAGAACGTCGCGTTCCCGCTGCGCGTGCATACCCAGCTGTCGGACGAAATGATCCGTGACATCGTGTTGATGAAGCTGCAGGCCGTGGGCTTGCGCGGAGCCATCGACCTGATGCCCGACGAGCTGTCTGGCGGTATGAAACGTCGTGTGGCGCTGGCCCGGGCAATTGCCCTGGATCCGCAGATCCTCATGTACGACGAACCGTTCGTCGGCCAAGACCCGATCGCCATGGGCGTACTGGTGCGCCTGATCCGCCTGCTCAACGATGCCCTGGGCATCACCAGCATCGTCGTTTCCCACGATTTGGCCGAAACCGCCAGCATTGCCGACTACATCTACGTGGTGGGGGATGGCCAGGTGCTGGGCCAGGGCACGCCCGATGAGCTGATGGGCTCGGACAACCCGCGGATTCGCCAGTTCATGAAGGGTGACCCGGATGGCCCGGTTCCCTTCCACTTTCCCGCGCCTGATTACCGCGCCGACCTGCTGGGGGCGCGTTGATGCGCAAAAGATCCTTACTCGAACGTGTCCGCCTGCTGGGTCGCTCGGCGATCGACGTGCTGGCGGTACTGGGGCGTTCCTGCCTGTTCCTGTTCCATGCACTGATCGGCCGTGGCGGCATTGGTGGCGGTTTCCAGCTGCTGACCAAGCAGCTGTATTCGGTAGGCGTGCTGTCGCTGGCGATCATCGTCGTGTCCGGGGTGTTCATCGGCATGGTGCTGGCGCTGCAGGGCTACAGCATCCTGACCAAGTACGGTTCGGAGCAGGCGGTGGGGCAGATGGTCGCCCTTACCCTGCTGCGTGAACTTGGCCCGGTGGTGACAGCGTTGCTGTTCGCCGGCCGTGCAGGTTCGGCGCTGACCGCCGAAATCGGCAACATGAAGTCTACCGAGCAGCTGTCAAGCCTGGAAATGATCGGCGTCGACCCGCTCAAGTACATCGTCGCGCCACGCCTGTGGGCCGGTTTCATCTCGCTGCCGCTGCTGGCGCTGATCTTCAGCGTGGTCGGTATCTGGGGTGGCTCGTGGGTGGCCGTGGACTGGCTGGGTGTGTACGAGGGCTCGTTCTGGGCCAACATGCAGAACAGTGTTTCCTTTACCGACGACGTGCTCAACGGGCTGATCAAGAGCCTGGTGTTCGCCTTCGTCACGACCTGGATTGCCGTATTCCAGGGGTACGACTGCGAGCCCACCTCAGAAGGGATCAGCCGTGCCACCACCAAGACCGTGGTCTATGCCTCGTTGGCAGTGCTGGGTCTGGACTTTATTCTGACCGCCTTGATGTTTGGAGATTTCTGATGCAAAACCGCACCCTGGAAATCGGTGTCGGCCTGTTCCTCCTGGCCGGGATCCTGGCGCTGCTGCTGCTGGCCCTGCGTGTCAGCGGGCTGTCGGCCAGCCCGAGCAGCGATACCTATAAAGTTTATGCCTACTTCGACAATATTGCCGGTTTGACGGTCAGAGCTAAAGTGACCATGGCCGGTGTGACGATCGGCAAGGTTACCGCCATCGATCTGGACCGTGATTCCTACACCGGTCGGGTGACCCTGCAACTGGACAAGTCGGTGGACAACCTGCCGACCGACTCCACTGCCTCGATCCTGACCGCGGGTCTGCTTGGCGAGAAGTACATCGGCATCAGCGTGGGCGGTGAAGACGAAGTGCTCAAGGACGGCGCGACCATCCACGACACCCAGTCGGCACTGGTGCTGGAAGATCTGATTGGCAAGTTCCTGCTCAACACTGTTGGCAAGGAACCGAAAGAAGCGCAACCGGCTAATTAAGGAGTTTCCATGATTTCCATTCTGCGACGCGGCCTGCTGGTTCTGCTGGCAGCCTTCCCTCTGCTGACCATGGCTGCGCAGACGCCGCATGATGTGGTACAGAGCACCACCACCGAGCTGCTCGGTGAGCTCAAGGCCAACAAAGAGCAGTACAAGGCCAACCCGCAAGCGTTCTACGACACCCTTGACCGGATCCTTGCGCCGGTGGTCGATGCCGACGGTATTTCCAGGAGCATCATGACCGTCAAGTACTCGCGCAAGGCCACGCCCGAGCAGATGCAGCGCTTCCAGGAAAACTTCAAGCGCAGCCTGTTCCAGTTCTACGGCAACGCCCTGCTGGAGTACAACAACCAGGGTATCGTCGTAGACCCGGCCAAGGCCGATGACGGCAAGCGCGCTTCCGTAGGCATGAAGGTCACCGGCAACAATGGTGCCGTGTACCCGGTCCAGTACACCCTGGAAAACCTGGGCGGCGAGTGGAAAGTGCGTAACGTCATCGTCAACGGCATCAACATTGGCAAGCTGTTCCGCGACCAGTTCGCCGATGCCATGCAGCGCAATGGCAACGACCTGGACAAGACCATCGACGGCTGGGCCGGTGAAGTGGCCAAGGCCAAGCAGGCTGCCGACAACTCCCCGGAGAAGACTGTCAAATGAGTGAGGCCGCTGTAAGCATGGCCGAGCCGGGCGTATTGCGCCTGGCTGGCGTGCTGGATTACCGCAGCGGGCCGAACCTGCGCAAGCAGGGCAAAGCGCTGATCGCGGCCTGCCGCGAGGCCCAGCTGGTGCTCGATTGCTCGGCGGTGCAACATTCCACCAGTGTCGGCCTGTCGCTGCTGCTGGCATTCATGCGCGATGCCCAGGCCGCCGGTAAAGGCTGCCAGGTGCGTAGCATGCCCGACGACATGCGGGAAATTGCCGGGGTCTATGACCTTGACGAAGTGCTGGCAAGCTAATGGCCAGGCACGGATGATGGCCCCTCGGTCAGCGAAGCCCTCGTTGGGCTTCGCAGGCGAGGGGCTTTTTTGTATGATGGCCGACCCGTGCGCATCGGGCGCCGATTGAGGTTGAGCATGCAGGCCGTAGAAGTTAAAAGCTTCCTTGAAGAAAAATTGCCCGGTTCCCGGGTCGAAGTTGAAGGCGAAGGCTGCAACTTCCAGTTGAACGTGATCAGCGACGAGTTGGCTGGCTTGAGCCCGGTCAAACGCCAGCAGGCGATCTATGCTCACCTGAATCCCTGGATCGCCAATGGCAGCATCCATGCGGTAACCATGAAATTTTTCAGCAGCGCAGCCTGGGCTGAGCGCACCTGAGCCAACTTGGCGGCGAGACTCCAATGGACAAACTGATTATTACTGGCGGCGCTCGCCTTGACGGCGAGATCCGCATTTCGGGCGCGAAGAACGCAGCCCTGCCGATTCTGGCGGCGACCCTGCTGGCTGACGGCCCGGTCACCGTGGGCAACCTGCCGCACCTGCACGACATCACTACCATGATCGAGCTGTTCGGCCGCATGGGCATCGAGCCTGTGATCGACGAAAAGCTGGCGGTGGAAATCGACCCACGTACCATCAAGACCCTGGTCGCGCCCTACGAGCTGGTCAAGACCATGCGCGCGTCGATCCTGGTGCTGGGGCCGATGGTCGCCCGTTTCGGTGAGGCCGAAGTGGCCCTGCCTGGCGGTTGCGCCATTGGTTCGCGCCCGGTCGACCTGCACATCCGCGGCCTTGAGGCCATGGGTGCGAAGATCGAAGTGGAAGGTGGCTACATCAAGGCCAAGGCGCCTGAAGGTGGCCTGCGCGGTGCGCACTTCTTCTTCGACACCGTCAGCGTGACCGGTACCGAGAACATCATGATGGCCGCTGCCCTGGCCAAAGGCCGCAGCGTGCTGCAGAACGCCGCGCGCGAGCCGGAAGTGGTCGACCTGGCCAACTTCATCAACGCCATGGGCGGCAAGGTTGAAGGCGCTGGTACCGACACCATCACCATCGATGGCGTCGAGCGCCTGCACTCGGCCACCTACCGCGTGATGCCGGACCGTATCGAGACCGGTACCTACCTGGTTGCTGCTGCCGTGACCGGTGGCCGCGTCAAGGTCAAGGACACCGACCCGACCATCCTTGAAGCCGTACTGGAAAAACTCAAGGAATCCGGCGCCGACATCAACACCGGTGAAGACTGGATCGAGCTGGACATGCACGGCAAGCGGCCGAAAGCCGTCAACCTGCGTACCGCCCCGTACCCGGCGTTCCCGACCGACATGCAGGCGCAGTTCATCTCGCTGAACGCCATCGCCGAAGGCACTGGCGCGGTGATCGAGACCATCTTCGAAAACCGCTTCATGCACGTTTACGAAATGCACCGCATGGGCGCGCAGATCCAGGTCGAAGGCAACACGGCCATCGTCACTGGCGTCAAGGCCCTGAAAGGTGCCCCGGTCATGGCCACCGACCTGCGTGCTTCCGCCAGCCTGGTGCTGTCGGCGCTGGTTGCCGAAGGCGATACCCTGATCGATCGCATCTACCACATCGACCGTGGTTACGAGTGCATCGAAGAAAAACTGCAGATGCTCGGCGCGAAAATCCGCCGCGTACCGGGCTAGTCGCCCGCTGGCACACGGATGTGCCATTCGAATTGAATGCGGTCGGGCGCTAGAGGCCCGGCCGGCAGTAGCCGCTTAAGGACCGACGTTCCAATGTTGACCATCGCGCTTTCCAAAGGCCGTATTCTCGACGATACCCTGCCATTGCTGGCCGAGGCCGGCATCGTGCCGACCGAGAACCCGGACAAGAGCCGCAAACTGATCATCCCTACCACGCAGGAAGATGTGCGCCTGCTGATCGTGCGTGCCACCGATGTGCCGACCTATGTCGAGCATGGTGCCGCCGACCTGGGTGTGGCCGGCAAGGACGTGCTGATGGAGTACGGCGGCCAGGGCCTGTACGAGCCCCTGGACCTGCAGATTGCCCAGTGCAAGCTGATGACCGCTGGCGCAGTCGGCGCACCTGAGCCCAAGGGCCGCTTGCGCGTTGCCACCAAGTTCGTCAACGTAGCCAAGCGTTACTACGCCGAACAGGGCCGCCAGGTCGACATCATCAAGCTGTACGGCTCGATGGAGCTGGCACCGCTGATCAACCTCGCCGACAAGATCATCGACGTGGTCGACACCGGCAACACCCTGCGTGCCAACGGCCTGGAGCCCCAGGAACTGATCGCCACGATCAGCTCGCGCCTGGTGGTCAACAAGGCCTCCATGAAAATGCAGCACGCCCGTATCCAGAGCCTGATCGACACGCTGCGTCAAGCGGTCGAATCTCGACACCGCGGTTGATTCCTGTGCGCGACCTTCGCTGTCGCGCCCGTCTATCCGCGTCATAGCCACTTTTCTCGGGTGCCCGCGCGGATGGACTGGTAGCTTGGGGTTGCGCGAAAAGTCGCCGAGCGGCGATCAGGCAAGGCGAAAACAGGCGAGGAAGCGGAGTTTGCTGGTTGCAAATGAGCATTCCGAGCCTGTTTTTAACGTAGCATGATCGTCGCGCAGGCACTTTTCGCACAATCCCCTAGGGTGCCTGAGCATTCGCTAATATTACGAGGCCCTCGCCATGACCGTGTCCACTGCAATTGCCCGTCTCAACGCTGCTGATCCGGATTTCGCCCGACATCTGGATCATCTGCTGAGCTGGGAAAGTGTGTCTGATGACGCGGTCAACCAGCGCGTGCTCGACATCATCAAGGGCGTACGTGAGCGCGGCGATGCGGCGCTGGTAGAGTTCACCCAGCGTTTCGACGGCGTTGCCGCCAACAGCATCGATGACCTGATTCTTGGTCGCGAGCGCCTGGAGCTGGCCCTGACCCGCATTACCCCGGCCCAGCGCGAAGCCCTGGAAAAAGCCGCCAACCGTGTGCGCATGTACCACGAGCGGCAGAAGCAGGACTCCTGGCAGTACACCGAGGCCGACGGCACCGTGCTTGGCCAGAAAGTCACCCCGCTGGACCGTGCCGGCTTGTATGTGCCGGGCGGCAAGGCGTCTTACCCGTCTTCGGTGTTGATGAACGCCATCCCCGCCAAGGTTGCCGGCGTGGCCGAAGTGGTCATGGTGGTACCGACCCCGCGTGGTGAGGTCAACGAGCTGGTGCTGGCTGCCGCCTGCATTGCCGGTGTCGACCGCGTGTTCACCGTTGGCGGGGCTCAGGCCGTTGCTGCACTGGCCTACGGCACTGAAAGCGTGCCGCAGGTGGACAAGATTGTCGGCCCCGGCAACATCTACGTTGCCACCGCCAAGCGCCACGTGTTCGGCCAAGTGGGCATCGACATGATTGCCGGCCCGTCGGAAATCCTTGTGGTATGCGACGGCCAGACCGACCCGGACTGGATCGCCATGGACCTGTTCTCCCAGGCCGAGCACGACGAAGACGCCCAGGCCATCCTGGTCAGCCCGGATGCCGCATTCCTTGACCGTGTTGCCGCCAGCATCGACAAGCTGCTGCCGACCATGGAGCGCGCCGAGATCATCGAGAAGTCGATCAACGGCCGTGGTGCGCTGATTCAGGTGCGTGACATGCAACAGGCCATGGACGTGGCCAACCGCATCGCACCGGAGCACCTGGAGTTGTCGGTGGCCGACCCGCAAGCCTGGCTGCCGCACATCCGCCACGCCGGGGCGATCTTCATGGGCCGCCACACCAGTGAAGCGCTGGGCGATTACTGCGCAGGCCCCAACCACGTGTTGCCGACCTCCGGTACCGCACGTTTCTCGTCGCCGCTGGGGGTGTATGACTTCCAGAAGCGTTCGTCGATCATTTTCTGCTCCGAGCAGGGTGCCTCCGAGTTGGGCCACACTGCATCGGTCCTGGCCCGTGGCGAGTCGCTGACTGCCCACGCCCGTAGCGCTGAATACCGTATCCTGACCCAAGAGAAGGGGAACTGAGCATGAGTCGATTCTGGAGCCCTTTCGTCAAGGACCTGGTGCCTTACGTGCCGGGCGAGCAGCCCAAGCTGGCCCGCCTGGTCAAGCTCAACACCAACGAAAACCCTTATGGCCCGTCGCCCAAGGCGCTTGAGGCCATGCGCGGTGAGCTGAACGACAACCTGCGCCTGTACCCGGACCCGAACGGCGACCGGCTGAAGCAAGCCGTTGCCGACTACTACGGTGTGACGGCGGCGCAAGTGTTTGTAGGCAATGGCTCGGACGAAGTGCTGGCGCACATCTTCCACGGCCTGTTCCAGCACGGTGCTCCGCTGCTGTTCCCGGATGTCAGCTACAGCTTCTACCCGGTGTACTGCGGCCTGTACGGTATCCCCTTCGAACAAGTGGCGCTGGACGAGCAGTTCCAGATCCGCATCGAGGACTACAACAAGCCCAATGCAGGCATCATCTTCCCCAACCCCAACGCGCCAACGGGTTGCCTGATGCCGCTGCAGGCGGTGGAGCAGTTGCTGCAGGCCAACCGTGACTCGGTGGTGGTGGTCGATGAGGCCTACATCGACTTCGGTGGCGAAACAGCCATCAGCCTGGTGGACCGTTACGACAATTTACTGGTTACCCAGACCCTGTCGAAGTCGCGCTCCCTGGCTGGCTTGCGGGTTGGCCTGGCGGTAGGGCACCCGGACCTGATCGAGGCACTGGAGCGGATCAAGAACAGCTTCAACTCCTACCCGCTGGACCGTGCGGCGATCGTTGGGGCGGCGGTGGCATTCGAAGACCGCGAATACTTCGAGCAAACCTGCCGCAAGGTGATCGACAGCCGCGAGGTGTTGGTCGGGCAGCTGGAGGCCAAGGGCTTTGAGGTACTGCCGTCGGCGGCCAACTTCATCTTCGCCCGCCACCCGCAGCAGGATGCCGCAGAGCTGGCGGCCCACCTGCGCGAGCAGGGGGTAATCGTGCGCCACTTCAAGCAGGCGCGTATCGCTCAGTTCCTGCGTATCACCATCGGCACGCCAGAGATGAACCAGGCGCTGCTGGATGCGTTGAACTGAAGCCATCGCCTTCTGGATGCAGCCCCGCCCTTGTGGGAGCGGCCTTGCGTCGCGATAGGGCCGCGTAGCGGCCCCGGGTTTCAGCGTCAGGGCAAAAAATGCTGGGGCTGCTTTGCAGCCCTTTCGCGACACAAGGCCGCTCCCACAGGTGAAGTGTCAGCCTACGAGAAATGAGCACAGCAGTTGCTGCTTCCGGCCTTAATAGCTGCTCTCTTCAATGACAAATGCCTTGGCCGCCGGCCGGTTACGCACCGCTGCCGGCGTACCATCAAGCACCAGCACATAGTCATTTTGCTGCCCCATCCCCTCTGGGTCAGTCCATTTGTCGTCTCTGGCCGGAACCTGGGCAACCACGTGCCCGTTCTTGATAATCGTCAGGTAGCCGCTGGCATTGCTGTTCCAGCGCAGCCGCCCTTTGTTCTCATCGGCCCGCGCCTTGCGCACGCCGGTATCGCCCAGCAAAGGCGTGCCGTCCAACAGCCATTCCGGTTGTAGCTTGAGACCCATGTGGCGTAGCACCGTGGGCGCTATCGATGTCTGTGCGGGTAGCCCGTACAGGTTACTGGGCCCTGGCATTTCCGCAGGAATGCTCAGGTCGGTCAGCTCCTGGTTCAGCGGCTTGTTACTGGCGATGAAGATGCTCTTTTCCTGCTCTGAAGCGCTGCCATGGCCTTTGCCCCAATAGTCTCGGCCGTGGTCCGTGCTGACGATTACCAGCCAGTCTTCCTTCGGGAACAGGCGACGTCGCTGATCTACCTTGTCCAGCAACCGCCCGATCTGGCTGTCGGCCTTGCGCAATGCTTGCTGATAGCTGTCGCTGTAACCCTTGTCATGGCCAACCTGGTCTGGCTCGTCCAGTTGAATGAAGGTGAAGTCAGCGGGCGTGTTTTCCAGAACATTCAGCGCTCGTTCGATCACCTGTTCATCCGATAAACCACTTTCGCGCACATCGGCGCCATGTGCGTCCTCCAGCAGCAAGGCGGTGTTGATGGGGGACCAGTTGACGATGCTGGAGAGGTAGGCATTGGGGAAGGCCAGGCGTAGCCGCTTGAACAGGCTCGGAAACGCCGGGGTCACCCGTTGCGAGTCGGCGTCCGAGTCAACGCCATGCTTGTTGCTCCACACGCCGGTCAGCAAGGTGGCCCAACCGGGGCCGCTCAAGGTGGGTTGCTCGCTGGCTTTACCGTTGATCCCCCCAGCGTAGGCCTTGCCGTAGTACAGCCGCTGTTTCAGGTTGGTGGCGTCGCCCAACTGCAGGTATTGCTCCAGTTGCACACCGTCGAGCCCGATGAACAGGGCTTTGGGCCGGCTCGGGCTCTGGGCCGGGTCGCAACCCGGCAGCATCGCCAGAAACAGCAGTAACAGCAGGCTCGCTAGTCGCATGTAGAGACGTCCTTGAAAGTACGCCACGAGCGTTGCAATAAAGGGTTTTCTCCACAACTGGCAGAAATACCAGTTGGTTTGCGGCGTTGCCCGGCATCCAGTAAGCTGTGCAAATTCATCGGATGATTGGTTGAGTAGCATGAGTACCGAGTTGACCAAGCGTTCCCTGGTCGAGCTGGCGGTGGAGCGTATGCGCGAGCGCATCGTGCTGGGCGACTGGCAAGTCGGCCAGCGCCTACCGACCGAACCAGAGCTGGCCCTTCAGCTGGGCATCAGCCGCAACACCGTGCGCGAGGCCATGCGTGTGCTGGCGTTCAGTGGCCTGGTGGAAATTCGCCAGGGCGACGGCAGCTACCTGCGCACGGCTCAGGACCCATTGCAGGCTGTACAGGCAATGTCCCGCTGCACCCCCGAGCAGGCCCGGGAAACCCGGCACATCCTCGAAGCCGAGGCCATCGGCCTGGCCGCGTTGCGCCGGACGGAGACCGACCTGCAAGCGCTGCGCGACGCCTTGGCCGGCAGTGCCGGGCACTTTCACGGCGATGTCGATGCCTATGTTGCCTGTGACCTGGTCTTTCACCAGCGGCTGGTCGATGCCGCGCACAACCCGGCATTAAGCGAGCTGTACCGGTACTTTTCCGGTGTGGTGGCTGCCGCCCTGCAGCACAACATGGCAACCGTGCCCCGTTGCCAGGCCACGTTCGATCTGCATGGGCAGATCCTCGACGCCATCGAGCAACGTGATGCGGAGCGGGCCAAGCGCCTGAGCCGTACCCTCATCGAATCCTGACCCCGAGAAGGCCATGGCTGAATCCATCACCCGTAACACTCCCCCGAACGGGCGGGACATCGATGAACTGCTGATCGACGCTGAAGCTGACGACGAACAGGTTCAGCAACAGCCTGTGATGATGCGGCGGCCCTGGCTGTTGCTGCTTGGCCTGGTGCTGGTTGCATTGAACCTGCGCCCGGCGCTGTCGAGTATGGCGCCGGTGCTGGGGCAGGTGTCCGAGGGCCTGGGGCTGAGTGCCTCGCAGGCCGGCTTGCTAACCACCTTGCCGGTGCTCTGCCTTGGCCTGTTTGCCCCCTTGGCGCCGGTGCTGGCGCGGCGCTTTGGCAGCGAGCGGGTGATCCTCGGCATCCTTGTCACTCTGGCGCTTGGCATCGTGGTACGAAGCACCCTTGGGGCGGTCGGGGTGTTCCTCGGCAGCCTGATGGCGGGGGCCAGTATCGGCATCATTGGCGTGTTGTTGCCAGGCATCGTCAAGCGCGATTTTCCGCAACACGCAGGTACGTTGACTGGCGTGTACACCATGGCGTTGTGCCTGGGCGCGGCCATGGCGGCGGGGGCCACTGTTCCTTTGGCTCGGCATTTCGAAGGCAGCTGGGCGCTGGGGCTGGGCTTCTGGGTGCTGCCGGCCCTGCTGGCCATGCTGGTGTGGTTGCCGCAGGCCCGGCAGGGGCATGGCCTGCACAAGGTGGCCTATCGCGTGCGTGGCCTGTGGCGTGACCCGCTGGCCTGGCAGGTGACCCTGTACATGGGCCTGCAATCATCGCTGGCTTACATCGTGTTCGGTTGGTTGCCATCGATCCTGATCGGCCGCGGCCTGAGCCCGACCGAGGCGGGCCTGGTGTTGTCGGGGTCGGTGATCGTGCAACTGGTCAGCTCGCTCAGTGCGCCCTGGCTGGCCACCCGCGGCAAGGACCAGCGGTTCGCGATAGTGCTGGTCATGCTGATTACCCTGGCTGGCCTGTTCGGCTGCCTGTACGCACCGGTGTCGGGTTTGTGGGGCTGGGCGGTGGTGCTGGGCCTGGGGCAGGGCGGCACCTTTGCCCTGGCGCTGACCTTGATCGTGCTGCGCTCGAAGGATGCCCATGTGGCGGCAAACCTGTCGAGCATGGCTCAGGGCGTGGGCTATACCCTGGCGTCGATGGGGCCGTTTGCGGTGGGGCTGGTACATGACATGACCGGTGGCTGGGCGGCGCTGGGGTGGATTTTCGCCGTGCTGGGGGTGGGTGCAATCGTGTTCGGGTTGTTTGCCGGGCGGGCGTTGCATGTGCAGGTGACCAGCGAAAAAGTCTGAGGCATGTATTTGCAGTACCGGCCTCTTCGCGGGCAAGCCCGCTCCCACAGGATCATCACAGATTTACAGTTTGTGCGTTCCCTGTGGGAGCGGGCGTGCCCGCGAAGAGGCCGGTACTGGCATATACATTCGGGGCAGATTATCGTGCTGCTTTCGACCCAGGACGGACCTGCCCCATGAGTGACGCCAACCGCGACCTGATCACCCGCTTCTACCAGGCCTTCCAGCGTCTGGATGCCGAGGCCATGGTGGCCTGCTACAGCGACGATATCGTTTTCAGCGACCCGGTTTTCGGCACCCTGCGCGGCAGGGATGCTGGCGACATGTGGCGGATGCTCACTTCTCGCGCCAAAAACTTTACCCTCACTTTCGACAGCGTCCGCGCCGATGAGCGTGGCGGCGGCGCGCACTGGGTGGCGACCTACCTGTTCAGCCAGACCGGCCGTGTTGTGGTCAACGACATTCAGGCCCGCTTCGTGATCCGCGACGGGCTGATCTGCCAGCACGACGACAGCTTTGACCTGTGGCGCTGGTCGCGGCAGGCGTTGGGTGCGCCAGGCGTGCTGCTCGGCTGGTCGCCGCTGGTGCAGAACAAGGTGCGGCTACAGGCATTCAAGGGCTTGCGCGCATTCCAGCAGGCCCAAGGTGAGTGAAGCTGTCGAATCTGTCGTTGGCAAACCTTGGTATGTCTACCTGGTAAGGGCTGCCAATGGCTCGCTGTATTGCGGCATCAGCGATGACCCGCAACGGCGCTTTGCGGCTCACCAGAAAGGGCAGGGTGCGCGCTATTTCAAGACCAGCCCGGCCCAGGCGCTGGTTTATGTAGAACAATGGCCAGACAAAGGCGAGGCGTTGCGCCAGGAGCGCTTGGTCAAGCGGCTGCGTAAATCGGCTAAGGAGGCCCTGGTGGCCTCCTTTGACGGCTTTGCGGGAGTCAGTCCTTGCGCCGCTTCAGCTGATCCACCAGCGTTGTCGGCAGCCCCTTGATGATCAGGGTGCCCGCCACCTCGTCATACTCCACCTTGTCGCCCAGCAAGTGCGCTTCGAAGCTGATCGATAGCCCCTCGGCACGCCCGGTGAAGCGGCGGAACTGGTTGAGGGTGCGCTTGTCTGCGGGAATTTCCGGCGACAGGCCGTAGTCCTTGTTGCGAATGTGGTCGTAGAACGCCTTGGGCCGGTCCTCGTCGATCAGGCTGGACAGCTCTTCCAGGGTCACAGGCTCGCCCATCTTGGTCTGGCTGGTGGCGTAGTCGACCAGGGTCTGGGTCTTTTCGCGGGCGGACTCTTCGGGCAGGTCTTCGCTCTCGACGAAGTCACTGAAGGCCTTGAGGAGGGTGCGGGTTTCGCCTGGGCCGTCAACACCTTCCTGGCAGCCGATGAAGTCGCGGAAATAGTCCGACACCTTCTTGCCGTTCTTGCCCTTGATGAAGGAGATGTACTGTTTGGAGTTCTGGTTGTTCTTCCACTCCGACAGGTTGATTCGGGCTGCCAGGTGCAACTGGCCAAGATCGAGGTGGCGCGAAGGCGTCACATCGAGCTCGGCGTTCACCGCCACGCCTTCGCTGTGGTGCAGCAGGGCAATCACCAGGTATTCGGTCATGCCTTGCTGGTAGTGGGCAAACAGGGTGTGGCCGCCGGTGGACAGGTTGGACTCCTCCATCAGCTTTTGCAGGTGCTCCACCGCCACGCGGCTGAAGGCGGTAAAGTCCTTTTCCTCGTCCAGGTACTGCTTCAGCCAGCCACTCAGCGGGTAGGCGCCAGACTCACCGTGGAAAAACCCCCAGGCCTTGCCTTGCTTGGCGTTGTAACTGTCGTTCAGGTCTGCCAGCAGGTTTTCGATGGCGTCGGAAGCGGCCAGCTCCGCGTCGCGGGCATGCAATACAGCAGGGCTGCCATCGGGCTTTTTGTCGATCAGGTGAACGATGCAATGACGGATTGGCATGGGATTCTCGGCGAGCTGCAAAAGTCGACAAGTTTACCCTAGACACAAGGTGATGCAGTGGCCGTATGTTGGCGGATATGTCGGTTGTTCGTTTTTTGTTCAGTTTTGTGCGTTTTAGGCTAAAACCCCCGAAAAACCTGCATTAAATCGAAGTGCGCAGCGGATATTTATGCATTCCTGTGGTAGCTTTGCGCGGTCTTGTGCCCCTCGTGTGGCGCATTGCTGGCAGCGTGCTGTCGTCGTGTCGAACCAAACGCCGATTTACGTATCTACATACGCGATTGGCGCGGCCCTCCACTTTCAGGGGCTGGCCCGATAACGTCGTAGTTCGCTGCATAACCATCGAATTTGATAGGGAAGGAACATCACCATGGCATTGACCAAAGACCAACTGATTGCCGACATCGCCGAATCGATCGCCGCGCCAAAAGCCACCGCCAAGAACGCTCTGGAGCAACTGGGCCAGATCGTTGCCGACCAGCTGGAAAACGGCGCTGAAATCACCCTGCCAGGCATCGGCAAGCTGAAAGTCTCCGAGCGTCCTGCCCGTACCGGCCGCAACCCTTCGACTGGCGCTGCCATCGAAATCGCTGCCAAGAAAGTCGTCAAGTTCGTTCCAGCCAAAGTGCTGACCGACGCCATCAACAAGTAATTGTTGAAGCGTTGAAAAGACCGCGCCCGGCTTGCCCGGGCGCGGTTTTTTCATGCCTGTGATTTACGCTGCGCGTGCCAGGCCTGGCGTGCGGTGTCGTCGTGGAAACTCCAGGCGACCATGCGGCTTTGTTTCTGCCCCTGGCCCATCTCGATGATACGCACGGCCTTGGCGCCGGCCTTCTTCAGCGCGGCTTCGATCCCCGGCAGGTTGCTGGCCTTGGACACCAGGCTGGTAAACCACAGTACCTGCCTGGCGTACTGCACGCTTTCGCCGACCAGTTGAGTGACAAAGCGGATTTCGCCGCCCTCGCACCACAATTCATTGTTCTGGCCACCGAAGTTCAGCACCGGCAACTTGCGCTTGGGGTCCTGCTTGCCAAGATTCTTCCATTTGCGCTGGCTGCCACGGGTGGCTTCGTCCCGTGAGGCGTGGAAGGGCGGGTTGCACAGGGTCAGGTCGAAGCGTTCATCTTCCTGCAGCAGCCCGTTCAGGATATGGGCGCGGTTGGCCTGCTGGCGCAAGGTGATGGCCTTGCCCAGGCCGTTGGCCTGAACGATTGCCTTGGCCGAGGCCAGGGCTACCGGGTCGATATCCGAGCCCAGGAAGCGCCAGCGGTAGTCGCTGTGACCCAGCAGCGGGTAGATGCAGTTGGCGCCCACGCCGATATCCAGCGCCCGCACCTGGGCGCCCTTGGGCACTTCGCCGGCATTGTCTGTGGCCAGCAGGTCGGCGGCCACGTGGATGTAGTCGGCGCGCCCGGGAATCGGCGGGCACAGGTAGTCGGCGGGGATGTCCCAGTGCTGGATGCCGTACTGGGCCTTGAGCAGGGCACGGTTGAACACGCGCACGGCTTCGGGGTCGGCGAAGTCGATGCTGGGTTTGCCGTGGGGGTTGGTGATGGTGAAGCGGGCCAGGTCAGGGTGGGCCTTGATCAGGCTGGGGAAGTCGTAGCGGCCCTGGTGGCGGTTGCGCGGGTGCAGGGTGGGTTTTTCGGTCATGATTGGGTCCTGAAAAGCATCGCCGGCAAGCCAGCTCCCACAGGGATGGCGCTTTCCTGTGGGAGCTGGCTTGCCGGCGATGGGCTGCGAAGCAGCCCGCTATGCCTTCACTTTTGGTTACAGCGCTGCAATCCGCGCATGCTGCTCGGTGAAGTTGGCCAGGGCCTGCTCGGACTCGGCCAGCTTGGCGCGTTCCTTCTCGATCACCGCAGGCGGTGCCTTGTCGACAAAGGCCGCGTTGGACAGCTTGCCACCCACGCGTGCCACTTCGCCCTGCAGGCGCTGGATTTCCTTGTTCAGGCGCGCCAGTTCGGCATCCTTGTCGATCAGCCCGGCCATTGGCACCAGCACTTGCAGGTCACCGACCAGTGCAGTAGCCGACAGCGGGGCTTCGTCGGCGTCGCTCAGCACGGTGAACGATTCGACCTTGGCCAGCTTCTTCAGCAGTGCTTCGTTTTCCTGCAGGCGGCGCTGGTCTTCGGCGTTGGCGTTCTTCAGGAACAGCGGCAGCGGCTTGCCCGGGCCGATGTTCATCTCGGCACGGATGTTACGCAGGCCAACCATCAGCTCTTTCAGCCACTCGATGTCGCCTTCGGCGGCGGCATCAATGCGCGCTTCATTGGCCACAGGCCAAGGTTGCAGCATGATGGTCTTGCCTTCGATGCCGGCCAGCGGCGCGATGCGCTGCCAGATTTCTTCGGTAATGAACGGCATGAACGGGTGCGCCAGGCGCAGCGCCACTTCAAGCACGCGTACCAGGGTACGGCGGGTGCCACGGGCACGCTCGACCGGGGCATTTTCGTCCCACAGTACCGGCTTGGACAGCTCCAGGTACCAGTCGCAGTACTGGTTCCAGATGAACTCGTACAGCGCCTGGCTGGCCAGGTCGAAACGGAACTGCTCCAGCTGGCGGGTCACTTCGGCTTCGGTGCGTTGCAGCTGCGAGATGATCCAGCGGTCAGCCAGCGACAGTTCGTAGGCTTCGCCGTTCTGGCCGCAGTCCTCGCCCTTGTCCAGCACGTAGCGGGCTGCGTTCCAGATCTTGTTGCAGAAGTTGCGGTAGCCTTCGACGCGGCCCATGTCGAACTTGATGTCGCGGCCAGTGGAGGCCAGCGAGCAGAAAGTGAAGCGCAGGGCGTCGGTGCCGTAGCTCGCGATCCCTTCCGGGAACTCGGCCTTGGTCTGCTTGGCGATCTTCTCGGCAAGCTTGGGCTGCATCATGCCGCTGGTGCGTTTTTCCAGCAGGGCATCGAGGGTAATGCCGTCGACGATGTCCAGCGGGTCCAGTACGTTGCCCTTGGACTTGGACATCTTCTGGCCCTGGCCGTCACGGACCAGGCCGTGCACGTACACGGTCTTGAACGGTACCTGCGGGGTGCCGTCTTCGTTCTTGATCAGGTGCATGGTCAGCATGATCATGCGCGCAACCCAGAAGAAGATGATGTCGAAGCCGGTCACCAGTACATCGGTGGAGTGGAACTTCTTGAGGAACTCGGTCTGTTCCGGCCAGCCCAGGGTGGAGAAGGTCCACAGGCCCGAGCTGAACCAGGTGTCGAGTACGTCGTCGTCCTGGCGCAGGACCACGTCGGCACCCAGCTTGTGCTTGGCACGTACTTCTGCCTCGTCGCGGCCCACGTAGACCTGGCCGGCCTCGTCGTACCACGCCGGGATGCGGTGGCCCCACCACAGCTGGCGGCTGATGCACCAGTCCTGGATGTCACGCATCCAGGAGAAGTACATGTTCTCGTACTGCTTGGGCACGAACTGGATGCGGCCATCTTCCACGGCGGCGATGGCCGGCTCTGCCAGCGGTTTGGTGGAGACATACCACTGATCGGTCAGCCACGGTTCGATGACAGTGCCCGAACGGTCGCCTTTCGGCACCTTCAGGGCGTGGTCGTCGATGCTTACCAGTAGGCCCTGGGCATCCAGGTCGGCAACGATCTGCTTGCGCGCGACGAAGCGGTCAAGGTTGGCGTACTGGGCTGGCAGGGTGGTATCGACCTGCTCGTTGACGCTACCGTCGAGGTTGAAGGCCTGGGCACTGGCCAGCACGAAGGCGTTCTTGTCGAAGATGTTCAGCAGCGGCAGGTTGTGGCGTTTGCCCACTTCATAGTCGTTGAAGTCGTGGGCCGGGGTGATCTTCACGCAGCCGGTACCGAACGCGGGGTCGCAGTAGTCGTCGGCGATGATCGGAATGCGGCGGCCGACCAGCGGCAGTTCGACGAACTTGCCGATCAGAGCCTGGTAGCGTTCGTCGTTCGGGTTGACCGCAACGGCAGCGTCACCCAGCAGGGTTTCCGGACGGGTGGTGGCAACCACCAGGTAGTCCAGGCCTTCGGCGGTCTTGGCGCCATCGGCAAGCGGGTAGCGCAGGTTCCACAGGTGGCCCTTCTCGTCGTGGTTTTCCACTTCGAGGTCGGAGATGGCCGTGTGCAGTTTGGTGTCCCAGTTGACCAGGCGCTTGCCGCGGTAGATCAGGCCGTCTTCATGCAGGCGCACGAAGGCTTCCTTGACCGCGTCGGACAGGCCGTCGTCCATGGTGAAGCGCTCGCGGCTCCAGTCGACGGACGAGCCCAGGCGGCGGATCTGGCGGCTGATGTTGCCACCGGACTGGTCCTTCCATTCCCAGACCTTGTCCAGGAACTTTTCGCGGCCCAGGTCATGACGGTTCTGGCCCTTGGCTTCAAGCTGGCGCTCGACCAGCATCTGCGTGGCGATACCGGCGTGGTCGGTGCCTGGCTGCCACAGGGTGTCGCGGCCTTGCATGCGGCGGAAACGGATCAGGGCGTCCATGATCGCGTTGTTGAACCCGTGGCCCATGTGCAGGCTGCCGGTCACGTTCGGCGGCGGGATCATGATGGTGTAGGACTCGCCTGCACCTTGTGGGGCGAAATAGTTCTCGGACTCCCAGGTGTTGTACCAGGAAGTTTCGATGGCGTGCGGCTGGTAGGTCTTATCCATGCGCGGCGGGACCCTGTGCATTTATTCGGGAAAGCCGGGAAGTATAACCAAGCTGGGGGCCGCAGGCGACAAGCTGCTGACAACTGTCGGAACTGTGTCGCCTGCTTCGC
Source organism: Pseudomonas sp. NPDC008258 (assembly GCF_042956345.1). Classification (NCBI taxonomy): domain Bacteria; kingdom Pseudomonadati; phylum Pseudomonadota; class Gammaproteobacteria; order Pseudomonadales; family Pseudomonadaceae; genus Pseudomonas; species Pseudomonas sp. NPDC008258. Next base: position 280,232 of record NZ_JBIBGE010000001.1, read on the forward strand.
GGGCACGCCCGCTCCCACAAGTGCATCGCAGGTCCTGTGGGAGCGGGCATGCCCGCGAAGCAGGCAACACCGATGCCAGGTTCTACTCGGAGCGCTTGATCAACCGCTCGATCCGCGCATCCAGCCGGCGCTTGATCTCGTTCTCGATATGCGGGGTGAAGTCGTTGATCACGTCCTGCATGATCATCTGTGCCGCTGCGCGCAACTCGCTTTCCAGGTGCAGCAGGGTGTCCTGGCGGCGGGCTTGTGGGTCATCCACGGGCTCGGCAGCCACCGGCTCGACAGCCCGTGCAGGGTTGCCGGCAGGCTCCTCCAGCAACAACGGGATCTGCTCCACCGTTTCGGTGAGCAGCGGCGGTTGCAGGTCGGCGTCGCCAAGCAGCTGGCGAATCGACTCGAGATCATCGAGCAGATGGGCGGAGTCGGGCAGGGGAGAGGGCTTGTCCATCGTCGTCAAAGTCGCTGTAAGCGGTGGTCTTGCAGAGCATAGCCCTGTTCACGGTAGAAACGGAATCGCTCCCGGGCCGATTGGCGGATGCCAGGCTCCTCGACCACGATTTCGGCCACCCGCTCGAACTGCCCGACGAAGCCCGGTACACCAGCCCCGAGGTTGATCAGCAGGTCACGGTGTTCGCCCGCGTTGTCGGCCAGGCCCAGGGCCACGCCGGCATCGGCGTGCAACTCGGCCAGGTCGTGGGGCACGAAGGCCTCGCCCTTGAAGTGCCACAACCGTTGGTCCAGCGCGTTGCGCTGCTCGCTGTCCTGGCAATGCAGGTAGACCCGATGCCCAAGGCGCCAGGCCTTTTCGCACAGCTTGCAGGCGAAATCGAGCCGCGCCGACAGCGAGTCGGTAGGCAAGATGTAGAAGTCGACTTTGCTCATGGTGGGAATCGCCGGCCGGTGGCGCGCAAGGCACCACCGGTCTCACGGCGTCAGGCGCCAGCGCGGTCCAGCAGGTACTGGGTCAGCAGGGGCACCGGGCGGCCCGTGGCGCCCTTGTCCTTGCCGCCGCTTACCCAGGCGGTACCGGCGATGTCCATGTGCGCCCAGTTGTACGCCTTGGCAAAGCGCGACAGGAAGCAGCCCGCGGTGATGGTGCCGGCTTTTGGCCCGCCGATGTTACCCATGTCGGCGAACGGGCTGTCCAGCTGCTCCTGGTATTCGTCGAACAGCGGCAGCTGCCAGGCACGGTCGTCGGCGCGCTTGCCGGCATCGAGCAACTGGCTGACCAGGTCGTCGTTGTTGCCCATCAGGCCAGAGGTGTGGCTGCCCAGCGCGACGATGCAGGCGCCGGTCAGGGTGGCGATGTCGATAACCGCCTGTGGCTTGAAGCGCTCGGCGTAGGTCAGGGTGTCGCACAGCACCAGGCGGCCTTCGGCGTCGGTGTTGAGGATTTCCACGGTCTGGCCGCTCATGGTGGTGACGATGTCACCCGGGCGGGTAGCGCCGCCGCTCGGCATGTTCTCGGCGCAGGCCAGCAGGCACACCAGGTTGATTGGCAGTTGCAGCTCGAGTACGGCACGCAGGGTGCCGAGCACACTGGCGGCGCCGCACATGTCGTATTTCATTTCGTCCATGCCGGCGCCTGGCTTGAGGCTGATGCCGCCGGTGTCGAAGGTGATGCCCTTGCCCACCAGCACAAACGGCTTGTCGGCCTTCTTGGCGCCCTGGTAGTTGAGCACGATCAGGCGCGGTGGCTGGTCGCTGCCCTGGCCCACGGCGTAGAAAGCGCCCATGCCCAGGTCCTTGATTTTCTTCTCATCCAGCACTTCAACCTTCAGCGCCTTGTGCGCCTTGCCCAGGTCCTTGGCCTGTTCGGCGAGGAAGCTCGGGTGGCACAGGTTAGGCGGCAGGTTGCCCAGGTCGCGGGTAAAGGCCATGCCGGTCGCGATGGCGGTAGCGTGCTTGACGGCGCGCTCGACGTCGGCCTGGCCGGCCTTGTCGGCCAGCAGGGTGACTTTTTTCAGGGCGCGTGGCTCGGCTTTCTGGCTTTTGAAACGGTCGAACACGTACTCCCCGTCCTGCAGGGTTTCGGCCAGCAGGCGGTATTTGCCGTAGTGCGCGTCGCGGTTGCTGACCGCGATATCGTCCAGGGCCAGCACGGCGTCTGCGCCGTTCAGGCCCTTGAGCACGCCAGCGACACTGGCAACCAGTTTGCGCCAGGCGCGGTCGCCCAGGGCTTCTTCCTTGCCGCTGCCTACCAGCAGCACGCGCTCGGCCTTCAGGCCAGGCAGGTTTTGCAGCAGCAGGGTCTGGCCCGGCTTGCCGGCCAGGTCACCACGCTTGAGCACGGCGCTAATGGCACCTTCGCAGGCTTGGTCGACAGCCTTGGCAACGGCGCCGAGCTTGCGGTTTTCACCTACCGGAATGACCAGGGTGGCAGTTTTTACCGATGCAGCAGCTACGCTTTTTACAACCAGTTCCATGTCAGGATCCCCGAATGTTCGATACCAATGACGCTGTGTGTGCCAGCGCTCTGGACGGGCCTGGCCGCGTAGTCGCGTGCCAGCAGAAAAGCTGCCAGTTTGAGCCTGCGGCAAGCGTGCTGACAACCCCGTTATGCGCCTTCATGCGCGGCCAAGTGACAGGGGCGGTCAATCACAGGATAATGCGCGCACTTTACATGGAGGTTCGCCTTTGGCGAACCGGCATTGGTCTTGGATGTACTAAGTCATTGTTTGGCGCCATTGCATGGCAGTCCGCCCTGACAACCCAGGAGTGTCTGGTTTGATCGTCTTTCGTTATCTGTCCCGCGAGGTCCTGGTGACCTTGAGCGCCGTCAGCGCTGTGCTGCTGGTGATCATCATGAGCGGGCGCTTCATCAAGTACCTGGCCCAGGCTGCGCAGGGCGTGCTCGACCCGGGCGTGCTGTTCCTGATCATGGGCTTCCGGCTGCCGGGCTTCCTGCAGCTGATCCTGCCTCTGGGGCTGTTCCTCGGCATTCTTCTGGCTTACGGGCGGCTGTACCTGGAAAGCGAGATGACCGTGCTGTCGGCCACCGGCATGAGCCAGCAGCGCCTGCTGGGCCTGACCATGGCGCCGGCCGCCCTGGTCGCTCTGCTGGTCGCCTGGCTGAGCCTGAGCCTGGCACCGCTGGGCGTGGCCCAGGTGCAGCAGATCATCGCCCAGCAGGACACCCTGACCGAGTTCGACACCTTGGTGCCGGGCCGCTTCCAGACCTTGCGTGACGGCTCACGAGTCACCTACACCGAGCAGCTGTCGGACGACCGCGTCAACCTGGCCGGGGTGTTCATCTCCGAGAAGCGCTTCAACCAGGACAAGACCAAGGATCGCGCCCCGTCGGTACTGGTCGCCGAGAAAGGCCACCAGGAGATCCAGGCCGACGGCAACCGCTACCTGGTGCTGGAGAACGGCTACCGTTATGACGGTAACCCTGGCCAGGCCGATTACCGCGCGATCAAGTACGACACGTATGGTGTGCTGCTGCCCAAGCCGGAAGTCGCCGAGGAAGTGACCGAGCGCGAAGCCATCCCCACTTCCGAGCTGATCGGCAAGAAGGGCCTGCGAGAGCGCGCCGAACTGCAATGGCGGCTGTCGCTGCCGATCCTGGTGTTTGTGGTCACCCTGCTGGCGGTGCCGCTGTCCCGGGTCAACCCCCGCCAGGGCCGCTTCCTCAAGCTGCTGCCGGCAATTCTTCTGTACATGGCCTACCTGACAATGCTTATTTCCGTACGCGGCGCCCTCGAGAAGGGCAAATTGCCGATTGGCCTGGGCATGTGGTGGGTCCACGGCCTGTTCCTGCTGATCGGCCTGGGCCTGTTGTATTGGGAACCGCTGCGCCTCAAGCGCGCTGCCCGTCGTGCGGAGGTGGCCCATGGGTAAGCTGGACCGCTACATCGGCCAGAGCGTGCTGCTGGCCATCCTGGCCGTGCTGGGCATCATCCTCGGCCTGGCCTCGCTGTTCGCCTTCATCGACGAGATGAGCGACCTGAGTGACACCTACACGGTGATGGAGGCCGGTAACTTCGTCCTGCTGACTGCACCCCGGCGGCTGTACGACATGCTGCCGATGGCCGCCTTGATCGGCTGCCTGATCGGCCTGGGTAGCCTGGCCAGCAGCAGCGAACTCACCATCATGCGTGCGGCCGGGGTTTCGATTGGCCGCATCGTCTGGGCGGTGATGAAGCCGATGCTGGTGCTGATGCTGGTCGGCTTGCTGATTGGCGAGTACCTGGCTCCGGTGACCGAGAACAAGGCCCAGGCCGACCGTTCCCTGGCCCAGGGCGGTGGTGAGGCGCAAAGCTCCAAGCGCGGCATGTGGCACCGCCAGGGTGAGGAGTACGTGCACATCAACGCTGTGCAGCCTAATGGCCTGTTGCTGGGTGTGACCCGTTACCGCTTCGACAGCGAGCGCAAGATCGTGACGTCGAGCTTCGCCCGCCGCGCGCAATACCAGGCCGACCACTGGCTGCTTGCCGACGTGCGTACCACCTACTTCCGTGGCGACCATACCGAAGTTGTCAACGCGCCGGAGGAGCGCTGGGACGTTTCGCTCACGCCGGAACTGCTCAATACGGTAATCCTGGCGCCAGAGTCGCTGTCGATTACCGGCCTGTGGGACTACATTCACTACCTGTCGGATCAGGGCCTGAACAATGCCCGCTACTGGCTGGCGTTCTGGACCAAGGTGCTGCAGCCGATGGTGACGGCGGCGCTGGTGCTGATGGCGATCTCGTTCATCTTCGGCCCGCTGCGTTCGGTAACCCTTGGCCAGCGCGTGTTCACCGGTGTGCTGGTGGGCTTTGTGTTCCGCATCGCCCAGGACCTGCTGGGGCCATCGAGCCAGGTGTTCGGCTTCCCGCCGCTGCTGGCGGTGGTGATCCCGGCGGGCATCTGTGCCTTGGCCGGTTTGTGGTTATTGCGCCGGGCGGGGTAGTGGCCTGAGCTGCATAAGAAGCCGACCCCAGGGTCGGCTTTTTCATGGGTGTCAGCATGTGCTGGCCTCTTCGCGGGCATGCCCGCTCCCACAGGTACAGCGCAGGCATCAAGGTGGGTGCTATCCCTGTGGGAGCGGGCGAGCCCGCGAAGAGGCCAGCAACGCCAACATGAATCTTTGGTTTATTTCTTCTGCTTCGGCACCCGCACCAGCTGGCTTTCCGAATAGATGTCATGCCAGCCACGCTTGCGCTTGTCGATCAACACCCAGAAAAACCCCAGCCCCAGGCACAGCCACGAAGCAATCGACACCACGAAGCGCAGCAACGCCTGCCACAGGCTGATGGCCGAGCCATCGGCGTTCTGCACCCGCACGCCCCATACCTGCATGCCCAGCGTCTGCCCACCGTGGGTCCAGAATTTGGCAAAGAAGCCAAACAAGGCGAACAGCAGTACCGTCGACAGCAACGGGTCGCCATCCAGTGCGCCGGCCTCGGTCAGTTCGCGCATGCGTGCTTCGCCAATGATCGCCATCTGGATCAACTTGTAGGCGCCGGCAGTCACGATCAGCAGCGCCGTGCACAGCAGAAAGTCATAGAACATCGCCGCCAGGCGCCGGCCAAGGCCGACCGGTGGGAAATCACCCTGGGGTGTAAGCAGAGACTTGGTCATGCAGGGCAGCTCCAGAAATCGAAGCCGCTATTCTACGGGCAAAAAAAAGCCCCTGCACTTGGCAGGGGCTTTTGGGTGTCTGGTATTCGCTTAGGCGACGACCTGAACCTTGTCAGCCTGTTGGCCTTTCTGGCCCTGGACTGCTTCGAAGGTGACTTTCTGGCCTTCTTTCAGGCTCTTGAAGCCGTTGCCTTCGATAGCGCGGAAGTGCACGAACAGATCCGGACCGCTTTCTGGAGTGATGAAACCGTAACCTTTTTCGTCGTTAAACCACTTGACGGTACCGCTCTGACGCTCAGCCATTGTCTTATTTCCTACGAAGCTTGAATTGTGATGACAGTTACTTTCGCACTTATCTGTAAGCGAAAGATTACTGGGCTGGGTTGCAGGAAAGTAAGAGACGTCGAACGGGTTGTAGCAAATATCGGCTACTGGCCCAGGTCACGAACTGTTGCGACCCATGCAAACACAGTCCCGTGAATGTACGCCAACTGCCGAGCGAAAAACAAGCCCTTGGTCGTATGGAAAAATGGCCGTTTGCCGATAACCGACCGTTTTGTCGGAAACGGTATGGCGCCTGGCCTGGCGCCATATTCAAAAGTTATTGGCAAGGTTCGAAAACGAATATGTCGAACCTCACCGAACTCTTCATAAAGTGGCTTCAGCCGCGGTAGTAACGTTGTGCCACGAAAGGCATTTTGCTGACTTTCAAGGCAACCTTCTTGCCGCGCACCACGGCATACAATGCGGTGTCGAGTGCGGCATGTTCACTATCGATATAACCCATTGCGACAGGTGCACCGAGTGTGGGGCCAAAACCGCCACTGCACACTTTACCTACGGGTTTGTCGTTTGCATCGACAATATCGGCCCCTTCACGCACCGGTGTACGTTCTTGTGGCAGCAGCCCGACGCGTTTGCGGACCACGCCATCGCGCTGGTGGGCATAGATCGCTTCGGCGCCCGGGAAGCCGCCGGCACGTGCACCATCGGCACGGCGCACCTTGGAAATCGCCCACAGCAGGCTGGCTTCAATCGGGGTGGTTTCGGTGTTCATGTCGTGGCCGTACAGGCACAGGCCGGCTTCCAGGCGCAGCGAGTCGCGTGCACCCAGACCGATCGGCTGTACTTCCGGCTCGGCCAGCAGGCGGCGGGCCAGGGCTTCGGCAGCATTGACCGGTACCGAAATTTCGTAGCCGTCTTCGCCGGTGTAGCCCGAGCGGCTGACGAAGCAGTCTTCACCCAGCAGTTTCACCGGGCGGAACTGCATGAAGGTCATGCCGGCTACTTCGGGGGCCAGGCGCTCCAGCACCTTGACTGCTGCCGGGCCTTGCAGGGCGAGCAGGGCACGGTCTTCGAACAGTGGTTGCACCTCGCAACGGTCGCCAATGTGTTTCTGCAGATGGGCCAGGTCCTGGTCCTTGCAGGCGGCGTTGACCACCAGGAACAGCGTGTCATTGCCCAGGTTGGCAACCATGAGGTCGTCAAGGATGCCGCCTTGCTCGTTAGTGAACATGGCATAGCGTTGCATGCCTGCCGGCAGGTCGATGATATCCACCGGTACCAGGCTTTCCAGGGCCTTGGCGGCGTCGGCGCCGCGCAAGGTGATCTGGCCCATGTGCGAAACGTCGAACAGGCCGGCCTGCTCGCGGGTGTGCAGGTGCTCCTTGAGCACGCCCAGCGGGTACTGCACGGGCATGTCGTAGCCGGCGAACGGCACCATGCGCGCACCCAGTTCAAGGTGCAGGGCGTGCAGTGGGGTCTTGAGCAGTGTTTCGGACATCGGTGACTCCTTGCTGTTGTTGTCGGGTCAACATTCGATGATGTTGACGGCCAGGCCGCCGCGGGCGGTCTCTTTGTATTTGCTTTTCATGTCGGCGCCGGTCTGGCGCATGGTGCGGATAACCTTGTCGAGCGACACGAAGTGTTGCCCGTCGCCGCGCAAGGCCATGCGTACCGCGTTGATCGCCTTCACCGAGCCCATGGCGTTGCGCTCGATGCAGGGCACCTGGACCAGCCCGCCGATCGGGTCGCAGGTCAGGCCCAGGTTGTGTTCCATACCGATTTCAGCGGCGTTTTCCACCTGCTGCACACTACCGCCCATCACTTCGCACAGTGCTCCGGCGGCCATCGAGCAGGCCACGCCAACCTCGCCCTGGCAGCCCACTTCGGCGCCAGAGATGGAGGCGTTTTCCTTGTACAGGATGCCGATGGCGGCGGCAGTGAGCAGAAAACGCACCACCCCGTCATCGCTGGCGCCCGGTACGAAGCGCATGTAGTAGTGCAACACCGCCGGGACGATGCCTGCCGCGCCGTTGGTGGGCGCAGTGACCACGCGCCCGCCGTAGGCGTTTTCTTCGTTCACCGCCAAGGCGTAGAGGTTGACCCAGTCGAGTACCGAAAGGGCATCGCGCAAGCTTGCCTCCGGGTGGCGACTCAGCTGGCGGTACAGGGCCGGAGCCCTGCGCTTGACCTTCAGCCCGCCCGGCAATATGCCTTCATGCTGGCAGCCGGCTTCGACGCAATCCTGCATCACCTGCCAGATGCGCAGCAGCCCCGCGCGGGTTTCTGCCTCTGGGCGCCAGGCGGCCTCGTTGGCCAGCATCACCTGGCTGATCGACAGGTTTTGCGTGGTGCAGTGGCCGAGCAGTTCCTTGGCGGTCTTGAACGGGTAGGGCAGCACGGTGCTGTCCTCGACGATGCGGTCGTGGCCGGCGGCGTCTTCGTCCACCACGAAACCGCCGCCCACCGAGTAGTACTCGCGGCTGCGGATCTGCAGGCCGGCGTCGTCGAAGGCGCGGAAGATCATGCCATTGGGGTGGTAGTCCAGCGGCTTGCGGATCATCGCCAGGTGCTGCTTTTCAATGAACGCGATGCTGTGCTCGCCCAGCAGGTTCAGCCGGCCGCTGTCGCGGATGGCTTGCAGGCGGGCGGGGATGATGTTGGTGTCGACGGTGTCGGGGTGTTCACCTTCAAGGCCCAGTAGCACGGCCTTGTCACTGCCGTGGCCCTTGCCGGTAGCGCCCAGCGAGCCATACAGCTCGGCCTTGATGCTGGTGGTGCGGGCCAGCAGGCCATCACGGCGCAGCCCTTCGGCGAAGCGTGCAGCGGCGCGCATCGGGCCGACCGTGTGCGAACTGGAGGGGCCGATGCCGATCTTGAACAGGTCGAAGACGCTCAGTGACATGGTGGACCTCCTGCCATGGATAGTGGGCGGATGGTGAACCCTGTGGGAGCGGGCGTGCCCGCGAATGCGTCGGTGAGGCCACCATCGCATTCGCGGGCATGCCCGCTCCCACAGAGGGCCACACCTCAGGTCAGGTGGCGGGCCAGAGGGCTATCAGGCGTCCTGATAGCTCTCGATCGACGGGCAGGCGCATACCAGGTTGCGGTCGCCGAACACGTTGTCTACCCGGCCGACCGGTGGCCAGTACTTGCTTTCCACCAGGCTTGGCAGCGGGTACACCGCCTGCTCGCGGCTGTAGCCGTGGCCCCATTCGCCAACCAGTTCGGCCGCCGTGTGTGGGGCGTTTTTCAGCGGGTTGTCGTCCTTGTCCAGGCTGCCGTTTTCGACCGCGCGGATTTCCTCGCGGATCTGGATCATCGCGTCGCAGAAGCGATCCAGTTCTTCCTTGGCTTCGCTTTCGGTCGGCTCGATCATCAGCGTACCGGCCACCGGGAAGGACATGGTCGGGGCGTGGAAGCCGAAGTCGATCAGGCGCTTGGCCACGTCGTCAACGCTGATACCGCTGGTGTCCTTCAGTGGGCGCAGGTCGAGAATGCACTCGTGGGCCACCAGGCCATTTGCGCCGGTATACAGAACAGGATAGTGCTCTTCCAGCCGGCGGGCGATGTAGTTGGCGTTCAGGATCGCCATCTGCGACGCACGCTTGAGGCCGGCACCGCCCATCATGCGGATGTACATCCAGGTGATCGGCAGGATGCTGGCGCTGCCGAACGGTGCGGCGCACACCGCACCTTCGGTGTTTTCCAGCTGTGCGTGGCCTGGCAGGAACGGCGCCAGGTGCGACTTGACGCCAATCGGGCCGACGCCCGGGCCGCCACCGCCGTGCGGGATGCAGAAGGTCTTGTGCAGGTTCAGGTGGGACACGTCGCCGCCGAACTTGCCTGGGGCGCACAGGCCGACCATGGCGTTCATGTTGGCGCCGTCGATGTACACCTGGCCACCATTGTCGTGGATGATCGCGCAGATTTCACCGATGGCCTCCTCGAACACACCGTGGGTCGACGGATAGGTGATCATGATCGCGGCCAGGCGCTCGCGGTGCTCGATAGCCTTGGCGCGCAGGTCCTCGACATCGACGTTGCCGCGGGCATCACAGGCGGTGACCACGACGCGCATGCCAGCCATGTTGGCAGTGGCCGGGTTGGTGCCGTGGGCCGACGATGGGATCAGGCAGATGTCGCGGTGGCTTTCGCCACGGCTGCGGTGGTAGGCGCGGATAGCCAACAGGCCCGCGTACTCGCCCTGCGAGCCGGCGTTGGGTTGCAGCGACACGGCGTCATAGCCCGTGGCGGCGCACAGCATGGCTTCCAGCTCGGTGGTCATCTGCAGGTAGCCCTGGCTCTGCTCGGCCGGGGCGAACGGGTGCAGGTTGCCAAACTCGGCCCAGGTGACCGGGATCATTTCGCTGGCGGCGTTCAGCTTCATGGTGCACGAGCCCAGCGGGATCATGCTGCGGTCCAGCGCCAGGTCCTTGTCGGCCAGGCGGCGCAGGTAGCGCATCAGCTCGGTTTCGCTGTGGTAGCGGTTGAACACCGGGTGTTCGAGGATGGCCGACTGGCGCAGCAGAGTGGCTGGCAGCAGCGGGGCGGTGCTTGCGGCCAGGGCGGCGAAATCAGGTTGTGCCTGATCGCCGGCGAACAGCTGCCACAGGGCTTCGACATCTGCCTGGCTGCTGGTTTCGTCCAGCGACAGGCCCAAGTGGGTGGCGTCGACCTGGCGCAGGTTGATGCCCTGGGCGCGAGCCTTGTCGTGCAGGCCGGCGGTGGCAGTGCCGGTGGCCAGGGTCAGGGTATCAAAGGCGCTGGCGCCCACTACCTGCACGCCCGACGCCTTCAGGCCAGCGGCCAGGATTGCGGTCAGGGCATGGGTACGCTCGGCAATGCGTTTGAGGCCGGCCGGGCCGTGGTACACGGCGAACATGCTGGCGATGTTGGCCAGCAGCACCTGGGCGGTGCAGATGTTGCTGGTGGCCTTCTCGCGGCGGATGTGCTGCTCGCGGGTTTGCATGGCCAGGCGCAGGGCGGTCTTGCCGAAGCGGTCGATGGATACGCCGACCAGGCGGCCCGGCATGTCGCGCTTGAAGGCATCACGGGTGGCGAAGTAGGCCGCGTGCGGGCCACCGAAGCCCAGTGGCACGCCGAAGCGCTGGGCGCTGCCGATGGCCACGTCGGCATCGAATTCGCCCGGCGGGGTCAGCAGGGTCAGGGCCAGCAGGTCGGCCGCAACGGCCACCAGGGCGTTGGCGGCGTGGAAGCGCTGTACCACTTCACGGTAGTCGAACACTTCACCGTTGCTGCCCGGGTATTGCAGCAGGGCGCCGAAGAAGGCGCTGACATCGCCCAGCTCGCGCTCGTCGCCGACCACAACCTCGATACCCAGCGGTTCGGCACGGGTGCGCAGTACGTCGAGGGTTTGCGGGTGGCAGTGCACGGAGGCGAAGAAGGCGTGGCTGGCCTTGTTCTTCGACAGGCGCTTGCAGAAGGTCATGGCCTCGGCTGCTGCAGTGGCTTCGTCAAGCAGGGAGGCGTTGGCGATCGGCAGGCCGGTCAGGTCGCTGATCAGGGTCTGGAAGTTCAGCAGCGCTTCCAGGCGGCCTTGGGAAATCTCCGGCTGGTACGGGGTGTAGGCGGTGTACCAGGCCGGGTTTTCCAGCAGGTTGCGCAGGATCGGCGCCGGGGTGTGGGTGTTGTAGTAGCCCTGCCCAATGTAGCTTTTGAACACCTGGTTCTTGCCGGCGATGGCCTTGAGCGCGGCGAGGGCGTCGGCTTCGCTCTGGCCGTCGTGCGAGCCAAGTACGCTGGTGCCCTTGATGCTGTTGGGGATGACCGCGGCGGTCATGGCTTCCAGCGAGTCGAAGCCCAGGGTGGCGAGCATGGCCTGCTCGTCAGCGGTGCGCGGGCCGATGTGGCGGGCGATGAATTCGTTGGCGGTGCTGAGGTTGATGGTCATGGTGGGGATCCTCAGGCGTCGGCGTTGGCGTTGAGCAGGCGGTCATAGGCGTCCTGGTCGAGCAGGGCGCCGACAGCGGCGGCATCGGCAGGCTTGAAGCGGAAGAACCAGCCTTCGCCCATCGGGTCTTCGTTGACCAGTTCCGGGCTGTCTTCGAGCTGGCCGTTGACCTCGACCACTTCACCGGTCAGGGGCATATAGACGCCGCTTGCGGCTTTTACCGACTCGACGGTGGACGCTTCGCTGCCTTTCTCATAGTGCTGCAACTCTGGCAGTTGCACGAAAACCACATCGCCAAGGGCGTTCTGGGCGTAGGCGGTGATGCCCACGGTGACGCTGCCATCGGCTTCGACGCGCAGCCATTCGTGATCTTCAGTGAAACGCAACTCGCTCATGGGGAATCCTCGGGAAGCAGGGCGTTGGGCGCGGTGGCTCCGCGCTCTTGGGTTGGAATTCTCAAAGCAAAAATGCGGCCAATCTTAAAAAACCATTAAAAATCATATATCTATGAGTTTTTTGAGAGTCGAGGCGCATTCGGCTGGAATGAAAACGCTACAGTAAGCAGGCGAGGGAAAAGGGTTTCGGGATCAAACCCTTGTACGTGCGCAGCGGGAGGGGCTTGTATTGATTTCAATCCGCTGTATTTAAATCGATACAGAGCGGTACGCCTGGTCTGTACCGACCTTATCGGTGGTGTTGGTCGGCAATCCAGATCTTTGACTTGAAGTAACTTTTGAAACTTCGCGTCGCTCTATCAACTTTTTATGTCGGCTGTACGAAAGTTTCCAAATAGGTGAACTAAGTATTTGCCCTCAGCGATTTTTTCTACCGTGGGGCGTCACCAGAATGGCCACCCTTCAATTTGAACCGTCAGCCTGACGCAACGTTGGCCAAGACGGCTGTCGGCCAAGTATGTGTCTCGCTGCCTGGGCTCATGCAACCAACACCGAATACCAGGAAAGGAAAGTGTCATGGGAATGACAAGGCGTAAATTCATGATCGGCGGTGGCGTCGTGGCGGTGGCGGGTGCCGCGGGCATTCTGACCCCCCTGTTGACCCGCGAAGGCAGGCTGATCCCCGGCAAACCGCGGTTTGGCTATGTAGAGGGCACCGCAGGGGCGCTTCCCGGGCAGGCAGATGTCGTCGTCATTGGCGCTGGTATTCTGGGGCTGATGACTGCAATCAACCTCGTCGAGCGCGGCCTCTCCGTAGTTGTCGTTGAAAAGGGTGAGATTGCCGGTGAGCAGTCCTGCAGGTTCTATGGTCAGGTCATGACCTATAAAATGCCTGATGCGACATTCCAGTTGCACCATCTTGCCAAGCAACGCTGGCGAGAGATGAATGCCAAAGTGGGTGCAGATACAAGTTACCGCACACAAGGCCGGGTCGAAGTACCTTTTGATGAAGAAGACCTGGAAGGCGTCAGAAAGTGGATCGATGTCAAAACGCGGGAAGTCGGCGGGGACATTCCTTTCAAGACGCGAATCATTCAAGGCAGTGAACTCGAACAGCGGCTGCATGGAGCAGCTTCGAAATGGTCGGTGGCAGGCTTTGAGGAAGACTCCGGTAGCCTGGATGCCGAGCGCGCATCATTTGTCATGGCCGAGTACGCCAAGAAAGTGGGGGTACGGATCTACACCTATTGCGCCGCCAGGGGCCTGGAAACCCAGGCAGGTGCCATCTCCGATGTAGTGACAGAGAAGGGTGCCATCAGGGCCTCTCGCGTGATCGTGGCCGGTGGCGCATGGTCAAGGTTGTTCATGCAGAACCTGGGCGTCGATGTACTAACTTTGCCCGCCTACCAGTCCCAGCAGATCATCAGTGCGGCACCCCTTGCACCCGGGGGCAACGTTGCATTGCCGGGCAATATCTACTTCCGCGAGCAGGCTGACGGCACATACGCCACCTCGCCACGCGTCGTCGTTGCCCCGGTGGTCAAAGAGTCGTTCATGTATGGCTATAAATACCTGCCATTGCTGGCCATCCCCGACTTCCCGGTGCACATCTCGCTGAACAGGCAACTGATCGATTCGTTCCTTCAGCCAACGCACTGGAAGCTGGACGAGGTTTCGCCTTTCGAGAAAAACCGGCTGATGACCGCAGCCCCGGACTTGCCGGAACTGAATGCATCACTGGAAAAGCTCAAGGTCGAGTTCCCCGCCTTCAGCGACGCGAAACTGATCGATCAGTGGAGCGGTGCCATGGCCATCGCACCCGACGAAAACCCCATCATTTCGCAGGTCAATGAGTACCCGGGGCTGGTCCTCAACACCGCAACCGGGTGGGGGATGACCGAAAGCCCCGTGTCGTCCGAATTGTCGGCGGACTTGCTGCTTGGCAAGGCGCCGGTGCTAGACCCCAAGCCCTTCAGCCTGTATCGGTTCTAAGTACACCAGGCGCAATGGAATGACCCGTGCGCGCGTCGTCGATGCGTGCACATTTTTGGCAATCATCAGGAGTACAGAATGAAAGTTGCTTTAACGACCGCAGCAATGGCCGTGGCACTCGCAGGTGCCGGGAGCGTTCATGCACAAGAAATCGTGCGCCATGGCGCAGGTAGTTTCCCTATCTCGTCGGCTGTAGAGGTACCTGCCGGTAAGACGGTTGTCTACCTGAGTGGTTCTGTGCCGTCGGTTATTCACCCCGACGCACCCAAGGGCTCGCTGGAAGCCTACGGTGATACCAAGGCACAAACCATCAATGTGCTTGGCAACATCCAGCAGCAGCTGAAAGAACTGGGCCTTGGTCTTGCCGACGTGGTGAAGATGCAGGTGTTCCTGGTGGGCGGGCCGGAGAACGGCGGCAAGATGGATTTCGACGGTTTCATGGCCGGCTATACCCAGTTCTTCGGGCCAGCCGCCAAGCAGCCGGTGCTTCCTGCGCGCTCGGCGTTCCAGATTGCAGGCCTGGCCGATCCTGCCTGGCGTGTCGAGATCGAGGTGACAGCGGTTCGTCCCTGAACCCAGGCATGCGCAGTCCCGGGCTAGCCATGCCCGGGACTGGCCGGTGGGTTTAGCCAGTGATGAACAGCGGCAATGCCAGGTACAGCTTGATCACGATCACGTTGATGATGTCGATGAAGAACGCACCTACCATCGGTACCACCAAAAAGGCGATGTGCGAGGCGCCGTAACGTTGGGTCACCGCTTGCATGTTGGCAATCGCCGTTGGAGTTGCACCCAGGCCGAAGCCACAATGCCCCGCCGCCAGCACCGCCGCATCATAGTTGCGGCCCATGACCCGGAATGTCACGAAGATCGCAAACAGTGCCATGACCAATGTCTGTGCAGCCAGCAGTATGAAGAACGGCAATGCCAGTGCTGCCAGGTCCCACAACTTGAGTGACATCAAGGCAATCGCCAGGAACAACGACAAACTCACATTGCCCAGCACTGATACTTCCCGTTCGAATACTTGGTAAAAGCCCAGCGCTGAAAGCCCGTTGCGCAACAATACGCCCACGAAGAGTACGCAAACGAACGTCGGTAGCTCGAGTGCCGTCCCTTTCAGGAAGGCGTTAAGTAATGTGCCAGCCAGCAAGCTGACGGCGATAAGGGCCAAGGTTTCGATGAATGAAAACGGGGTGATCAGGCGCTCTTTTTCCGGCTGTTCAAAGCCTTTTGGTAACTGTGGGGTTTCGTCTTCGATTCCCGATATCTTGACCCGCTTGATCAGCAGCCGGGCGACCGGGCCACCAATCAGGCCCCCCAGTACCAAGCCGAACGTGGCAGAGGCCATTGCCAGTTCGGAGGCCGATGCCAGGCCAAACTTCTCGGTGAACGTAGTACTCCAGGCTGCGCCTGTACCGTGGCCACCCGACAGGGTGATGGAGCCAGCCAGCAGGCCCATCAGCGGGTCGAGCCCCAATGCGGTAGCAAGGCCGATGCCCATGCCGTTCTGAACCACCAGCAAGCCTGTCACAACCAGCAGAAACACCGCGACCACGCGGCCGCCCTTTTTCAGGCTGGCGAAGTCTGCGCTCAAACCGATGGTGGCGAAGAATGCCAGCATCAACGGTGCCTGCAACGAGGTATCAAACTGGACATGTATATCGAAACTGCGCAGTGCCAGGAGTGTCAAGGCAACGACCAACCCGCCTGCAACAGGTTCCGGGATATTGTAAACACGCAAGAAACCAATGCGTGCGACCAGCCCGCGCCCCAGTAAAAGTACTAACGAGGCGGCTACGAGTGTCCCGTAAAAATCGAGTTCAAACATCAAGGTACTCTTCGTTCAAGGTGACATGCGAAATTACGATGTCACCATTCTACGGCGAGCCTTCCAGTCAATTGCGGCCAAGCGGCTAGGAAAAGTCTGAACAAACTGTCGGTTTTAACGACACGTATCAAAGTTTCCCGGGTATTCCATATTTGCGCAGTCGCTGGGCAATAGCGGTATGCGAAGTTTGCAAGCGCCCGGCCAGCTGCCGTGTCGATGGGTAACTGGCATACAGTCGTTGCAACAGTTCGCGCTCGAAATCACCTACCGCTTGTTCAAGACTTGCCACTTCACCATCCTGGCCACGCGCCACCGAGGTGCCTGCGATGTCCAGGTCACCGATGTCCACCAGGTTGCTCTCGCAGATGGCTGCGGCGCGGAAAATCACGTTCTGCAATTGGCGCACGTTGCCCGGCCATGGGTTGGCCAGGAGTGCCGAGTGGGTGGCCGGGGTCAGCCGGCAGGGCGGGCGCTGGATCTGCGTGCAGGCCTGCTGCATGAAGAAGTGCGCCAGCATCAGGATGTCCTGGCCACGGTCGCGCAGCGGCGGCACCTGCAGGTTGAGTACGTTGAGGCGGTAGAACAGGTCTTCGCGGAAGGTGCCCTCGGCGACCATGCGCTCCAGGTCGCGGTGGGTGGCGCTGATGATGCGCACATCCACCCTCACTTCGCGGTCGCCGCCCACCCGGCGGAAGCTGCCATCGCTGAGAAAACGCAGCAGCTTGGCCTGCAGGTACGGCGACATCTCGCCAATTTCATCGAGGAACACCGTGCCCTGGTTGGCCAGTTCCATGAGCCCGGGTTTGCCACCGCGTTGTGCGCCGGTGAAGGCGCCGGGGGCGTAACCGAACAGTTCGCTCTCGGCCAGGCTTTCGGGCAGTGCGGCGCAGTTCAGGGCCAGGAACGGAGCGGCGTGGCGGCTGCTGATGGCGTGGCAGGCGCGGGCTACCAGCTCTTTGCCGGTGCCGGTTTCGCCATGCACCAGCAGCGGTGCATCGAGGGTTGCCACCCGCAGCGCGCGCGCCTTGAGCGTGCGGATGGTCGGCGACTCGCCGAGCAGGGCATCGAAACCTTCGGCGTGGTCGTGGTGCAGGGCCGACAGGCGTTCACCCATCCGTGAGGGTGGGTACAGGGTCAGCAGGCCACCAGCGTTGGTGATCGGCATTGCGTCCAGCAGCAGGCTCTGGCCGTTGAGCTGCATTTCGCGCATGGGCAGGTGGAAGTTGTTGTCCAGCAGGGCTTGCAGCAGCGCCGGGTCGCCGAACAGTTCACCCACCGAGCGCCCGGCAGATTCGCGGCCGCACAGGGCGATCAATGCCGGGTTGGCCAGCAGCACCATGCCCGCGCTGTCCACCGCCAGCACCGGGTCGCTCATGGCGGCCAGCAGGGCGTCCAGTTGCAGGTGGCGGCGTTGACCGGGGAGGATGTCGACCACGTCCACCGATTGCACGCCATGCACCTCGAACAGTGCGTCGTGCAGCTCTTCGAGCACGGCGGGGCTGAGGGTGGGGGCGTCGATGTAGACGTTCGGCGGGACCATCTCCACGGCATCCAGGTTAAGGTTGCGGGCACCGAGCAGGGCGAGGACTTCCTGGGTGATGCCGACGCGGTCGATGAAGCTGACGTGGATGCGCATGGGGGACGATGAAGTGATGGCCGGGGAGGGCGGTAGTATGCCTCAACATCGCCGGGGCCGCTTTGCGCCCCATCGCCGGCAAGCCAGCTCCCACAGGGCAGCGCAGATTTCAAGCTTTGCGCAGTCCCTGTGGGAGCTGGCTTGCCGGCGATGGGGCGCAAAGCGGCCCCCGGTTCTGGAGTTTACTCCAGATGTTCAGGCTTGATCGGATCGCCCGATTTCACATCCAGTTTTTCGCGAATGTCTGCAAACATGTAGTCGTAAAGCTTGTGCGGCGAACTCAGTGTCTCGAATTTCTTCGGCGGTGCCAGATACGACTGCGCCTTGCGGGTCAGCAGCATGAGGAAGCTGGGCAATACCTGGTCCTTGGCGAGGAAGAATTTTTCTTCCACCTGCTTGCCTTCGATGTTGCCATGCATGTGGAACTGAATGCCCCTGCCTTCCTTGGGATCAGACACTGCCTCGTATTCGATGTTCAGGTCGTAGCTGTGGTCTGCCGGGTTCAGCGCAGCGCGCTCGATGTGTACATGACCGGGGTGGTACTGGGCCATGGCTAGCTCCTTCGGAAGGTCGAAAATGGCGGGCACCGTAGGCCCGCCGACTGCATTCAACGGTAGCTGATCCCCGGCTTCGCGGTGGAAACCCGTGTGCCGGCGGTGCCTTTCACAATGTCTTCAATGTTTTCCAGCGAGCTGATCACCGCCACCTTGCCGGTGGTACGGGCAAAGTCACTGGCAGCCTGCACCTTCGGCCCCATGGAACCGGCGGCAAAACCCAGGCGTTCGAGTTCGTCGGGATGGGCCTGGGCAATGGCTTTTTGCGTAGGCTTGCCCCAGTCAATGTAGGCTGCATCGACGTCGGTGGCGATAATCAGAAGGTCGGCTTCCAATTGTTCGGCCAGCAGTGCCGAGCACAGGTCCTTGTCGATCACCGCTTCGATGCCCTTGAGCTTGCGGTTTTCATCGTACATGGTGGGGATGCCGCCACCGCCTGCGCAAATCACGATGCTTTGCTTTTCCAGCAGCCACTTGATCGGGCGGATTTCAAAGATGCGCTTGGGTTTGGGGCTGGCCACCACGCGGCGATATTTGTCGCCATCAGCTTTGACCACCCAGCCCTTTTCCTTGGCCAGGCGCTCAGCTTCTTCCTTGCTGTAGACCGGGCCGATGAACTTGGTCGGGTCCTTGAAGGCTGGGTCGTTGGCGTCCACTTCCACCTGGGTCAGCAGGGTGGCGAACGGCACCTCGAAGGCCAGCAGGTTGCCCAGTTCCTGCTCGATCATGTAACCGATCATGCCCTCGGTTTCGGCACCCAGTACATCCAGCGGGTAAGCCTCGTCAGGCTTGTAGGACAGCGCCTGGAGCGACAGCAGGCCAACCTGCGGGCCGTTACCGTGGGCGATGACCAGTTCGTTGCCAGGATGGATCTTGGCGATCTGTTCGGTGGCGGTGCGGATATTGGCACGCTGGTTGTCAGCGGTCATGGGCTCGCCGCGACGCAGCAGGGCGTTACCGCCCAATGCAACAACGATACGCATGGGGAATGTCCTTTAACGAAAAAAGAATGAGCTGCCGCTGTACAGAACACTGCTGGGTTCCCTGTGGGAGCGGGCGTGCCCGCGAAGAGGCCAGACCAGGCATCATCAATGATGCGGCTGACGCTTTCGCGGGCTCGCCCGCTCCCACAGGTACCGTGCAGGTCTCGGCGGTAGCAGAAGCTGTTTAGAGATCAGCCAGGGTCGACACCAGGATCGCCTTGATCGTGTGCATGCGGTTTTCCGCCTGCTCGAACGCGATGCAGGCCGGCGACTCGAACACGTCGTCAGTCACTTCAATGCCGTTGGCCAGGTCCGGGTACTGTTCGGCGATCTGCTTGCCTACCTTGGTCTCGGAGTTGTGGAACGCCGGCAGGCAGTGCATGAACTTGGTCCGTGGGTTGCCGGTAGACTTCATCAGCTCGGCATTCACCTGGTATGGCTTGAGCTGCTTGATGCGCTCACCCCAGGCTTCGATCGGCTCGCCCATCGATACCCACACGTCGGTGTGCACGAAGTCCACACCCTTGACCGCCGCTTTCGGGTCTTCGGTGAGGGTGATGCGGGCGCCGCTCTCCTCTGCGTACTTCTTGCAACGGTCGACCAGGTCGTCATGTGGCCACAGTGCCTTGGGCGCGGCGATACGTACGTCCATGCCAAGCTTGGCGCCAATCAGCAGCAGCGAGTTACCCATGTTGTTGCGGGCGTCGCCCAGGTAGGCGTAGCTGATGTCGTGCAGCGGCTTGTCGCTGTGTTCACGCATGGTCAGCACGTCGGCGATCATCTGGGTGGGGTGGTACTCATCGGTCAAACCGTTGAACACCGGCACGCCGGCGAACTTGGCCAGCTCTTCGACGATTTCCTGCTTGAAGCCACGGTACTCGATGGCGTCGTACATGCGCCCGAGCACGCGGGCGGTGTCCTTCATGCTCTCTTTGTGGCCGATTTGCGAAGAGTTGGGGTCGATGTAGGTGACGTTGGCGCCCTGGTCATAGGCAGCTACTTCAAAGGCGCAGCGGGTACGGGTGGAGGTTTTTTCAAAGATCAGGGCGATGTTGTTGCCCTTCAGGTGTTGCTGCTCGGTGCCGGTGTACTTGGCGCGTTTCAGGTCGCGGGACAGGTCCAGCAGGTAGCGCAGTTCGCGCGTGGTGTGGTGTTCGAGGCTGAGCAGGTTGCGGTTATGGATGTTGAACGCCATGACATTTCTCCTTGAGTTTGGTGAACGCACCGGCCGCCGCTTTGTGAGGGCGGCCGGGGGTGATGGGCGTTAGTAGTCGATCGGGTCGCGCACGATCGGGCAGGTCATGCAGTGGCCGCCGCCACGGCCCCGGCCCAGTTCGCCGGCGCTGATGGTGATGACTTCGATGCCGGCCTTGCGCAGCAGGGTGTTGGTGTAGGTGTTGCGGTCGTAGCCGATGACCACGCCCGGCTCGATGGCCACCACGTTGTTGCCGTCATCCCACTGTTCGCGTTCGGCGGCGAAGCTGTTGCCGCCAGTCTCGACCACGCGCAGGCCACCCTTCAGACCGAGCTGCTCGCCGACCACTTCAATGAACGACTTGTTGATACGGCGTACGTCCATGCCGTAAGGCTTGCTTTCGTCCGGGCGGATGATGAATGGCACGATCTCTTTCACCACTTCCGGGAAGACCGTGACCAGGTCGCGGTCGCAGAAGCTGAACACGGTGTCCAGGTGCATGGCGGCGCGGGACTTCGGCAGGCCGGCGACGATCACTTCCTTGACGGCGCCCTTGGCGAACAGGTTCTGTGCCAGCTGGCCGATGGCCTGGCGCGAGGTGCGCTCGCCCATGCCGATGAGCACGATGCCATTGCCGATCGGCATCACGTCACCGCCTTCGAGGGTGGCATTGCCGTGGTCCTTGTCCGGGTCGCCGTACCACACCTGGAAGTCGGCGCCAGTGAACTCCTTGTGGAACTTGTAGATGGCGGTGGTCAGCAAGGTTTCCTGGCGTCGCGCCGGCCAGTACATCGGGTTCAGTGTCACGCCGCCGTAAATCCAGCAGGTGGTGTCGCGGGTGAACTGGGTGTTGGGCAGTGGCGGCAGGATGAAGCTGGAGTGGCCCAGGTAGTCGTTGTACATCTTGACCACGTCGGCACCTTCGCTTTGCGGCAGGTCCTGGCCCGCCACGCCGCCGATCAGGAACTCGGCCAGGTGGCGCGGGTCAAGGCCTTCGAGCCAGCTGCGCACTTCGTTGGTCAGGCCCACACCGACGGTGTCGGGGGTGATCTTGCGGTCGAGGATCCACTTCAGGGCCTCTTTGTTCTGCACGATGTCGGTCAGCAGGTTGTGCATCTCCAGCACATCCACACCGCGTTCGCGCATCTTGGTGACAAAGTCGAAATGGTCACGCTTGGCCTGGTCGACCCAGATCACATCGTCGAACAGCAGTTCGTCGCAGTTGCTCGGCGTCAGGCGCTTGTGCGCAAGGCCCGGGGCACAAACCATTACCTTGCGCAGTTTGCCGGCTTCGGAGTGGACACCGTACTTCTGTTTTTCAGCGGACATGGTTTCATTCCTCCAATTGAACGAAGACGTGGGTCAAAGGGTCAGGAAGCCGTCGTACAGGCCGAAGGCTGCCACCAGGGCGCCGATGACCACGGCTGCGAAGATCAGTTTTTCCACGTTGGTGAAGACAGGTTGGCCTACCTCACGCTTGGCCTTGGCGAACAGGATGGCGCCAGGTGCGTAGAGCAGGGCCGAGAGCAGCAGGTATTTCACGCCGCCGGCGTACAGCAGCCAGATGGCGTACAACAGGGCGATACCACCGATGATCAGGTCTTTCTTGCGTTCGGCCAGGGCCTGTTCGTAGGTTTCGCTGCGCAGGGCCAGCAGGAAGGCGTAGGCCGCCGACCACAGGTAAGGCACCAGGATCATCGAGGTGGCGAGGTAGATCAGCGACAGGTAGGTGCTGTTGGAGAACAGCGTGATGACCAGGAAGATCTGCACCATGGCGTTGGTCAGCCACAGGGCGTTGGCCGGTACCTGGTTGGCGTTTTCGCGGCGCAGGAACTCCGGCATGGTGTGGTCCTTGGCGGCGGCGAACATGATCTCGGCACACAGCAGCACCCACGACAGCAGGGCACCCAGCAGCGAGATGATCAGGCCGACGCTGATCAGCACCGCACCCCAGTGGCCGACCACATGCTCCAGCACGGCAGCCATCGACGGGTTCTGCAGCTTGGCCAGTTCCGGTTGGGTCATGATGCCCAGCGACAGCACGTTGACCAGTACCAGGAACAGCAGCACGGTAACAAAGCCGATGACCGTGGCCTTGCCCACGTCAGAGCGTTTTTCCGCCCGGGACGAGAAGATGCTCGCGCCCTCGATGCCGATGAACACCCACACAGTGACCAGCATCATGTTGCGCACCTGGTTCATCACACTGCCCAGCTCTGGCGTACCCAATGCCCAGATGTCGGCGGTGAAGATGTCGAGCCTGAAGGCGAACAGGCAGATGAGTGCGAACAGCACCAGCGGCACCACTTTGGCCACGGTGGTGACCAGGTTGATGAATGCCGCTTCCTTGATGCCGCGCAGCACCAGGAAGTGTACCGCCCACAACAGGACCGACGCGCCAATGATGGCGGCCGGCGTGTTGCCTTCACCGAAGATCGGGAAGAAGTAGCCCAGGGTGCTGAACAGCAGCACGAAGTAGCCGACGTTGCCCAGCCAGGCACTGATCCAGTAGCCCCAGGCCGAAGAGAAGCCCATGTAGTCGCCAAAACCGGCCTTGGCGTAGGCATACACCCCGCCATCCAGGTCAGGCTTGCGGTTGGCCAGGGTCTGGAACACGAAGGCCAGGGTCAGCATGCCGACGGCGGTGATACCCCAGCCGATCAGCACGGCACCAACCCCAGCGCTGGCCGCCATGTTTTGCGGCAGCGAGAAGATCCCACCACCAATCATCGAGCCGACGACAAGTGCAACTAACGCGCCGAGCTTTAGTTTTCCGGATGAATCAGACATTTAACAACTCCTGCCAGGAGAAAGTTGACGTAAGAATAAATCTGACGCCTCAGCCACAACCTGACGTGTGTCAGTTTATGGTGACGTGAAGGTAGGAAATTTCCTTCACGGTGCTCCTGGAGAGTGCCGACAGCTTAAGCTGCAGGCCTTGCGCGCTGGCACCTCCATGTCTTTCTAGAGCAAACGCTCTGTTCAGCCTGCGATGCTTGAAGCTAGCCGCTTTTGCCGCTTTCGCAAATTTTTCACAATAATTTCGAGTTTTAACGGGAACTTTTCCAGTTGCTGGGCAGCTGCTAGCGTTATAAGGATTGGTGCATAGACAAAGCAGTTATGAGTGCTATAGGTTTAATGGCGTGTTCCATTATAAGTAACAACATTTATATGGCGCGCAGGGCTGTTTCAAAGTCATTACAGCGCGAAAAAACGGGGGATGCATGAGCGAACCGGGACAGAAGCTGCGCCTGGGCGCGCTGATCGCGCTGGTGGTGGGCTCGATGATCGGTGGCGGGATCTTCTCGCTGCCGCAGAACATGGCGGCGCGTGCCGACGTGGGGGCAGTGCTGATTGGCTGGGGCATTACCGCCGTCGGCATGCTGGCACTGGCCTTCGTGTTCCAGACCCTGGCCAACCGCAAGCCGGAGCTGGATTCGGGTGTTTACGCCTACGCCAAGGCTGGCTTCGGGGATTACATGGGTTTTTCCTCGGCCTGGGGGTACTGGATCAGTGCCTGGCTGGGTAACGTCGGTTACTTCGTGCTGCTGTTCAGCACCTTGGGCTTCTACTTCCCGGTGTTTGGCGAAGGCAACACGCCAATTGCCATCGGCTGCGCCTCGGTGCTGCTCTGGTCGGTGCACTTTCTGGTGCTGCGCGGCATCAAGGAAGCCGCGTTCATCAACCAGGTAACCACTGTGGCCAAGCTGGTGCCGCTGGTGATGTTCGTGGTGATTGCGGCGTTTGCTTTTCGCGCCGACATTTTCACCCGGGATATCTGGGGCCTGAGCAACCCGCAGTTTGGCAGCGTGCTGGAGCAGGTACGCAACATGATGCTGGTGACCGTGTTCGTGTTCATCGGCATCGAGGGCGCCAGTGTGTATTCCGGGCGCGCCCAGCGCCGTTCGGACGTTGGCAAGGCCACGGTCATTGGCTTTCTGGGGGTGTTGGCGCTGCTGGTGCTGGTGAATGTGCTGTCGCTGGGGGTAATGACCCAGCCGGAGCTGGCCGGTCTGCAAAACCCTTCACTGGCTTCGGTGCTGGAGCATATTGTCGGGCCTTGGGGGGCTTTGCTGATCAGCCTTGGCCTGGCGGTTTCGCTGCTCGGTGCCTTGCTGTCATGGGCGCTGCTGTGTGCCGAAATCCTTTTTGCCACGGCGCGGGACAAGACCATGCCGCGTTTCCTGGCCAAGGAAAACGCCAACCATGTGCCGGCCAATGCCCTATGGCTGACCAACTGCATGATCCAGGGCTTTTTGCTGATTACGCTGTTCTCGGCCGGCACCTACACCAGCCTGATCTACCTGGCTTCGTCGATGATCCTGGTGCCGTACCTGTGGTCGGCGGCCTATGCCGTGCTGTTGGCGGCGCGTGCAGAAACGTATGCCGGGCAGCCGGGGGTGCGGCGCAAGGACTTGCTGGTGGCGCTGGTGGCCTTGCTGTATGCCGTGTGGCTGCTGTACGCAGGGGGGCTGAAGTACCTGCTGCTTTCGGCGCTGTTGTACGCACCGGGGGTGATCCTGTTCGCAAGGGCCAAGCGCGAGCAGGGGCAGGCGTTGTTCACCACCTGGGAGAAGCTGATTTTCGCTGCCGTGCTGGCGGGCGCTGCTTTGGCAGCCTACGCCCTGTATTCAGGGCTGTTGAGCTTGTGACGGGGCTGGGCAGGCATGTTCCGGGCGTGACCAGATCCACAGGTTGCCCAGGGTCATGCCGGCGATGGCCAGGAACACCGGCCAGTGGTGTTCCAGGAAGGTCAGCATCAGGCCTGCGCACAGCAGCATGCTGATGGTCGCGCTTACCTTGGCCCGGCGCTGGATCACCTTGCCATTGCGCCAGTTGTACAGGATTGGCCCGAACAGCCGGTGGTTCTCCAGCCAGGCAGACAAACGCGGCGAGCTGCGGGTAGCTGCCCAGGCAGCCAGCAGGATGAATTCGGTGGTCGGCAAACCAGGAATGACGATCGCCACCAAGCCCACCCCAAGGCTTACGTAAGCCAGGATTCCATACAACAGGCGGGCGATCTTCGAGCGGGCAGGTCGGGTCATGGTCTCACTGCAAAAAGCGGTTCGGCCACCGGTAGGGTGGCCGGGTACGGCGTATCAGGCCAGCGCGGCATCCGCAGCATAGGCATGCTTGAGCAGTTCGGTGAAACGCTCGAAGGCAGCAACTGCACCGCGCTCGGCGGCGGCGTCCTCTTCGGCCGACAGCTCAAGGCCATCGAGGATGCGGGTGAATTGCTTCCAGCCCTCGGCACGGCCACCGGCCGGCTCGCCCAGATGACGGGCACCGAAACTGTCGGACAGCTCCAGGGCCACGGCACGCTTGATCAGAAACGCAGCGCCCAGTTTGGAGCCTTCGGAGACGAAGATCCAGCCCATTGCCTCGCCCAGGCTTGGTTTGCCCAAGGCGCCAGGCACGGCAGCGGGTACTTCGGTGTCGAGGTCGGCAAGGTCCAGGCGGGCCTGGTCGGCACGGCAGCGCTCGGCCAGGTCGGGGACGATGGCGATCAGTTGCGGGTCGTTGTACAGCGCTTGCAGCTCGGACTGGAACAGGTACTGGGCTACGACGAAGCGGGCAAAGCTTTCGCGGCTGTCGAACGGCTTGTGCGATTTGACCAGGGCATCCAGCTCGGCGTGCGGGGCGTGGGTGATCTGGTTCAGGCGCTGGGAGCGCAGGGCTGGGCGGTCGGTCATGGGGCAGTCCTTGGAAAAAGGGGCGTCTAGATACAAGACGAAACAGCGGGGGCGGGACAGTAAAAAAACTGGGTTTTAGTGGTGTTTGTACCGGCCTCTTCGCGGGCACGCCCGCTCCCACAGGGAAACCACAGGCCTCAAGACTTGCGAAATACCTGTGGGAGCGGGCGTGCCCGCGAAGAGGCCAGTACAGGCCAGTGGGATCAGATATCCCACACCACATTGATACCGAAGTTGCGCCCCGGCATGCTCAGGCGGTCGATGTTGGCTGGCTGGGTCACACCAGCTTCACCCTGGCCGTCGTAGCTGCGTACCGAATCCCACTGCCAGTACTTCTTGTCGGTGAGGTTGTACAGCCCGGCGTTGATGGTGACGTCGTCGGTGACCTTGTAGAAACCGGTCAGGTCCAGCACGCCGTAACCAGGGGTGCGGAACTTGGAAGTCGAGCCATCGGGCGAGTAGAAGTTGCTGTCGTCGACACGGGTCTTGCGCTTGACCAATGTCCAGCTCAGCAGGCCGCCGTAGTTCTGCTGCTCGTAACCCAGGCCGAACACGCCCTTCAGCGGGTTGACGCTGTTCAGCGGCTGGCCGGTGTCATCGTTGCGACCGTAGGTGTACGCAATCGAACCCTGGGTGTACAGACCTTGTGGAGCACCAAAGTGGTCCAGGTTCAGGCGGCCTTTGACCTCGGCACCCTTGATGGTGGCGTGCTTGATGTTGTTGGCCTGGAAGGTCTGCTCCAGATTGGCGCTTTGCACCGCGTCTTCGTCAATGAAGTCGCGGTACTTGTTGTAGTACACCGCCACGTCGAAGTTGCCGGCGTCGAAGTTGCCACGCAGGCCGGTTTCGTAGCTTTTGCTCTTCTCCGGTTCGAGGTTCGGGTTGCCCTCTACACGGTAGCCTTGCTCGATGTTTTCAAAGCGACCATACATGGCTTTGGCCGTCGGCGTGCGGAAGCCTTCGGCATACTGGCCGTACCAGGTGTAGTTGTCGTTGAAGGCATAGGTCAGGCCAAACTTGGGCGAGACGCGGTGCCACTTCTTGTCCGAGTCGTCCTGGGAGGTAGGTGCCGTACCGGTCGACGCCAGGCCACGCAGGAATTCGTCGGTGAACTTGGGCTCCATGCGCGTGTAGTCGTAGCGGGCGCCGGGCATGAAGGTCCAGTTGTTCCAGCGGATCTCGTCCTGCACGAACAGGCTGTAGGTGTTCACGGTCGGGTCTGGGAAATCGCTGACCAGTGCCTGGCCGTCTGCCGCACGGTCGGCGCCGACGGCGGTGCAACCGGAGCCAATGGTCAGGCAGGTGCCGGTGCCACTGCGCGAGCCGGTGACCTTCTCGTGCTTGAGCGTGGTGCCGTAGGTGAGCAGGTGGTCGGTGGCGCCGATGCTGAAGGCCTTGTCCAGCTGGGCGTCGAATACCCACTGGCGGTCCTTGTAGGTGGTGTCGCGGGTACGCAGCACCTGGCGACCGGGCGGTGCGTAGACTTCTTCGGTGTGCTGGTCGGTCTTGGCGATCTGGTAGTTGAGGCTCCATTTCACGTGGTCGGCAACCAGCGAATCCAGGCCGAACTCATGGTTGATGCCGAAGCGCTCGCGGGTGATGGTGTCGTTGCCGCTGCGCGCCTTGTAGTAGCCCATGCCGCCAAAGCCGGGAATGAACGGCCCGCCCACCGCGCTGAGGATGTTCTGGTCGCGGTCATCCTTGTAGCGTTCGTAGGTGAAACCCAGGCGCGCGTCGTCGGCGTAGTTCCAGCCCAGCTTGGCCAGCACGTTGGTGGTGCGCACGTCCATCGGGTTGGCTTCGGTGCGCGACAGGCCGTCGCCGCTGTGGTTGCCGTGGGTTTCAGTCTCGTGGCCGTTGCGCTGGCTCAGGTGCAGCAGGCCATCGAAATCGCCCTCGCGGCCAGCGACGGTAGCGGAGGTCAGCCAGCTTTCGTCAGCCGAGCTGTAGCCGGTTTTCAGGCGTGCGCCTACGTCCTTGCCGGGCTTGATGATGTCGTCCGGGTCGAGGGTGAAGTAGCTCACCGCACCGCCGATGGCGTTGCTGCCGTACAGCACCGAGGCCGGGCCGCGGAGGATTTCCACGCGCTTGACGATTTCCGGGTCGACGTAGTTGCGCTGGGTTTGCGCGTAGGGGCCGTAGAAGAAGCTGTCGGGGATCGACACGCCGTCGACCTGGGTAAGGATCCGCTCGCCGTCGATACCGCGGATGTTGTAGCCGTTCAGGCCGCTGCGCTGACCTGTACCGGCCACCGACACACCCGGCTCGTAGCGCACCAGGTCCTGGATGTTGTTGACGTTCTGCCGGTCCAGTTGCTCGCGGGTCTGCACGCTGACGGTGCTGGGCACCTGGCTGACGTCCTGGGCGCTACGGGTGGCGCTGACGGTCACCTGCTGCAGGGCCACCACGTTGCCGCTGGCCTGGCGTTCAAGTACCACGTTGCCGTTGCTGATCTTGCGGAAACCCAGGCCAGTACCGTGCAGCAGGCGCTTGAGCGCCGCTTCGGGTGCCAGCGAACCTTGTACACCCGGCGAAGCCACGCCATCGGCCAGCTCGGCGCTGAAGCCGACTTGCCAACCGGTGACCTGGCTGAAGGCGTTGATTGCCGACACCAGCGGCTGCTGGCTGATGCTGAAGCGGTAGTCACCCATGCGCGGGCTGCTGGCCTGGGCCGGTTCGGCGGCCAGCGCAGGCAGGCTGCAGGCGCCGCTGGCGAGCAGGGCCAAGGTCAACAGGGACAGACGGGGAAGGGTGGACGAGCGGGTAGGACCAGTGGACATCGGTAGCGCTCCCAGATGCGCGGGCTGTTATAGGTGATGGCTGTTCTCGTTTTCAAACAAGAATCAGTTGCATTGGCTATAACGAGACGGGCGGGGTAGCGCGATCGCGTAAAAATAATTTGCGGGTCAGTTCAGGATGACCAGCGCCGGGTACTCGTGCAGCTGTGCCGAGGTGATGTGGGCCAGTGCGCGCAGGGTTTCCAGTGGCTGGTCGAGGCGGTAGTTGCCGGTGACGGCAACGTCTTCCAGTTGCGCATTGCGGTTGATGATCCAGCCGGGGTAATAGCGCCGCACTTCGGCCAGCACCTGGCTCAACGGGCAGTTCTCGAAGACCAGGCGGCCGTCGACCCAGGCCAGGTCCTTGTTCATGTCGGGGCGCTGGCGCTGGCTGAAGCCCTGCGGGCCGACGCTGATGCTGTCACCGGCACTCAGGCGGATGCGCTGGTCGCGCGCGCCCTGCAGGTCGACATCACCGCGTTGCACCCGCACCTGGGCCTCGCCATCGAGGTAGCGCACGGCAAAGTCGGTGTTACGCACCTGGGCACGCAGCGGCCCGGCTTCCACCTCCAGCGGCAGCAACGCGTCCTCGGGTACCTGAAAGTAGGCCTCGCCCTGCAGCAGGCGGGCTACCTGGCGGCCGTCGCGACGGTCGCTGGCAAATGCCGAGTTGGTGTTGAGCAGCACCTTGGCACCGTCGTCCAGTTGCAGACGCTGGCGCTCTCCCACCACAGTCAGGTGGTCAGCTTGCAGGCGCATGGGCAGGTTGCCGACAGTAAACAGCCCGACCAGCAGCACTGCCGCAGTGGCCAACGGTTTCCAGTGGCTGCGCAGGCGCCCGCGCCATGAGCGGCGTTGCTGCTGGTGCAGCTGCGTGGCTACATGGTGCAGCGGCGTACCATTCCACAGGGCTTCGGCCTCGACATAGGCCTCGGCGTTTTCCGGTGCGGCGCTCAGCCAGGCTTCAAAGGCCTGGGTGTCTTCGGTGCTGGCACATTGCAGGCGCACCAGCCAGTCCAGCGCCTCGTCCATGGCACGAGCACGGGCGCTGGGCCCGGCGGGTGACGGGCGAGGGGCGGGGCTGTCAGTCACGGTGAATCCTTGAATGGTTTTTCGCGAATGATCAAGGCTAAGGCGGGGTGTGGCAAGGGCTTTGCGTAACCGCCTGGCTGCGGTCGGCTCACTTGAGGCGGTCGGCGACACCCATGCAGATCGCCATGATCAGCTTTAGCTCCTTCTGTACCGTGCTGGGCGAAACCTTCAGTTGCTCGGCAATTTCCAGATAGGTGGCGCCATGCAGGCGGCTGAGGATGAAGATGCGCTGCTGGCGTTCGCTCAGCTGGTTGAGGCTGAGGCTCAGGTGCTTGAGCAACTGCTCGGCGTGGGCGGCATCTTCGCTGCTGGTGGCGGGTGCGGCCACGCTGTGCAGCACTTCGTCGGGCACGTCGTCGACCAGCATGCGGGCCTGCACCCGGCGTGCCCGCAGGTGGTCCAGTGCCAGGTTGCGTGCGGTCTGGAACACGAACGGCTCGATATGCTCGATGGGCCGCTCGCCCAGGGCGCGGGAAACCCGCAGGTAGGTTTCCTGCAGCAGGTCCTCGGCGGTGCTGGGGTTACCGACCATGCGCTGCAAGGTGCGCAGCAGGGTAAGGCGCTGGACGAGGAAGACAGAGTTGAACCGGGACTGACTCACGGGGGGACCTGGCCGACGAAAGGTTAATGATAATGCTTATCATCTGTGCCTGAGGTCAAGTGTGGAAATGTTAGGAAAAGGTAAAGATTGTACGTTGCAGGAGGTCAGCGTTCTTTTGTGGAAGCGGCCTTGCGTCGCGAAAGGGCTGCAAAGCAGCCCCAGAAATTTCTGCGCAAAAGCTGAAGTACGGGGGCCGCTTCGCGGCCCTTTCGCGACGCAAGGCCGCTCCCACAAAGCGTGCGTCAGCTTGCCCGGCACAGCGCCAAACAGTTATCCAGCATCCGGTTACTGAACCCCCACTCATTGTCGTACCAGGCCAGCACCTTGAGCATGCGCCCGTTGGCCCGGGTGTGGTTGGCGTCGAAGATCGACGACAGCGGGTTGTGGTTGAAATCGCAGGAAACCAGCGGCAAGGCGTTGTAGCCCAATACCCTGGAGTGCTTGCTGGCTTCAAGGAACAGCTGGTTGACCTGCTCGGCGGTGGCTTCGCGCTTGAGGTTGACGGTGAGGTCCACCAGCGACACGTTGATCACCGGTACCCGCACCGCCATGCCGGTCAGCTTGCCGGCCAGTTCCGGCAGCACCAGGCCCACGGCTTCGGCGGCGCCAGTCTTGCTCGGGATCATCGACTGGGTGGCCGAGCGCGCGCGGTACGGGTCGCTGTGGTACACATCGGTCAGCACCTGGTCGTTGGTGTAGGCGTGAATGGTGGTCATCAGGCCCTGCTCGATGCCGAACTCGCGGTGCAGCACCTGGGCGATCGGCGCCAGGCAGTTGGTGGTACAGGAGGCGTTGGAAATGACCTGGTGCGAGGCCCGCAGGATGTCGTGGTTGACCCCGTACACCACCGTGGCATCGGCGCCCTTGGCCGGTGCTGAGACAATCACCTTGCCAGCCCCGGCGGCCAGGTGCGCGGCAGCCTTGGCGCGGTCGGTGAACAGCCCGGTGCACTCGAACACCACGTCGATCGCCTCGGCCTTCCAGGGCAGCTCGGCCGGGTTGCGGATGGCACTGACCGCAATACGGTCACCATTGACCGTGAGGCTTTCGTGGTCGGCCTCGACCGTGGCGTCGAAGGTGCCGTGCACGCTGTCGTATTTGAGCAGGTGGGCATTCATGGCGCTGTCGCCCAGGTCGTTGATGGCGACGACCTGCAGGTCCTGGCGGTAGCCTTGGGTATACAGTGCGCGCAGGACGTTGCGCCCGATGCGGCCGAATCCATTGATGGCGATGCGTAGGGTCATGGCAGTACCTCTGGCAGTCCGAGTGAAACCTGTGGCAAAAAGGAGCTTCACTGAAACGGTTTTGTTGTTGGAATTACAAGATTATTCACTGGCTGATAGAAAACAAGCCTTTTTAGTGGCAGTATTTTGTTTAAACATACAACGAGTGGTTGGGCGATGTGCCTCCACCGATGCAGCGGGCTCCTTACCTTGAGCCTAGGCCGCAATCGTTTGGAGGGGAAATGCCCGGTAAACCGCCCTTACAATTAGCCTGGAGTCCAGTACATGCATCCGCGCATCCTTGAGGTCACCCAGCGGCTGGTCGAACGCAGCCGTGCCACCCGCGAACGCTACCTGCAGCTGATTCGCGGCGCGGCCAGTGACGGCCCCATGCGTGCCAGCCTGCAATGCGCCAACTTCGCCCATGGCGTGGCCGGTTGCGGCAGCGAGGACAAACAGACCCTGCGCCTGATGAATGCGGCCAACGTAGCCATCGTCTCGGCCTACAACGACATGCTGTCTGCTCACCAGCCGTACCTGCACTTCCCCGAACAGATCAAGCAGGCCCTGCGCGAGGTCGGTTCGGTCGGCCAGTTCGCCGGTGGTGTGCCGGCCATGTGCGATGGCGTTACCCAGGGCGAACCGGGCATGGAGCTGGCCATCGCCAGCCGCGAAGTCATTGCCATGTCTACTGCGGTAGCGCTGTCGCACAACATGTTCGACGCCGCGCTCATGCTGGGTATCTGCGACAAGATCGTCCCGGGGCTGATGATGGGCGCACTGCGCTTTGGCCACCTGCCGACCATCTTCGTGCCAGGTGGGCCAATGGTTTCCGGTATCTCCAACAAGCAGAAGGCCGACGTGCGCCAGCGCTATGCCGAAGGCAAGGCCAGCCGTGAAGAGTTGCTGGAGTCGGAGATGAACTCCTATCACAGCCCGGGTACCTGCACCTTCTACGGCACCGCCAACACCAACCAGTTGGTGATGGAAGTGATGGGCCTGCATCTGCCGGGCGCTTCGTTCGTCAACCCGTACACGCCGCTGCGCGATGCGCTTACCGCCGAGGCCGCGCAGCAGGTCACGCGAATGACCAAGGCCAGCGGCAGCTTCATGCCGCTGGGCGAAATCGTCGACGAGAAGGCGTTGGTAAACTCCATCGTCGCCCTGCACGCCACGGGCGGTTCGACCAACCACACCCTGCACATCCCGGCGATTGCCCAGGCGGCCGGTATTCAGCTGACCTGGCAGGATATGGCCGACCTGTCCGAAGTAGTGCCGACCCTGTCGCACGTGTACCCCAACGGCAAGGCCGACATCAACCACTTCCAGGCCGCTGGCGGCATGGCGTTCCTGATCCGCGAGCTGCTGGATGCCGGGCTGCTGCACGAAGACGTCAACACAGTGGCCGGCCATGGCCTGCGCCGCTACACCCGGGAACCGTTCCTCGACAACGGCAAACTGGTGTGGCGTGAAGGGCCGCAGCAGAGCCTGGACGAAAGCATCCTGCGCCCGGTGGCACGGCCATTCTCGGCCGAAGGCGGCCTGCGGGTGATGGAAGGCAACCTGGGCCGTGGCGTGATGAAGGTTTCTGCCGTTGCCCCCGAGCATCAGGTGGTCGAAGCCCCGGCGCGGGTATTCCACGACCAGCAGTCGCTGGCCGATGCGTTCAAGGCCGGCGAGCTGGAGCGTGACTTTGTCGCCGTGGTGCGCTTCCAGGGCCCGCGCTGCAACGGCATGCCAGAACTGCACAAGCTCACGCCGTTCCTCGGCGTGCTGCAAGACCGAGGCTACAAAGTGGCGCTGGTTACCGACGGGCGCATGTCGGGTGCCTCGGGCAAGATTCCGGCGGCCATCCATGTTTGCCCCGAAGCGTATGACGGCGGCCCGCTGGCGCGGGTGCGAGATGGTGATATCGTGCGGGTCGATGGTGTCGAAGGCACGCTGCGGGTGATGGTGTCGGCCGAAGAACTGGCCAGCCGCGACCTGCCGCCAGCACCTCAGGGCAACGACCTGGGCTGTGGGCGCGAGCTTTTCGGCTTCATGCGCATGGCGTTCAGCCCGGCAGAGCAGGGCGCCAGTGCCTTTACCTCTGGCCTGGAGCACCTCAAATGAAAGACCTGCTGGTTGGCGACATCGGCGGCACCAATGCCCGTTTTGCGTTGTGGCGTAACAACCAGTTGCACGAGGTGAAGGTGTTTGCCACCGCGGACTACACCAGCCCGGAGCAGGCCATCGAGGCCTACCTGCACGGCCAGGGCATCGCCCGCGGCGGCTTGGCGGCAGTGTGCCTGGCGGTGGCCGGGCCGGTCGATGGCGATGAGTTCCGCTTTACCAATAACCACTGGCGCCTGAGCCGCACGACCTTCTGCAAGACCTTGCAGGTCGAGCGGTTGTTGCTGATCAACGACTTCACCGCCATGGCGCTGGGCATGACCCGCCTGCGCGAGGGTGAATTCCGCGAGGTGTGCCCCGGCCAGGCCGACCCGGCGCGACCTGCGCTGGTGATAGGGCCAGGCACTGGCCTGGGCGTGGGTTCGCTGCTGCGCCTTGGCGAGCAGCACTGGCAGGCCTTGCCGGGGGAGGGCGGCCATGTCGACCTGCCGGTGGGCAATGCCCGCGAAGCGGCAATCCACCAGCAGATCCACGGGCAGATCGGCCATGTCAGTGCCGAGACCGTGCTCAGTGGTGGCGGCCTGGTGCGGCTGTATCAGGCCATCTGCGCGCTGGATGGCGACACACCCCGGCACACTTCCCCTGCGCAGATCACCGATGCCGCGCTGGGCGGCGAGCCACGGGCGCTGGCGGTGGTCGAGCAGTTTTGTCGCTTCCTTGGGCGAGTCGCTGGTAACAATGTACTCACGCTGGGGGCCCGAGGCGGGGTCTATATTGTCGGCGGGGTGATTCCGCGTTTTGCCGAGCTGTTCCTGCGCAGCGGGTTTGCCACAAGCTTTGCCGACAAGGGTTGCATGAGTGGCTATTTTGCTGGCGTGCCGGTATGGCTGGTAACGGCAGAGTTTTCCGGGTTGCTGGGCGCTGGTGTGGCCTTGCAGCAGGCGCTGGATCACGGATAGTTGAAGGGGGCCGCTGTGCGGCCCATCGCGGGCTTGCCCGCTCCCACAAGTGCATCGCTATGCTCATGAATTGTGCGATCCCTGTGGGAGCGGGCAAGCCCGC
Source organism: Pseudomonas sp. NPDC008258 (assembly GCF_042956345.1). NCBI lineage: Bacteria > Pseudomonadati > Pseudomonadota > Gammaproteobacteria > Pseudomonadales > Pseudomonadaceae > Pseudomonas > Pseudomonas sp. NPDC008258. The sequence goes on from NZ_JBIBGE010000001.1 coordinate 315,142, forward strand.
GAAGGGCTGCAGAGCAGCCCCAATAAAACAGGCAAAAAAGACCTGTAACCAACAAGAGGAAGGACCACCTTGACCACTGCCGGCAAATCGATCCTGATGGTCGACGACGACCAGGAAATCCGCGAGCTGCTGCAAACCTACCTGAGCCGCTCCGGCTTCCAGGTGCATGCCGAGGCCGACGGCGCCGGCTTTCGCCGCGCGCTGGAAAGCACCCCCTGCGACCTGGTCATCCTCGACGTCATGCTGCCCGACGAAGACGGCTTCAGTTTGTGCCGCTGGGTCCGCCAGCACCCGCGCCAGGCCCGCGTGCCGATCATCATGCTCACCGCCAGCTCCGACGAAGCCGACCGGGTCATCGGCCTGGAACTGGGCGCCGACGACTACCTGGGCAAACCCTTCAGCCCGCGTGAACTGCAAGCGCGGATCAAGGCCCTGCTGCGTCGCGCCGAGTTTGGCCAGGCGGCGCCGGGCAATGCGGTGCTGGCCTTCGACGACTGGCGCCTGGACACGGTCAGCCACCGGCTGTTCCACCGTGATGGCGAAGAGGTGGTGCTGTCTGGTGCCGATTTCGCCCTGCTCAAACTGTTCCTCGACCACCCGCAGCAGATTCTTGACCGTGACACCATCGGCAACGCCACCCGCGGCCGCGAGCCGATGCCGCTGGACCGCATCGTCGACATGGGCGTCAGCCGCCTGCGCCAGCGCCTGCGTGACACCGACAAACCACCCCGGCTGATCCGCACCGTGCGCGGCAGTGGCTATCTGCTGGCGGCGCATGTCTGCAGTGCGCCCTGAGCGCCATTGGCGCCTGCTGCCGCGCTCGTTGCTGGGGCGCATGCTGCTGCTGACCCTGCTGGTGGTGCTGCTGGCCCAGGGCTTGTCCAGCATCATCTGGGTATCTCAACTGCGCGCCAGCCAGTTGCAGGGGCTGCGTGCCAGTGCCAGCAGCCTGGCCCATTCGATGAGTGCCAGCGTCAGCTACTTCCGCTCGTTGCCGGTGGCTTACCGGCCGCTGGTGCTCGACCAGTTGCGCAGCATGGGCGGCACGCGGTTTTTCGTATCGCTCAACGCCACGCCGCTGGACATGCAGGTACTGCCCGTCACCCCGCGCAAGCAGGCGGTGATCGATGTGTTCCAGCAGGTGCTGCACGAGCGCCTGGGGTCGCAGATGGAGATTTCCGTAGAGTTCGTCAGCCCTGACGACCTGCGCATTTTCAACAGTGGCCTGAAACTCGACGAGCTGCCACGCTCCTGGGCGCATTACTCACTGACCCTGGAGCCGCTGAACCCGCCGGTGCTGGTAACGCAAATCCGCCTGGGTGAAGGCGAGTGGTTGTACATCGCTTCGCTGCTGCCCGAGCCTTACACCAGCCTTGAGGCCGAACGCCTGCCCCGGCAGCAGATCGGTTTCATCGTGCTCACCACCGCCTTGCTGCTGTTGTTCATCGGCCTGCTGGTGCATTGGCAAAGTTGGCCACTCAAGCGCCTGGCGCGGGCTGCGCGGGAGATGTCGCTGGGGGCCGATGTGGCGCCGCTGGCGGAAGGTGGCGGCAGCGAAGTGGTTGAGGTAAGCCGGGCGTTCAACAGCATGCGCGAGCGCATCAGCCGCTACCTCACCGAGCGCAGCCAGCTGTTCAGCGCCATTTCCCACGACCTGCGCACACCGATCACCCGGTTGCGGCTGCGGGTCGAACTGCTGGAGGACGAACGCCTGCAGGCCAAGTTCAGCCAGGACCTCGACGAGCTGGAGCTGCTGGTCAAGGGCGCCTTGCAGTGCGTGAAGGACACCGACATCCACGAAAACATCGAGCCGGTCGACCTCAACCAGGTGCTGGAGATCCTGGCTGAGCCTTACCTGGGGGACGGTCGCATCACCGTCGATGGCCGGGCGCTGGCACCGTACCCGGGCAAGCCGTTGGCGCTGCGGCGCTGCATCGGCAACCTGATCGACAACGCCATCAAGTACGGCGAGCGGGCGCGGCTGCGCATTATCGACGCTGACAATGGCTTCGTGTTGCAGGTAGACGATCAGGGCCCGGGCGTACCGCAGCAGCAGCTGGAGCAGGTGTTCGAGCCGCATTTCCGCCTGGCCGGGCAGCAGCAGGGGTACGGGTTGGGGTTGGGGATTGCACGCAATATCGCCCATAGCCATGGCGGTGAGGTGAGCTTGCTGAACCTGCGTGAGGGCGGGTTGCGGGTGACCTTGTACCTGCCACGGGGTCTGGACTGAGATTCTGTACTGCCTGTGCCGGCCTCTTCGCGGGCAAGCCCGCTCCCACATGTACGGCGTGATCCCTGTGGGAGCGGGCGCGCCCGCGAAGAGGCCGGCACAGGCAACACAAATGTCACTGCCCAGTGACAATCCCGCCGTCCTTCGTGACATCCACCAAAACCCCGCTGGCTAGAATTCGCAAACGACTGGCAAGGATCAAGCTGGCCCATGAACACCCTCAATCTGCCTGCCACCAGCTGGCTCAAAGCCCCGGCCCACAACGCCTGGCGCCGGGCCGAAGCACAGCGCCTGCTGGATTTCGCCAAGGCCGCGAAACTGCCTGACGGCTTCGGCAACCTCGACGCCAACGGGCAGCTCGCCCCCGGTGCCCGCGCCGAAACCATGAACACCGCGCGCATGACCCACTGTTTCGCCCTGGCCCACCTGCAGGGCATCCCCGGTTGCCTGGCGTATGCCGAACACGGCGTGGCTGCCTTGCGCGGTGCCATGCAGGACGCCAGCTACGGCGGCTGGTTCGCCCACCCCGGGGGGCAGGAAGACAGCGGCAAGGTCGCCTACCTGCATGCCTTCGTCGCCCTGGCTGCCAGCTCGGCAGTGGTGGCCGACGTAGCCGACGCCCACGCATTGCTGGACGACGCGACGCAGGTGATCGAAACGCACTTCTGGAGCGAAGCCGAAGGCGCCCTTCAAGAGGCCTTCTCCCGCGCCTGGCAGCTACCTGAGCCGTACCGTGGCGCCAACAGCAACATGCACGCGACCGAGGCATTCCTGGCCCTGGCAGACGTCACTGGCAACACCCTGTGGCTGCAACGCGCCTTGCGTATTGCCGAGCGCATCATCCTCACCCATGCCGCTGCCAACGGTCATCAGGTCATCGAACATTTCGACGCCCATTGGCAGCCGCTGCCGGACTACAACCACGAACACCCCGCCGACCACTTCCGGCCTTATGGCACCACGCCCGGGCATGCCCTGGAATGGGCGCGGTTGCTGCTGCACCTGGAGGCCAGTCTCGAGCAGGCTGGCCTGCAGCCTCCGCAATGGCTGCAAGGGTGTGCCCGCGCCTTGTTCGATACAACCTGCCAGCAGGCATGGAACGCCGATGGCGAACCTGGTTTCGTCTACACCCTGGACTGGGCCGATCGCCCGGTCGTGCATGCGCGTTTGCACTGGGTGCACGCGGAAGCCTGCGCTGCCGCCGCCGCCCTGTTGCAGCGTACTGGCGAGGCACAGTACGAGCAGTGGTACCGCAACTGCTGGGGGTTTATCGCCAACCACTTCATCGACCCGGTCGCTGGCAGCTGGCACCACGAACTCGATGCCTGCAACAAAACCGCCGGGACCATCTGGCCGGGCAAACCCGACCTTTATCACGCCTATCAGGCGCTGCTGCTGCCAGGCCTGCCACTTGCTCCCAGCCTGGCCAGCAACCTGGCCGGCTATGTAACCAGATGATGACATTCACGCATCGCTTCGTTACCTGAAGGGGCGGCCACGCTGTTTAGACTCCATGCTACGCAAGCGATCGACTTGCACGGCATAACAACAAGAAAGGTGCTTCGATGAATTCCACGCTCTGTCTCGCTGCCGCAATTTCCCTTGCCTCGTTGATCCCGCTGGGTGCCCAGGCTGCCGAATCCAAAGGCAGTGTCGAGGTGGTGCACTGGTGGACCTCGGGCGGTGAAAAGGCGGCAGTCGATGTGCTCAAGGCACAGGTCGAAAAAGACGGCTTCACCTGGAAGGACGGCGCCGTTGCCGGTGGCGGCGGTGCCACGGCCATGACAGTGCTCAAGAGCCGCGCCGTCGCCGGCAACCCGCCGGGTGTTGCACAAATCAAAGGCCCGGACATCCAGGACTGGGCGGCCACCGGCCTGCTCGACACCGATGTGCTCAAGGGCGTGGCCAAGGAAGAGAAGTGGGACTCGCTACTCGACAAGAAGGTCGCTGACACCGTGAAGTACGACGGTGACTACGTTGCCGTACCGGTGAACATCCACCGCATCAACTGGCTATGGATCAACCCAGAAGTCTTCAAGAAAGCCGGCATCGACAAGGCGCCTGCCAACCTCGACGAATTCTATGCAGCCGCCGACAAGCTCAAGGCCGCAGGCTTCATCCCGCTTGCCCATGGTGGCCAGCCATGGCAAGACAGCACCGTGTTCGAAAGCGTGGTGCTGGCCGTGATGGGGGCCGACGGCTACAAGAAGGCCATGGTCGACCTCGACAGCGCGACCCTGACCGGCCCGCAGATGGTCAAGGCGCTGACCGAGCTGAAAAAGGTCGCCACCTACATGGACCCGGATGGCAAGGGCCAGGACTGGAATCTGGAAGCCGCCAAGGTCATCAACGGCAAGGCCGGCATGCAGATCATGGGAGACTGGGCCAAGAGCGAATGGACCCTGGCGAAGAAAACCGCCGGCAAGGATTACCAGTGCGTGCCGTTCCCCGGTACCGACAAGGCCTTCCTGTACAACATCGACTCGCTGGCGGTGTTCAAGCAGAACAACGCTGGCACCTCCGCCGGCCAGCAGGACATCGCGCGCAAGGTGCTGGGTGAGGACTTCCAGAAGGTCTTCAGCACCAACAAAGGCTCGATCCCGGTGCGCAACGACATGCTCGCCGACATGGGCAAGTTTGGTTTCGACGCCTGCGCGCAAACCTCCGCCAAGGACTTCCTTGCCGATGCCAAAACCGGCGGCCTGCAGCCAAGCATGGCGCACAACATGGCCACCACGCTGGCCGTGCAGGGTGCGTTCTTCGATGTGGTAACCAACTACATCAACGACCCCAAGGCCGACCCGGCCGATGCGGCGAAGAAACTGGAAGCGGCGATCAAGTCTGCCCAGTGAAGACCTGATGGCCCTATCGCCGGCAAGCCAGCTCCCACAGGTACCCCACAGCTCTCAAAGGCAGTGAATACCCTGTGGGAGCTGGCTTGCCGGCGATAGGGCCAGTACCGACAACACAAAAGGCAGAACCCCACACTGCCTGGGCTTCGGGTACCACATCATGACCACAACCACCGCCCAACTGCGGGCCTCACCCCTGGACGCGCTTCAGCGCTGGCTGCCCAAGCTGGTGCTTGCGCCCAGCATGTTCATCGTCCTGGTGGGCTTCTACGGCTACATCCTCTGGACCTTCGTGCTGTCTTTCACTACCTCGACCTTCCTGCCCACCTACAAATGGGCCGGCCTTGCGCAATACGCCCGGCTGTTCGACAACGACCGCTGGTGGGTGGCCAGCAAGAACCTGCTGCTGTTCGGCGGCCTGTTCATCGCCATCAGCCTGGCTATTGGCGTGTTGCTGGCGGTGCTGCTGGACCAGCGCATCCGCCGCGAAGGCTTCATCCGCACTATTTACCTGTACCCCATGGCACTGTCGATGATCGTGACCGGCACCGCCTGGAAGTGGCTGCTCAACCCCGGCATGGGGCTGGACAAGCTGCTGCGCGACTGGGGCTGGGAGGGCTTTCGCCTGGACTGGCTGATCGACCCTGACCGGGTGGTGTATTGCCTGGTGATAGCCGCCGTGTGGCAGGCCTCGGGCTTCATCATGGCGATGTTCCTGGCCGGCCTGCGTGGTGTGGACCCGTCGATCATCCGCGCAGCGCAGATGGATGGCGCCAGCCTGCCACGCATCTACTGGACCGTGGTGCTACCCAGCCTGCGCCCGGTGTTCTTCAGTGCGTTGATGATCCTTTCGCACATTGCCATCAAGAGCTTCGACCTGGTGGCAGCAATGACCGCAGGCGGCCCGGGCTACTCATCCGACCTGCCGGCCATGTTCATGTACTCGTTTACCTTCAGCCGCGGCCAGATGGGCATGGGCTCGGCCAGCGCCATCCTCATGCTCGGGGCGATCCTGGCGATCCTCGTGCCTTACCTGTACTCGGAGCTGCGGAGCAAACGCCATGCATAGCCCTGCCAACAAGGCGCCGCTGAGCGCGAGCCGCATCGCCATCCACGCCGTACTGCTGGCTGCGGTGCTGTTGTACCTGGTGCCGCTGGTGGTGATGCTGCTGACCAGCTTCAAGACCCCGGAAGACATCAGCACCGGCAACCTGCTGAGTTGGCCGCAGGTGATTACCGGCATTGGCTGGGTCAAGGCCTGGGGCACGGTCAGCGGGTACTTCTGGAACTCGATCATGATCACCGTGCCAGCGGTATTGATCTCCACCGCCATCGGCGCGTTGAACGGCTATGTGCTGTCGATGTGGCGTTTTCGTGGCTCGCAGCTGTTCTTCGGCCTGCTGCTGTTCGGCTGCTTCCTGCCGTTCCAGACCGTGCTGCTGCCGGCCTCGTTCACCCTCGGCAAGCTCGGCCTGGCCAGCACCACCGGCGGCCTGGTGCTGGTGCATGTGGTCTACGGCCTGGCCTTTACCACGCTGTTTTTCCGCAACTTCTACGTGAGCATCCCCGATGCGCTGGTGAAGGCCGCGCGCCTGGACGGTGCCGGGTTTTTCACCATTTTCCGCCGCATCATCCTGCCGATGTCCACGCCCATCATCATGGTCTGCCTGATCTGGCAGTTCACCCAGATCTGGAACGACTTCCTGTTCGGTGTGGTGTTCTCCAGCGGCGACTCGCAACCGATCACCGTGGCCCTGAACAACCTGGTCAACACCAGCACCGGGGCCAAGGAATACAACGTCGACATGGCGGCGGCGATGATCGCCGGCCTGCCAACCCTGCTGGTCTACGTGGTAGCAGGCAAATATTTCGTCCGCGGGCTCACGGCCGGCGCGGTCAAGGGGTAAGTCATGGCAACGCTCGAACTTCGCAATGTGAACAAGACCTACGGCAGCGGCCTGCCAGACACCCTCAAGGACATCCAGCTGTCGATCAATGATGGCGAGTTCCTGATCCTGGTTGGGCCTTCTGGTTGCGGCAAATCGACCTTGATGAACTGCATCGCCGGCCTGGAGCAGATTACCGGCGGCGCGATCCTCATCGACGACCAGGATATCAGCGGCATGAGCCCCAAGGACCGCGACATCGCCATGGTGTTCCAGTCCTACGCGCTGTACCCGACCATGAGCGTGCGCGAGAACATCGAGTTTGGCCTGAAGATCCGCAAACTGCCCCAGGCGGCCATCGACGAAGAGGTGGCGCGGGTGGCCAAGCTGCTGCAGATCGAACACCTGTTGGCGCGCAAGCCGGCGCAGCTGTCCGGTGGCCAGCAGCAACGGGTGGCCATGGGGCGGGCGCTGGCGCGGCGGCCGAAGATCTACCTGTTCGATGAGCCGCTGTCCAACCTCGATGCCAAGCTGCGGGTCGAGATGCGCACCGAAATGAAACTGATGCACCAGCGCCTGAAGACCACCACCGTGTACGTCACCCACGACCAGATCGAGGCCATGACCCTGGGCGACAAAGTGGCGGTGATGAAGGACGGCATCATCCAGCAGTTCGGCACCCCGCAGCAGATCTACAACGACCCGGCCAACCAGTTTGTCGCCAGCTTCATCGGTTCGCCGCCAATGAACTTCGTCCCGGTGCGCCTCACCCGGCAGGAGGGGCGCTTGCTGGCCGTGCTCGACAGTGGCCAGGCGCGTTGGGAGCTGCCCTTGGGCGTAGCCGGTGAAGAGCTGGACGGTCGCGAGATCATTCTCGGCATCCGCCCTGAACAGATCGCCCTGGGTGCCGCAGAGGGCAACGGCCTGCCAGGCATCCGCGCCGAGGTGCAGGTAACCGAACCCACCGGGCCCGACCTGCTGGTATTCGTCACCCTCAACCAGACCAAAGTGTGTTGCCGCCTGGCGCCGGATGTGGCGTGCCGGGTGGGCGACACCCTCAACCTGCAATTCGATCCTGCCCGGGTGCTGCTGTTCGACGCCGCAAGCGGCGAACGCCTGCACCTGGCAAGCACTGCGGCAACTGCAAAGCACAACGTGGCTCACTTCAAAGGCCGTTGACTCGTCTACACCATCAATAAGAAAAAAGAGGACGCAAAGGGATGGAACAGCGCAAACGCATCAGGACATTGGGCTCGCTGGCTTTGCTCGCCGTGGTCGGCAGCAGCGGCGCGCAGGCTGCCGAGGCCTTTTCCAGCGAATCGAAATGGATGACCGGCGATTGGGGCGGCACCCGTACCGAGCTGCTGGAGAAGGGCTATGACTTTACCCTCGACTACGTTGGCGAGGTGGCCGGTAACCTGCACGGCGGCTACAACGACGACAAGACTGCACGCTACAGCGACCAGTTCGCCCTTGGCGCGCACCTGGACTTGCAGAAGATCTTTGGCTGGCACGATGCCGAGTTCAAGCTGGCGATTACCGAGCGCAGCGGCCGTAACCTGTCCAACGACCGCATCAGCGACCCGCGCGCCGGGCAGTTCAGCTCGGTGCAGGAAGTGTGGGGCCGCGGCCAGACCTGGCGCCTGACCCAGATGTGGATCAAGCAGAAGTACTTCGACGGCGCCCTGGACGTAAAATTTGGCCGCTTCGGCGAGGGTGAGGACTTCAACAGCTTCCCCTGCGACTTCCAGAACCTGGCCTTCTGCGGTTCCCAGGTGGGCAACTGGGTCGGTGGCATCTGGTACAACTGGCCGGTCAGCCAGTGGGCGCTGCGGGTAAAGTACAACATCACACCGGAATTCTTCGTCCAGGTTGGCGCCTTCGAGCAGAACCCCTCCAACCTGGAAACCGGCAACGGCTTCAAGCTCAGCGGCAGCGGCACCAAAGGCGCGATCCTGCCGGTGGAGGCGGTATGGTCGCCCAAGGTCAACGGGCTGCCGGGCGAGTACCGCCTGGGTTACTACTACAGCACCGCCAAGGCCGACGATGTGTTCGACGACGTCAACGGCAACCCGCAGGCATTGAGCGGCGGGGCCTTCAAGTCGCATTCCAGCAAGCATGGCTGGTGGGTGGTGGCGCAGCAGCAGGTCACTGCGCATGCGGGTGACGTCAACCGCGGCCTCAGCCTGTTCGCCAACTTCACCGTGCACGACAAGGCCACCAACGTGGTCGACAACTACCAGCAGGTGGGGCTGGTCTACAAAGGCGCCTTCGATGCCCGGCCCAAGGATGACATCGGCTTCGGAGTGGCGCGTATTCATGTGAATGACGACGTGAAGAAGCGCGCTGAACTGCTCAATGCCCAAAGCGGTATCAACGATTACGACAACCCAGGCTTCGTGCCGCTGCAGCGCACCGAGTACAACGCCGAGCTCTACTACGGCTTCCACGTCACCAACTGGCTGACCGTGCGGCCCAACCTGCAATACATCAAGAGCCCCGGCGGGGTGGACGAGGTGGACAACGCGCTGGTCGCGGGGTTGAAGATTCAGTCGTCATTCTGAGGGCATTTGTTGTAAATTTACGCCAATCCCTTTTCGGTTCCCGGCACCCACTGGCCTGCAGTGGGTGTCGGGGATAGGCCGAGACAGCGCTATCTCAAACAACAAGAGCTCTGAACCATGCCCGAACATCCGCTCCATCGCTTCTTTTCCTCGCAGCGGCCAAGGCCTGTATTCGAGTGGGAGCGTTACCAGCAGCGCGATGTGCTGATCATCGATCATCCCCGTTGCCAGGCGGTCTTCAGCCGCCAGGGGGCACAACTGCTGCATTTTCAGCCAGCGGGCGAACGGCCCTGGCTGTGGTGCGCCGAGCAGTGGCCGCAGGTGGGGGCGATCCGTGGTGGCGTGCCGGTGTGTTGGCCGTGGTATGGCCGCCACCCCAGTGAGGATTTGTGGCCGGCCCATGGCTGGGCGCGCCTGCTGGACTGGAAGCTGGTGGACAGCCGCGAGGACGAGGAAGGCGTGACCCTGAAGTGGCGGCTGGACCTGTGCGACTGGCAGGTTGACCTGCATGCAAGGCTGGGTAACCGCATGGAGTTAAGCCTGAGCACCGAGCATCAGGACAGCGAACCCTGCCAGCTGAGCCATGCGCTGCTAGCCTACTGGCGCATCAGTGACGTGTCTGAGATAGCGCTGTCTGGGCTGGAGGATATCGAAGGTTATGACCGCCTCAACCGCCAGGCCTGCCGTGAAGATGGCGCGCTGAAGCTCAAGGGTGGCTGCCAGAAGGTTTACCCGGGTACCCCGCGGGTGCAACTGCAGGACCCGGCCTGGCAGCGCGAGCTGTGTATTGATACCGGTGACAGCGACGACACCGTGGTTTGGCACCCCGGCAACCGCCCGCTGATGGGCGTGACAGGCCGTGAAACGCAGCGCTTCATTTGCGTCGAGGCCGCCAGCGGCAGTGGCGAGGGCCTGAGCCTGGCGCCGGGGCAGCGTGCCCACCTGAGCCTGCAGGCGCACCGGCTCAGTTGAGGTCGTCGTCCTCGATGGGGTAGCGGCTGGCGTTCAGGCTTTCCTTGATCTTGCGCAGGTGCGGCTGGAAGTCCACGCCGCGGCGCAGGGTCATGCCGGTGGCCAGTACATCGAGCACCGTCAGCTGAATGATCCGCGAGGTCATCGGCATGTAGATGTCGGTGTCTTCCGGCAAGGGAATGTGCAGGCTCAGGCTGCAGGCATTGGCCAGCGGCGAGCCGGCGGCGGTCAGGCCCAGCACCGAGGCACCGTTTTCACGGGCCAGGCGCGCTACTTCGACCAGTTCGCGGGTGCGCCCGGTGTAGGAAATGATCACGAACAGGTCACCGGTGTGCGCCACCGAGGCCAGCATGCGCTGCATCAGCACATCGGCGTGGGCCGACACAGCCAGGTTGAAGCGGAAGAACTTGTGCTGCGCATCCAGGGCCACCGGCGCCGAGGCGCCAAGGCCGAAGAAGTGGATCTGCCTGGCCTGGATCATCATGTCCACGGCGCGGCTGACCTGCTGCGGGTCGAGCTGCTGGCAGGCACTGTCGAGTGAGGCGATGGCGCTGGCGAAGATCTTCTGGGTGTAGGCGGCCGGGTCATCGTCAGCTTCTACCGCGCGGCTGACATAAGCGGCGCCGCTGGCCAGGCTCTGGGCCAGTTGCAGCTTCAGTTCCGGGTAGCCGCTGACGCCGAAGGAGCGGCAGAAGCGGTTGACGGTCGGCTCGCTGACCTTGGCCGCCTGGGCCAGCGCAGCGATGCTGAAACGGGTGGCTTGTTGCGGGTTGAGCAGGATGACTTCGGCGACTTTGCGTTCGGCCTTGTTCAGCTCGTCGAGGCGTCCCTGGATCTGTTCCAGGAGGTTTCGCACGCGGTCCATGGGTGTGTCCTTGGGTCGGGAAGACAGCCGGCTGACGAAGCAGCAGGCTTTTTGCACGGTCGTCTATCGTACTGTCGGTGCGGGTGGCGCACCACTTGTCTGTAATACTTATGTGCGATGTTGTGGTTTTTACTACATTATCCCTTGAAAATCGTATGTGAAAGCGGTATTCCTAGACCAACTTTAGGAAAGAACCTACATCATGGCTGCGATCAGTGTCGAACCTTGCACCTTTGCCCTGTTTGGCGCCCTTGGCGACCTGGCATTGCGCAAGCTGTTTCCTGCGCTCTATCAGCTCGACCGTGCCAACCTGCTGCACCCGGACAGCCGCCTGCTGGCGCTGGCCCGCGAGCCGGGTAGCGCGCAGGAGCACCTGAACAGCATCGAAGCCCATTTGCGCCGGCATGTACCCGAGGCCGATATCGAGCCTGCCGCATTGGGCCGTTTCATGGCCCGGCTAGGCTACCAGCACCTGGATTTTCTCCAGCCCGAGGGTTACCAGGCACTGGCCGAGCAACTGCCGGGCGAGCAGCCGCTGATCGCCTACTTCGCCACGGCGGCAGCGGTGTACGGGGCCATCTGCGAAAACCTCGACAAGGCGGGGCTGGCTGCGCGCACCCGGGTGGTACTGGAAAAGCCCATTGGCCACGACCTGGAGTCGTCGCGCCGGGTCAATGATGCCGTGGCACGGTTCTTCCCCGAGGGCCGGGTCTACCGCATTGACCACTACCTGGGCAAAGAGACGGTGCAGAACCTGATTGCCCTGCGCTTCGCCAACAGCCTGTTCGAAACCCAGTGGAACCAGAATTCCATCTCCCACGTAGAGATCACCGTCGCCGAAAAGGTCGGTATCGAAGGCCGTTGGGGCTATTTCGACAAAGCCGGCCAGCTGCGTGACATGATCCAGAACCACCTGCTGCAGCTGCTGTGCCTGATCGCCATGGACCCGCCCAGCGAGCTGTCTGCCGATGCCATTCGTGACGAGAAGGTGAAGGTACTCAAGGCCCTGGCACCGATCACAGGCGACGGGTTGAGCACCCGAGTGGTGCGTGGCCAGTACATTGCCGGCTACAGCGAAGGCAAGCCGGTGCCCGGCTACCTGGAGGAAGACAACGCCAACGCGCAGAGCGACACCGAAACGTTCGTCGCCCTGCGCGCCGACATTCGCAACTGGCGCTGGTCGGGTGTGCCGTTCTACCTGCGTACCGGCAAGCGCATGCCGCAAAAGCTGTCGCAGATCGTGATCCACTTCAAGGAAACGCCACACTACATCTTTGCCCCGGAACAGCGTTTGCAGATCGGTAACAAGCTGATCATCCGCCTGCAACCGGACGAAGGCATTTCTTTACGGGTGATGACCAAGGAGCAGGGCCTGGACAAGGGCATGCAACTGCGCAGTGGCCCCTTGCAACTGAATTTTTCCGACACCTGGCGCAGCGCACGCATTCCAGATGCCTACGAGCGGCTGTTGCTCGAGGTGATGCGTGGCAACCAGAACCTGTTCGTGCGCAAGGACGAAATCGAATATGCATGGAAATGGTGCGACCAGTTGATCGCCGGCTGGCGTAACGCGGGCGATGCGCCTAAGCCTTACGCGGCGGGCTCCTGGGGGCCAATGAGCTCGATTGCATTGATCACACGCGATGGGAGGGCGTGGTATGGGGATATCTGAACTGACGCTGCCAGCAACCGTGAAGGTTCACGATTTGGCGAACGCCAAGGCGCTGGCTGAAACCCTGGCTCATGACGTGGCCGAACGGCTGCGTGCAGCTATTGCTGCCAAAGGCCAGGCTTGCGTGGTGTTGTCCGGTGGCCGCAGCCCGGTGCCGTTTCTTGAGAGGCTGGCCAGCGAAAACCTGGACTGGAGCAAGGTCACTGTCAGCTTGGCGGATGAACGCTGGGTACCGGTGGAGCACGCCGACAGCAACGCTGGGCTGTTGGCCCGTCACTTGCTGAAGGGGGCGGCCGCCAAGGCCCGTTTTGTTGGGCTTTACCAACAGGCAGATAACCTTGATGCAGCTGCGCTGAAGGCCGAGCAAGCCTTGGCCGGGTTGCCGCCCATCGACGTGCTGGTGCTGGGCATGGGCGACGACGGCCATACCGCTTCGCTGTTCCCGGCCAGCCCCAACCTGGAAGCCGGCCTGGACCTGGCCAGCCAACGTCGCTGTCTGCCGTTGCTGGCACCGAGCGTGCCCCACCAACGCCTGTCCATGACCCGCTCGCTGCTGGCAAGCGCTGCCTTTACCGCGCTGTCCGTGCAAGGGCCGGGCAAACTCGCTACCCTGCGCGCCGCGCTGGCTGGCAACGACCTTACTGAAATGCCGATTCGCGCTTTTCTTCACGACCCCCTGGGCATCTACTGGTGCCCATGAGCCAAGGATCCACTGTCATGACCACCCTCGAACGCCCACAGCCCAAGCTCTCGATGGCCGACAAGGCCGCCCGGATCGACGCCATCTGCGAAAAGGCGCGCATCCTGCCGGTAATCACCATCGCTCGTGAGGAAGACGTCCTGCCGCTGGCTGATGCCTTGGCCGCAGGCGGTATCCGTACCCTGGAAGTAACCCTGCGTTCGCAGCATGGTCTCAAAGCGATCCAGGTACTGCGTGAGCAGCGCCCGGAATTGTGCGTAGGGGCAGGCACCGTGCTGGATCGCAGCATGTTCGCTGCGGTCGAGGCGGCCGGGGCGCAGTTTGTCGTTACCCCGGGCATCACCCAGGACATTCTCGAAGCCGGGGTCGACAGCGAAATACCGCTGCTGCCGGGCATCAGCACGCCGTCCGAAATCATGATGGGTTACGCCCTGGGCTATCGCCGCTTCAAGCTGTTCCCTGCCGAAATCAGCGGCGGCGTGGCGGCAATCAAGGCCTTTGGCGGCCCGTTCGGCGATATTCGCTTTTGCCCAACCGGCGGCGTGAACCCGGCCAACGTGCGTAACTACATGGCATTGCCCAATGTGATGTGCGTGGGCGGCACCTGGATGCTCGACAGCAGCTGGATCAAGAACGGCGACTGGGCGCGGATCGAGGCGTGCAGTGCAGAGGCCATGGCGCTGCTGGACGCCAACTGAAACTGTTGTGTGCTTGACGGCTTGTGGGGCGCTTGGTCGGCGCCCCTTTTTTTGCGTTTTTTTTGTGCTGTAGGCGAGTGACGCAAGTTGGACACGTTGGCCATGCAATCGATGCAAGAAGCACTTCCCGATTATTGATGCAGGTGCCGACGCATACGATGGTGTCGCATTGATTAATGTTTGACGTCCTCCGTTTATGTGTGGGCGCCTATTCCCGTCAAGCAGAAAAACCATCTAACCGTTACGCGTGAGGTTCTTGCATGAGTTTCATTGACCAGGACATGATAAAAGCGATAGGCGATTTTCCCCATAAGCGGGGTACTTACGAAATTGAAAAGTATCTCTATGGTATGGACGGGAAGGTAAATCCCGGGTGTTGGGTTTTTGGTGACACGGTGTACGGTGATCTGTTTCTCGGGAACCAGAACTGGGGCACGTACTCGACACCCATTCTGGCGTATCTTGAGTACCTGGGTATGGCGCGTGTTCCTGGTAAGGTGTCTCACACTGAAGAAGTTTCGACGGTAGAGGGTTATAGCCGCTCATTCACCTCTTCACTGGAAACAGAGGTTTCTCTGGGCGCCGGATTTCTAGGCAGTGCGATTGGCGGGAAATTGACAAGCAGTTCAACCGAAGGTATTAGCAAAACGCATACACGGTCCCAGAAAATTGAAATGGAAGGGCCGGGGATATTTAATTTCTATCAGATGCATATGGTGTACGCGCATTGTGTGACTGGTGCCGGAGGCTTTGCGGATTTTTTCAAATATGCAAAAACAAAAACTTACTCCAAAGCAGGTAGGGACGACCGGGAAGACCTGTGTATTGTGACATCTATTGCGACCAGTTCGGTCATTACAGTGTCTGCTGAAAATTCGATAAGACCGCTGGGGTGGGATGAAATCCAAGAGGCGGCCTTGATGAAAGGGCATCAATTCCCTGGAAACAGTGGCCGATGGATATTCAATTATGGCGCATACCATACGCCTGGTAACCGCTATTGAATTGGGGCGTAAAAAAAACCGCATCCCTGGATGCGGTTTTTTTGTGGGCGGGAATATCAGGCCGCCTTGGCTTCCTGCTGGCTCAGCGAGCGGTTCAGTGCACTGAACAGTGCCTTGAAGCTGGCCGTGGTGATGTTTTCATCGATGCCTACACCATGCACCGGGCGGCCGCCGGCTACGCGCAGTTCAATGTAGGCCGCAGCCTTGGCATTGGTGCCAGCACCAATGGCGTGCTCGTTGTAGTCCATGATTTCAACCGAAATCGGCAGGCCGGCTACCAGGGCTTCCAGGGCACCGTTGCCCTTGCCGCGCCAGTGCAGTGTGGTTTCACCTTCGCCGGCCACTTCCACTTCCACGGCGCTGTGGCCGTTTTCTTCCTGCAGGCGGTGGCTGACCAGTGCATACGGTGCGTTGGCCTGGAGGTATTCCTTGTGCAGCAGGCTGTAGATCTGCTGGGCGGTCATTTCCAGGCCAAGGCGGTCGGTTTCACCCTGTACCACCTGGCTGAACTCGATCTGCATGCGGCGTGGCAGGCTGATGCCGTATTCCTGTTCGAGCAGGTAGGTGATACCGCCTTTGCCCGACTGGCTGTTGACGCGGATCACCGCCTCGTAGCTGCGGCCGATGTCGGCCGGGTCGATCGGCAGGTACGGCACCTCCCACAGTTCGCCTTCCTGCTGCTTGGCGAAGCCCTTGCGGATGGCGTCCTGGTGCGAGCCGGAAAACGCGGTGTGGACCAGGTCGCCCACATACGGATGACGTGGGTGCACCGGCAACTGGTTGCACTCTTCGACTACCTTGCGCACGCCATCGATGTCGGAGAAGTCCAGCAGCGGGTCGATGCCCTGGGTGTAGAGGTTCAGTGCCAGGGTCACCAGGTCGACGTTACCGGTGCGCTCGCCGTTGCCGAACAGGCAGCCTTCGGCGCGGTCGGCACCGGCCATCAGGCCCAGTTCGGTGGCGGCAATGCCGGTGCCACGGTCGTTATGGCAGTGCAGGCTGATGATCACGCTATCGCGACGGCTGACGTTGCGGCAGAACCATTCGATCTGGTCGGCGTAGATGTTCGGCGTGGACACTTCCACGGTGGCCGGCAGGTTGAGGATGATCTTGTGCTCAGGCGTCGGGTTCCACACCTCGATGACCGCGTCGCAGACTTCCTTGGCGAACTCCATTTCGGTGGCGCTGAAGGTTTCTGGCGAGTACTGGAAGGTCCAGTGGGTTTCCGGCTGCTGGGCGGCGTACTTGACGAACAGCTTGGCCGCGTTCACCGCGATATCCTTCACGCCTTGCTTGTCCTGATTGAAGACAATGCGGCGGAACGACGGGCTGGTGGCGTTGTACAGGTGGACGATGGCCTTTTTCGCCCCGCGCAGCGATTCGAAGGTGCGGGCGATCAGGTCTTCACGGGCCTGGGTGAGCACCTGGATGGTGGTGTCGTCCGGAATATGGCCGTCTTGAATGAGGGTGCGCACGAAGTCGAAGTCGGTCTGCGAGGCAGACGGGAACGAGGCTTCGATTTCCTTTACGCCCACCTGCACCAGGGTCTTCCAGAAGCGCAGTTTCTTCTCCGAATCCATCGGCTCGATCAGCGACTGGTTGCCATCACGCAGGTCAGAGCTGCACCAGATAGGCGCGGCGGTGATGGTTTTCGACGGCCAGGTACGGTCAGGCAGGTCGATGGTCGGGAAGGCGCGGTATTTCTTCGAAGGGTCTTTGAGCATGGTCATGGAAGCAATCCTTTTGTGTGCGGCCGAGATCGGGCCTGCCGAGCGATAACGAGATGAAGAGGCGAGGCGACGCGATTCAGCCTGGTAGTCGGGCGCTGACCAGGCAGAGGCTGCGATGTTGTCGGAGCAGGATGAGGGTGCTGAAGGTTTTCATGCCTTCAAACTTAACCAGTGAGATGGGGGATGGCAAGCGTTCGGGGAAAATTGAGAGGAATGCTTAAAAAATGCTTTATGGCGATATTTTATGGCTGGTTTTTTCTAGGTGCTTGATATTTTTTGCGCGGTAATTTTCGAAGGCGCAACCCAGTCGAACTGATAGTGCCTGTGCTGGCATATTCGCGGGCACGCCCGCTCCCACAGGTATTGCGCCGAGTCTGAGGGCTGCATTGTACCTGTGGGAGCGGGCGTGCCCGCGAAGCAGGAGGCGCCGATCTCAGGGCTGGAACGCACCAATGAAGATCGCCGGGTCCACCCGCGCATCATTCAGGCTGACATTCCAGTGCATGTGCGGCCCGGTAGCACGCCCGGTCGAGCCAACGCGCCCGACTACCTCGCCCCGGCGCAGCTGCTGGCCCACCTGCACATCGATCTTCGACATGTGGCAGAACATGCTGATGAACCCCTGCCCATGGTCGACAAACACTGTGCGGCCATTGAAGAAGTAATCCCCCACCAGAATCACCTTGCCATTGGCCGGGGTCTTGATCGGCGTGCCCGCGGGCACCGCGAAGTCCAGGCCGGCATGCGGGTTGCGCTCCTCGCCATTGAAGAAGCGGCGAACGCCAAACTTGCTCGATAGCGGGCCGTTGACCGGCTTGTCGAGGATGAGGTTGCTCGGCAGGACAGGGCTGAAGCTGCGGTAGGCCTTGATCTGCTCGGCCAGTTCACGGTCGATACGCTTGAGGTCGGCGGGGTTCGGGTTGACCTGGCGGGTGTTCTTCAGCGTGATGCGCTGTTCGGGGTACTTCTTGCTCCCCACGCTGAAGGGCAGTGTGCGGCCGCCCTGATTCAGCACGGCAGTGCCGGGCTTTTGCGTCAGCGGGATGCCGACGATGGCCAGCCAGGTGTCCTGCTCCTTTACCACCAGCACCGGCTTGCCGTCGAACCGGGCGCTGGGCGCGCTGGCAGCAGGGCCCAGGTCGACCACGGCCACGCCACCAGGTACCGGTTTGTTCAGTGCGCGGGTGATGTAGCTGGCCTGGGCGCCGCCGGCGAGCAGCAAGAGGAAGAGGGCAAACAGGGGCGCGAGCAGGCGGGGCATGTGTCAGTCCAGTAGTGAGAGGGTGACCGGGGTCAGGTGGTTGTCTTCGACGCGCACCCGCAGTTCGCCTTCGTTCAGGCGTGCAGTCAGGCGCTGGCCGTTGCGGGTTTGCTCGGCGCTGCGGATGGCCTGGCCTTGCTCGTCCAGCAGGATGCTGTAGCCACGGGCGAGGGTGGCCAGCGGGCTGACCACTTGCAAGGTTTGCAGCTGGGCCTGGAAGCGTTGGCGACGGTCTTTGAGCACTTCGCGCATGGCCCGTGGCAGGCGCTCGGCCAGGCTGTCCAGGCGCTGGCTCAGCAGTTTCAGGTTGCGCCCCGGGTGCTGTGCGGCCAGGCGCGTGTCCATGCGGGCCAGGCGCTCGCGGCGCTGGCTGAGGCCGAGCATGAAAGCCCGGCGCAGGCGCATGTCCAGATCGTCCAGGCGCTGGGCCTGCTGGCGCAGGCGTTCGCCTGGGTGTCGCAGGCGCCGGGTCAGTGACTCCAGGCGCAGCCGGTCGTGGGTCAGGCGGTTCTGCATGCGCAGCAGCAGGCGCCGTTGCAGGCCGTCCAGTCGTTGCTGCAAGCCGCTGTTGTCAGGGGCCAGCAATTCGGCGGCGGCAGACGGTGTGGGGGCGCGTACATCGGCCACGAAGTCGCTGATCGACACATCGGTTTCATGGCCCACGGCGCTGACGATAGGGGTGACGCAGGCGGCCACCGCACGCGCCACGGCTTCTTCGTTGAAGCACCACAGGTCCTCCAGCGAACCACCCCCGCGGGCCAGGATCAGCGCATCGAAACCAAGGCTGTCGGCCAGGCGAATCGCGCGCACGATCTGCGCGATGGCTTCGCGGCCCTGCACCGCCGTGGGGATCAGGTTGAGTTCCACCTGCGGGGCACGTCGGCCGAACACGCTGATGATGTCGCGGATCACGGCGCCGGTAGGCGAGGTGATGATGCCGATCCGTTGTGGGTGAGCCGGTAGCGGCTTTTTGCGTTCGGTGCTGAACAGCCCCTCGGCGCTAAGCTTTTCCTTCAGTGCCTCGAAGGCCAGGCGCAGCGCGCCGTCGCCTGCCGGTTCGACGGTGTCGAGAATCAGCTGGTAGTCGCCACGCCCTTCAAACAGCGAAACCTTGCCACGCACCCGCACCGCCAGGCCATCACGCAGGGCCTGGCGCACCCGTGTGGCGTTTTGGCGGAACAGCGCACAGCGCACCTGGGCGCCGCTGTCCTTGAGGGTGAAATACATGTGGCCGGACGCCGGGCGGGCGAGGTTGGAAATTTCGCCTTCCACCCACACGCTGCGGAACACGTCTTCCAGAAGCACCCGGGCGCGGCCGTTGAGTTGGCTGACGGTAAGGACCTCACGGTCCAGGCCGAGTCGTTCGAAGGGGTCTTTGATCATGGCGGGCATCATAAAGGACATCGGCCCCGGTTGTCTGTCCCGGGCCCTGTCTCGGTCATTGTGGGAGCGGGCGTGCCCGCGAAACTGGCGCAGCCGGTGCCATCCAGCAGGGCGTGTCATGATTGCCAGGTGTTCGCCTGCACACTTTCAGCGCCTGTGAGATCGAGCGCCGCCCGCGCGGCGCATCGCGAGCAAGCTCGCTCCTACATCTGTTTCTGGCCAATCATTCCTGAGGCACTAACGCGCGGTCCTTGTTTATACGACGCGATATCGAGTCATGCTCCAAGGGTGCGCGCGCCTCTGCCACAGGACTCACTGGCCCGAAACAGATGTAGGAGCGAGCTTGCTCGCGATGCGCCGCGCGGGCGGCGCTCGATTGCATAAGCGCTAAAAATATCAAGGCAGGCATCTTCCAGCCTTAAAACGCTATGACGGCCTGCACCTATCCGCTCCTCGCCGTTCTCACTACGATGCACTATCAAAGGATTCCCCAGGACCCAGCACGATGCTCGCCCAACTGCCTTATTCCGGCCTTGACTGGCTCCCCATCCTCCTTGCCATCGCCGTCGCCTACATCGTTTTCGGCATCGCCGGCTTCGGCACCGCGCTGGTGGCCGGCCCGGTGCTGATCCATTTCATGCCACTGTCGCGGATCATCCCGCTGCTGGTGCTGCTGGATTTCGTCGCAGCCTTCGGCAACCTTTTGCCATCGCGCCGTGATGTGGTGCGTGGCGAACTGCTGCGCCTGCTGCCCTTCATGGCCATTGGCTGCTTCCTGGGCGTGACATTCCTGCTGAATCTCAAATCCGACCTGTTGCTGTTACTCATGGGCCTGTTCGTCACCGCCTATGCGGTCTATGGCCTGGCAGTGAAGGTGCGTCCAGCCAGGTTGTCCGGGCTCTGGGCAGTACCGATGGGGACCATAGGTGGCCTGTTCGGCGCATTGTTCGGCAGTGGCGGCTTCCTGTATGCGATCTATCTCAGTGCACGTCTGGAGGTGAAAGAACACGTACGCGCTACCCAGAGTGCCTTGATCAGTTGCAGCACCATCGTGCGCCTGTCGTTGTTTCTTATCGCCGGCGTATACGCCGACACCAGCCTGCTGTTGCTGGCCGCCTGTCTGCTGCCGGTGATGTTCGTCGGCCTCTGGCTGGGCCGCCGGCTAAGCATGAAGCTGTCCCGCGAAGCCTTTGTCCGCCTGGTCACCTGGCTGGTGCTGGCCAGTGGCCTGGCGTTGATTGGTCGCTACCTGAGCACCTGAGCGGTAGAATTGCGTCATTACCGGCGTTTTTCAGGCTTGTCCCGTTCATGAACACCCAGAGCATCATCGTTCCCAAGCTGTCCACCGTCCCCGTGCATGAAGTCCGCGCCCGCGCCATCCTGCGCTGGCTGGTTCGCGAAAAGGTCGTCGAAGAACAGCTGACCACCTGCGGCCGCACGGGCAACCGCATGGGCCATGCCCTGGCCGCCGGGGCGCGCAAAGTGGCCCTGCACCCGGAAAAGCTACCGTTCGGCGAGCCGGTCAACGGCCTGGAGGTAATGCTCAAGCGCTGCATTTACACCCCCACCGAAGGTTTTCTCGAAGAGGCCGGTTGCCCGGAATGCCGCCGCGAAGTGGGCGAGCCGCTGTTCGAAAGCCTTGAAGAGTGGACCCCGGCAGTGAGCGACAACTTCACCTGCCCGCTGTGTGGCCACGAAGACGACATCAATGGCTTCATTTTTCTGCAGCCATGTGCCTTTTCCAACCTGGGGTTCATCTTCAACAACTGGGGCGAGGCCGGGTTTACCCAGGCCTTTCTCGACAGCTTCGCCGACTGGCTCGACCAGCCGGTGGCCGTGGTGCAAGTCAGCTGCAAGCTTTAAGCCGCAAGCTTCAAGAAAAAGCGGTCTGTATGCCATGCGACTTCTTTTAGCTTGCCGCTTGTAACTTGAAGCTTGATTTACATTGAGCGGCGCGCCGTGCATGAGTATAATGGCGCGCTTCCATTTTTCCCGCCCGGGAGCCCCCGCGATGCTGCGTATCAGCCAAGAAGCCCTGACCTTCGACGATATCCTCCTTGTACCTGGCTACTCCGAGGTACTGCCCAATGAAGTCAGTCTCAAGACCCGTTTGACTCGTGGCATCGAGCTGAACATTCCGCTGGTTTCCGCCGCCATGGATACCGTGACCGAAGCGCGTCTGGCCATTGCCATGGCCCAGGAAGGCGGTATCGGCATCATCCACAAGAACATGACCATCGAACAGCAGGCCGGCGAAGTACGCAAGGTCAAGAAGTTCGAGGCTGGCGTGGTCAAGGACCCGATCACCATCGACGCCGACGCCACCGTGCGCGACCTGTTCGACCTGACCCGCCTGAACAACATCTCCGGCGTACCGGTACTGGCGAACGGCGACCTGGTCGGCATCGTCACCTCCCGTGACGTGCGCTTCGAAACCCGTCTGGACGCCAAGGTCCGCGACGTGATGACGCCGAAAGAGCGGCTGGTCACCGTCCGCGAAGGCGCCGACAAGAACGAAGTCCGCGAGCTGCTGCACAAGCACCGCCTGGAAAAAGTCCTGATCGTTGACGACAAGTTCAACCTCAAGGGCATGATGACCGTCAAGGACATCGAAAAAGCCAAGGCCTACCCGCTGGCCAGCAAGGACGACCAGGGTCGCCTGCGCGTTGGCGCTGCCGTCGGTACCGGCAAGGACACCGGCGAGCGCGTTGCCGCGCTGGTTGCCGCTGGCGTTGACGTGGTGGTTGTCGACACCGCACACGGTCACTCCAAAGGCGTTATCGACCGCGTTCGCTGGGTGAAGGAAACCTACCCGCAAGTGCAGGTGATCGGCGGCAACATCGCCACTGGCGCGGCTGCCAAGGCCCTGGCCGAAGCAGGTGCGGACGCCGTCAAGGTCGGTATCGGCCCAGGCTCGATCTGCACCACCCGTATCGTTGCCGGTGTCGGCGTGCCGCAAATCAGCGCCATCGCCAACGTTGCCGCAGCACTGGAAGGCACTGGCGTGCCACTGATCGCCGACGGCGGCATCCGCTTCTCCGGTGACCTGTCCAAGGCCATCGTTGCTGGTGCTTCCTGCGTGATGATGGGTTCGATGTTCGCCGGTACCGAAGAGGCCCCGGGTGAAGTCGAGCTGTTCCAGGGCCGTTCCTACAAGGCCTACCGCGGCATGGGCTCGCTGGGTGCCATGGCTCAGGCGCAAGGCTCGTCCGACCGTTACTTCCAGGACTCCTCGGCCGGTGCCGAGAAGCTGGTACCGGAAGGTATCGAAGGCCGTGTTCCCTACAAGGGCGCCCTGGCCGCGATCATCCACCAGCTGATGGGCGGCCTGCGTTCGTCCATGGGCTACACCGGCAGCGCAACCATCGAAGAGATGCGCACCAAGCCGGAATTTGTACGCATCACCGGTGCCGGCATGGCCGAGTCCCACGTGCATGACGTGCAAATCACCAAAGAAGCCCCTAACTACCGCGTAGGTTGAGGCTTCCAGCAATATAAGGACGCGGGGCTGTCACGACAGCCCCGCGTCGTTTCCGATTTCCACTGACGAGATTGAGTCATGGCCCTCGACATTCACGCTCACCGCATCCTGATCCTCGATTTCGGTTCCCAGTACACCCAGCTGATCGCCCGCCGCGTGCGCGAAATCGGCGTGTACTGCGAGCTGCACCCGTTCGACATGGACGATGAAGCGATCCGCGAATTCAACCCGCGCGGCATCATCCTCGCTGGCGGCCCCGAGTCGGTCCACGAAGCCAACAGCCCGCGCGCCCCGCAGGCCGTGTTCGACCTGAACGTTCCGGTACTGGGCATTTGCTACGGCATGCAGACCATGGCCGAGCAGATGGGCGGCAAGGTCGAAGGTTCCGACCTGCGTGAGTTCGGTTACGCCCGTGTAGACGTGGTCGGCAAGAGCCGCCTGCTCGACGGCATCGAAGACCACGTAGACGACGACGGCGTACTGGGCCTGGACGTGTGGATGAGCCACGGCGACAAGGTCACCCAGATGCCGGGCAACTTCCACGTACTGGCCAGCACCCCAAGCTGCCCGATCGCCGGCATGTTCGACGATACTCGCGGCTACTACGGCGTGCAGTTCCACCCGGAAGTGACCCACACCAAGCAGGGCGGTCGCATCCTGTCCCGCTTCGTGCAGGATATCTGCGGCTGTGAAGCCCTGTGGACCCCGTCCAACATCGTCGAAGACGCCATCGCCCAGGTGCGTGAGCAAGTCGGTTCGGCCAACGTCCTGCTGGGCCTGTCCGGCGGCGTCGACAGCTCCGTTGTTGCCGCGCTGCTGCACCGCGCCATCGGCGACCAGCTGACCTGCGTATTCGTCGACAACGGCCTGCTGCGCCTGCACGAAGGCGACCAGGTGATGGCCATGTTCAAAGAGAACATGGGCGTCAAGGTCATCCGCGCCGACGCTGAAAAGCAGTTCCTCGACAACCTGGAAGGCGAAGCGGACCCTGAGAAGAAGCGCAAGATCATCGGCCGTACCTTCATCGACATCTTCGATGCCGAAGCCAGCAAGCTGGACAACATCCAGTTCCTTGCCCAGGGCACCATCTACCCGGACGTGATCGAGTCGGCTGGCGCCAAGAGCGGCAAGGCCCACGTGATCAAGTCGCACCACAACGTTGGTGGCCTGCCGGAAGAGATGAACCTCAAGCTGGTCGAACCGCTGCGTGAGCTGTTCAAGGACGAAGTGCGCAAGATCGGCCTGGAACTGGGCCTGCCGTACGACATGGTCTACCGCCACCCGTTCCCGGGCCCGGGCCTGGGCGTGCGCATCCTGGGTGAAGTGAAGAAGGAATACGCCGACATCCTGCGTCGTGCCGACCACATCTTCATCGAAGAACTGCGCAAGGCCGACTGGTACCACAAGACCAGCCAGGCGTTCGTGGTGTTCCAGCCGGTCAAGTCGGTTGGTGTTGTTGGCGACGGCCGTCGCTACGCCTGGGTCGTGGCCCTGCGTGCCGTCGAGACCGTGGACTTCATGACCGCGCGTTGGGCACACCTGCCGTACGAGCTGCTGGAAACCGTCAGCGGCCGTATCATCAACGAAATCGACGGTATCTCGCGCGTTACCTACGACGTGTCGAGCAAGCCGCCAGCCACTATCGAGTGGGAATGAGTTGAACTACAGGGGCGCCGAAAGGCGCCCTTGTTGTTTTGGCGCTTATCGACGCATATAGCTCAAGCCCCGGTGCTCCAGTGTTGAGCGTATCTCCTGCAAGTTGCGCAATCGACGCCCGCTGATCCAGGGCCAGTCCGGTCTGTCCAGGTAGAGCGTGGTGCCTTCCTGAATGATGGGCGTGTATTTCAGTTGCCCATCGTTGCTGCGGTGAATCAGCTTGAGCTGGCCATCTATCGTGTCGAAGGTGAACGCCCCTTTGTTGCACAGCAGGGTTTCCAGTGGGGCGTCACTCGCCTTGCTGCTGCTGATGGGCACTTGCAGGCGCAGGTCACCCTTGAGGTTCCGCACGCTCATGTCGTCCTTGTCGATAACCGTGCGCCCTGGGTCGGCTTCGACGCCGCCGACGCTTTCAACCGCGATATCTTCGACGCGCAAGCCGATTGCCCCTTGCAGCTCACTGACCCCTACAACACCCTCGAACGTGTTGGAGTGGGTATTGCCCATTAATGCGACCCATTTGCCCGGCCCCCGCGTTGCTTGATCGGCCTGGATGATCTCGTGGGCATAGAAGTTCATCATCTGCTGCCTGATTACAGGTGAAGGCGGCCTGTCCCAGGCTTGGCGATAACTGGCCATGCAATCGATCGACTGGATACGAATGCCTTCTTTTTGAGCAGCACGCAATACATTCAGGAACGAGTAGCGGCCGGTAACATCGATACCAAAGCCATTGTCCAGCGCCTTCACATAGTCTTTCAAGGCAGCAGGCATATCGCCGCTGGCATGGAACAGGTCGAGGTCGGCTTGTTGGAAGTCGGTCATGAAATGCTCCAGGTACAGGACCTTGACCTTGGCTTTTTTCAGGTGCGGCAAATTGTCGATCAGGAAGGCTTTGCTGCCCAGTTGAGAATGGCCTTCGCCGATCACCAGGCCATCGCTGTTTTCATAAACGCTGCGAATCAGCTGCTTCGGGCTGGCCTCACGGGGCAGCTGCGGGAGGGTGGGCCTTGCCGGTGGTTCCACAGACGTCATGTACTGTTGCGCGTCGTCCGCCAGCAAATCGCGCAGCTTCCTGAATTCGGCCAGGGCGTTGTCCGTAGTCGGGTCCATGGTGATCATGATGCCGCTCAGCAAGCGCTCCTGGCCGGGAGCCACTGCGATGGGGTTCAGCGTGGTGCGCAGTGCGTCGGGTATTTCGTAGGGCGTCGGTGCAAGCGCCGCGGGTGCTGTGGATGCATTTTTGCCCCACAACGCAAGCAGCTTGCGGGGCAGGGCGCCACCCGCCAGGCCGGCGCGTTTCATTGGCTGCCACTGACCCGCGGCGTCCATGCGGATGGGCACATTGCGATAGAAGGAGTACGGATTTTCGGGGTCAATCACGACCCAGCTTTTCATTTCTCCGATGTAGCGTACCTGGTAGGGCAGGTCGTCAATCAATGCGTAGAAATTGCCGTCTTGTACATGGATACCTGCAAGGTCGCCGCTGCCAGAGGGGCTGTGCAGGACGGCGTTGGACTCGAAGGTTGCCAGCAGGTCGGCATCCTGCGTGGGCCTGAAAGGCGTCGGTATCCAGTTTTCCATTTGTGCGGGCGAGGCCAGGGCTTGCTCGTCCTCGGCGGCGAGCGGCTCCTCGGGTGAAATGCCAATCAGGTCTTCATCGACGCCAGGGCCTGTTGCGCCAGCGAGCAATGTGGCGTTGAACAGCACATCGATTGCCGCGAAAACGGCACCGATAACCCCGGCCTGGCGTTCGCTGGTGGTATGGCCATTGATGGCCTGGTCGATATTCAACCCCATGTCTGCCAGCCCTGCGCCGACTGCCGCCAGGGCCACGGGCCAATCCAGTGCGGCAAGTGGGCCAAAGACCTTGCCGAAGGCTTTGAGGTCGCCGATCCATAGTTGCTTGCGCAAGTCGGCGTTGGAGCGCAGGGCAAAGTGGGCGTCGTCGGTCATGCGTTTGCGCGCGGCGTCACGCAGGTGGCTGAAGGCATCAGCCGAAAGGGTCTTGTCCAGTTGGTTCAGGCATTTATGGTCGTCGCCTCCCCAATGGTAGAAAAGCAGGTCGATCATGTGATTCAACCCTGCCTTGTCGTTGTTTTCAGCCCGGGACGACAACGGGAAGTGGCTCATGAAGCGCGCCCGGTTGTCGGGCTGGTTGGTGTGAATCAGCACCCACCAGTAAAGCGCCTTGCGGTCGGCGAACAGGTGGAGGGCATCGACTTCCCCCGGGGTATAAAGCAATTGCCGACCATCTGGCAGGACTATTCGCAAGAAGTCGCTGGCCACATGGCCACCAATGTCGAACGTGCATACGCGAAACCCCGCCGTGGCAGGGTGTTCTTCGCGCAGTTGCTCGAGCGAGGGCTGGCCCAGGTCATGACCCGTGATTGCCCGGGCCACCTGGCGGGCGCATTGGGCCAGCTCGCTGGCAGCATCCGCGGCGCATGTTTCCAGCACCTTGGCGAGGAAATTGACTTTGATCAGCGTGCGAAAGTTATCTGCCTGCCCATGCCAGAACGCGTTCAAATGCTGGTGGTATGTGTAGCTGAAGTCGATGGCCCAGAAATCCTCCAGCACATCCTTGGGTGCGAGCGGCACTTCGTTGTGTTCGTCATACGCCTCAGCCCCTGGGCCTTGAGTGTAAAAGCCGGCGAGGTAGCTGAGCAGGTCACTGTTGTTCTGGTCATGCGTGTCGAAGCGGTGCATCACCAGTTGGGGCAATGTGAAGGACTGGTACGGCGCATCAAGATGCTGCCAGCCGCTGAACGTTCTTGGGCTGCTTTGTGCTGTCATGAAACGATTGAGGTGGACGTGGTCCGGGTCCAGCTGCCCATGACCATGTTTGTTCAGAATGCCGATTGCCGTTTCGCGCGCCATCTGCCGCATGTCCGGGCAGGTGCTGACCAGTGGGCGGGCCAGGTCACGCAGTTGTTGTTCTGCTTCAGATACCTGTATTTGCTGTGCCATGAGGGCTACCTTGCTGTTATCGAGCGGCCGAGCCTGAACGAGCAACCTGTGCTATTGGCGGTAGTTATGTATCCGCAGGGCTTGCACGCCGTGACAACACTTCACTTAATCTTTCCCATTTGCGGGTGTATCGTATTCGCCCTTCATCGCCAGCCATTGCTGGCAGCTTGATTGCGCAGAACACGAGGTACCCGCACCGATGTCCTTCACCCGTCGACAAATGCTCAAAGGCCTTACCGGCCTGGTTGTGGTTGGCCTGGGCGCCGGTGGCGCGGCGCGTTACTGGCTGGGCAAGGTCGAAGATGACAATGCCGGGCATGATTACGAGCTGATCGCGGCGCCACTGGACGTTGAGCTGGTGCCGGGCTACAAGACCGAGGCCTGGGCCTTTGGCCCCTCGGCGCCGGGCACCGAGTTGCGCGTGCGCCAGGGCACCTGGCTGCGGGTTCGCTTCATCAACCACCTGCCGGTGGAAACCACCATCCACTGGCACGGCATCCGCTTGCCGCTGGAAATGGACGGCGTACCGTATGTGTCGCAGCTGCCGGTCAAGCCAGGCGAGTACTTCGACTACAAGTTCCGCGTGCCGGACGCCGGCAGCTACTGGTACCACCCGCATGTCAGCAGCTCCGAGGAGTTGGGGCGCGGCCTGGTCGGGCCGCTGATCGTCGAAGAGCGTGAGCCGACCGGCTTCCAGCATGAGCGCACCCTTAGCCTGAAGAACTGGCACGTGGACGAGCAGGGTGCCTGGCTGCCTTTCAGCATCCCGCGCGAGGCCGCGCGCAATGGTACTGCCGGGCGGCTGATTACCATCAATGGCCAGGCCGACTCGGTTACCGAGCTGCCGGCCGGCCAGGTGGTGCGTGTGCGTTTGCTTAACCTGGACAACACCTGGACCTACCGCATCAACCTCAAGGGCAACTGCGAGGCGAAAATCTATGCCCTCGACGGCAACCCGGTCACCCCACGCCCGTTGGAGGACGACTACTGGCTCGGCCCTGGCATGCGCATCTGCCTGGCCATCCGAATTCCCCAGGCGGGTGAGGAGATCTCCCTGCGCGACGGTTTCGTACGCCTGGGCACCCTGCGTTCGGTGGCCAGCAATGGCGCGCCGAGTGACTGGCCGCCAGCGCTGCCGGCCAACCCGATCGCCGAGCCGGATCTGGAGAATGCCGAGAAGCTGAACTTCAATTTCGAGTGGGCCGCCAAAGTCTCTGTCACCACTGACCCGGACAAACCGTCGAGCATGTGGCAAATCAACGGTCAGGCCTGGGACATCACCGACAAGACCTGCGCCGACCGCCCCATCGCCACGCTGAAAAAGGGCAAAAGCTACATCTTCGAGCTGAAGAACATGACCCAGTACCAGCACCCGATCCACCTGCACGGCATGAGTTTCAAGGTGATCGCCTCCAACCGCCACGACATCAAGGAGCCGTGGTTCACCGACACCTACCTGCTGGGCAAGAACGAGCGCGCCCAGGTGGCGCTGGTGGCGGATAACCCGGGTACCTGGATGTTCCATTGCCACGTCATCGACCACATGGAAACCGGCCTGATGGCCGCGATTGCGGTGGTCTGATGCGCCCGCAGATCATTGATCGCAGCCGCGATCAGGAATTCATGCGCCTGGCCCTGGCGTTGGCCGCCGAAGGCGCGACCATGGGCGAGGTGCCGGTGGGGGCGGTGTTGGTGCAGCATGGGCAGGTGATTGGCCAGGGCTTCAACCGGCCGATCATCGACAGCGACCCGAGTGCGCATGCCGAGATGGTGGCCATTCGCGCAGCAGCGAAATCAGCCAGCAATTACCGGCTGCCGGGCAGCACCCTGTACGTGACCCTGGAGCCGTGCAGCATGTGCGCGGGGCTGATCGTGCATTCGCGGGTGATGCGCGTGGTGTATGGCGCCCTGGAGCCCAAGGCCGGGATCGTGCAGAGCCAGGGTCAGTTCTTTGGCCAGGGCTTCCTCAACCACCGGGTGATGGTGGAGGGCGGGGTGCTTGCTGAAGAGTGCGGGCAGATCCTGAGTGACTTCTTCAAGGCTCGCCGGGCCAAGGGTTAACCTGTAGCGGCCTCTTCGCGGGCACGCCCGCTCCCACAGGAATACCACCGCTCGTGGAACCTGTGCTGTACCTGTGGGAGCGGGCGCGCCCGCGAAGAGGCCAGCACAGGCTTACATAGGCGGCGACTGGTCTGCCGGCTTGTCCTTGTTCACCCCAGGTACATGCAGGTTGCCCTCGGCCACCTGGCCTTCGAGCTGCGGCTGGGTCACCCAGGTGAGGATGTCGTAGTAGCGGCGGATGTTGGCCACGAAGTGCACCGGCTCACCGCCACGGGCATAGCCGTACTTGGTCTGCCGGTACCACTGCTTCTGCGACAGGCGCGGCAGCATCTTCTTCACGTCCAGCCACTTGTTCGGGTTGAGCTTCTCGCGCTTGGCCAGGGTACGGGCATCTTCCAGGTGGCCGCTGCCTACGTTGTAGGCCGCCAAGGCAAACCAGGTGCGATCCGGCTCCTGGATACTGTCGTCCAGTTCAGCCTTGATCTTCATGAAGTACTTGGCACCACCCTGGATGCTCTGCCTGGGGTCCAGGCGGTTGGACACGCCCATGGCCTGGGCGGTGCGCTGGGTCAGCATCATCAGGCCACGCACGCCGGTCTTGGAGGTGACCTCTGGCTGCCACATCGACTCCTGATAGCCGATGGCGGCCAGCAGGCGCCAGTCCACCTGCTCGACCTTGGCGTAGCTCTTGAAGTGCTTCTCGTACTTGGGCAGGCGTTGTTGCAGGTGTTGGGCGAAGGTGTAGGCCCCAACATAGCCTAATACGTCGACATGGCCGTAATAACGGTCTTTCAGGCGCTGCAGGGTGCCGTTCTTCTGCGCCTTGTCGAGAAATTCGTTGATCTCGTTGAGCAGGCTGTTGTCTTCGCCCGCTGCTACTGCCCAGCGCTGGTCGCGGGTGTCGCCCACGTCAAAGGCAACGCGAACGTTGGGGAAGTACACCTGGTTCATTGCCAGCTCGTTGGAGTCGACCAGGGTCAGGTCGATCTGGCCTTCGTCGACCATGCGCAGCAGGTCGACCACCTCCACGGCATCCGACTCTTCATATTCCAGGCCAGGGTTCTGCTTTTTCAGCTCGGCCAGAAGGTCAGCATGGCTGCTGCCTTTGAGCACCATGATTTTCTTGCCGACCAGGCCCTTGGCGTTGGTCGGGCGTGGGCGGCCGTTGCGGTAGATGACCTGTGGGGTCACTTCCAGGTAAGGGTGCGAGAATTTTGCCTGGGCCGCGCGCCGCTCGCTGCTGACCAGGCCAGCGGCTGCAAGCACGGGGCCGGAAGGTTTGCCAAGGTCGTCGAACAATTCGTCGAGATTGTCGGCGGTCTCGATCTCCAGCTTCACGCCGAGATCGTCGGCGAAATGCTTGACCAGCTCGTACTCGAAGCCGGTTTCGCCGTTCCGGTCCTGGAAGTAGGTGGCCGGGCTATTGCGGGTGATGACGCGCAGCACGCCGTCCTCCTTCACGCGCTCCAGGGTGCTGGGTTTTTCAACGCAGGCACCGAGCAGCAGAAAGAGTCCGGTTGCGAAAAGCCATTTGGCGCAACGCTGGCGCAAAGCAGTGTGGGCGAACATAGGTTGCAGTATACGCAAAGGACCGGCCCAACCATATCTCGACAACTGTTAGCTTGTCTGGTAGCGGGTTGTGTGCTTTACCGGCCCTATCGCCGGCAAGCCAGCTCCCACAAGTACACCACCGCCCTCAAGGCCTGCGTTGTACCTGTGGGAGATTCTATGGTTTTAGGGAAGTTTTTTAAGCGGCTTTTGATCGATACTCGTCTCCGCTTTTCAGTAGGGCAAATACTACTCGCGCCAA